>CAYSBK010000139.1:0-6779 GCA_964429265.1 uncultured Pirellulales bacterium | reverse complement strand
TTTGTATCCGGCTTGCCGGCAGATTGCTTCATAATAATCTCCGAAACCTGCACGAGACTCAGTATACGCCGTAGCGGCGTGTAAACTCGGTCATCGCCCTGACGTTTTCGACGGTGGCGTCGTTCTGGATTATCGCGGAAGCATCCATAATATACCCGCCGTCACGGGCGACGCCGTCGATTATCTTCTTGCAGTAGTCACGGACCTCCTGCGGCGTTCCCTTTGCCAGCAGGAGATTGGGCAGGCCGCCGCTGATGCAGAACTTACGGCCGAGAACCTTGTGCGCGCGAAAGATGTCGGTGCGGTCGGCGTGAAAGATTATCGAGCCTTCCTCAAGCTCCGCGAAAGATTCCAGGTGCGCGTCCCAGTTGCCCTCGGCGTAGAACAGGACCTGGTGGCCTTTCGCCCATATTTGCCGGATGATGGGCTTGAGCGTCGGCCAGTAGATGTTGCGAAAGTGCTCCGGGCTGACGAAAGGCACACAGCCTCGGTGCATCCAGATGGCCACGGGCACGTTCTTATCGGGGTCGGCTCCTGCAAGCGCGACGTGCAGCAGGTGGGGCATAAGCGCCTCGCAGGCGGCCAGGACCTTGTCCGGGCGTTCGATCAAGTCGGTGCACAGGCCCAGGTAGCCGCGCAGCTTGTCGGCCAGGATGTCCAGCGGGGCCTTGAGGATGCCCGATATGGCGGAGACGGTTCCACATTCTTCCCGAAGCAGCTTGTTCTGGCGTGCGAACGAGTTGAAGTACTGCAGCATCGCCATGCCGCTTTTGAGCAGGGCGAGGTTGCCTCGGTACGAAGCAGGTTCACCCGGCGGGCAGGCATCACTCGAAACACGCGGAAGCCAGACGTTAAAAAGAAAACCGGTGGGGTCCTCGATGAGGGCATCGTACTCTTCGGGCTTCATAAAGGCCGAGTCTTCGCTCGGTTCGAGGTACTGAAAACCCACGTCCGGACCGATTTCAACGCCCGGCGTTGCGTAGTATTTCAGGCCCAGCGCCTGTGTAAGGCCGGTCCAGACATATACCATATTCGGCACGACGGCATCCCAGTCGAAGTCGGAGGCACATTTGCGTACGGCCGCGAATGCCAGCTCGTAGTCGTGGGTGACCTGCTGGCAGGTGTAGCCGGCGTAGGCGGCGGTAAACTCGGCAACAAAGGGGCGTATGGGGACACGATCCGGCTTGCCGTTGCGCATAGCGGTGACATAGCGCTTCAGTCTCTGCTGGTAAAGCCGGCTTTTCTGGTCTGCCATAAACGATTCCTGCAGTCTGCCCGGATTATGCACGGCTTGCTGCGAGCCGGCAGTATGATAGGCAGGCAGTGCTTGCGAGTCAACATCCGGGTTTGCGGCAGGTGATGCGGGGGGTCAATTCGGTATGAATACGAAATGCCTGGGGCTGCCGTCTCTGAGCAGCTCGATGTTTATCCGAGGCAGCGAGCGGGCCTCCATAAAGACCTGGTAGGCCTTCTGTTTGCTGGTGAGCTTTTGGCCGTTGACTGCGACGATAACGTCGCCTTCCACCAACCCTACCTTTTGAGCCTCCGGCATCTCGCTGATGGCGGTAAATCTCAGGCCCCGAGTCCGGCGGTCATCCGACCAAGCTTTGATGACGGCGTGGGTGAGAATTGTCTTGAGATATGCCAGGGGTGCTTTCACAATTACCGATGGCTGTGTCGGCTGGTTTGCCGCAGCTTCTTCTACAGGCGGCACGGCCGCAGTGGGTGGCTCAACGAGTCCCCCGCGGTTTGGTTCGCCCATAAACGTTTCGGGCGTGATCGTGACATCATATGGTCCGGGTGGAAGCAGCTCTTGCGGTAATAGTCCGGTGGTCGGGAGGGGATATATCATTTCGCCGATGGCCAGGTCGTACCGGTCAGCATCGGCCCACGGCCCATGCAGTGCTTCTGCTATAAGAGGTATCGCTGCCGACGGCTGTGAAACAAATCCGACGGCGCCGAAAACATCCGGTTCGGCAGCACCTGAACAGCCCTGAAGCTCGCATCTCGACGTGGTTATAACAGCATCCGAGGAAAAACCATCCGCGGCGCCGGCGCTTGCGGGCGCGAAAATCTCGCCCGGGTTGTATTCCACGAAAATGACGAATGCCGCCGCCACCGCACAGCCGAGCACCGTTGCCACAACGAGCCTGCCCACCAGTAAAGTTTTCCAGTTCTCCACTTTGTCGCTCACTTTGTAGTGCGGCACCAGGCGCGGTTGCGCGTCAGTCGGCACACTATCGGCCGGCAAGAGCCGGTGTATCCGAATACGTGGGGTTGATATGCGCGGCCGGTCCGGCAACATCCTGCCACGGGGACGAAGTACGCACGCATATATACGGTTTCGCTTTCATTGCTATCACACCACATCCTCAAGGTCTGTTGTGGTCGCTGCCAAAAGGTGCGCATATGGTAATCGTCATCTTACGGCCAAGGGTTTAGCACGGGGGCCGTGGAAAGAAGCTCGACCACCACAATCGGGACAAACAGGTCGGTTTCCTGCGGCCGGTGTGCAGACGTGGTTGCGACGGTGCGATAAATCGGCATCCGGCCGGCACTTCAGGGCCGGGCGGGGTGGTGGTTGATGACGCAGCAGCATCGCTGCAAACGAAGAGATTACGCCGACACATCGTGAATCGATCAGCGGGGGGCATCGTCCGGTAACGGCCCTGCGTGCCGGTAAGGTTACGCTGTCTTGCTCTGTTCCGTGACCAGGACCACGGGGATGTCCAGCCAGAACGTTGAGCCTTTCCCTGGTTCGCTCTGAAGCCCGATGGTTCCCGCCAGCAGGGTCGCAAGCTCCTTGCTGATGGCCAGGCCCAGGCCGGTTCCCGGTGTCTGGCGGGTAATCGAGCCGTCCGCCTGGCGAAACTTCTCGAATATCTTTTCCTGGTCCGCCTCGGCGATGCCGCAGCCGGTGTCCGTTACCGAGATCCTGACCGTCTTTTCGTCACGCATTTGGGCACGGATTTCGATGCGGCCCCGCTCGGGCGTGAACTTTATCGCATTACTGAGAAAATTGTACAGAATCTGCTCAACCTTTCCCACGTCGGTGGTCAGCATCGGCAGGTTCTCCGCAACGGTCAGTCGGACCTTGATTTTCTTGCGCTTGGTCAGCGCGGAGAAGTGCCCCACCACGCGCCTGCACAGCTCGCCGAGATGGGTTTGCTCGATACGGAGTTCCACTTTGCCGGCCTCGGCCTTCGCAACGTTCAGCAGGTCGTTTATCATATTGAGCAAACGGTTGCCGCTGGTGATGATATTGTCGGCGTATCGGCTGATCTTCTCCTTTGTCAGCGAGCCGGGCTTTTCGCGCATAATTTCGGCGAATCCGAGTATCGCGTTCAGCGGGGTCCTGAACTCGTGCGAAATGTTGGCCAGGAACTCCCCCTTTACCTTGTTCGCCTTGAAAAGCTCAATGTTTCGCTCCGACAGCTCAGCGATCTTTTCGTCGAGTTGCCTGTTGGCCTGGCGCAACCTCTTCTGGGCCGCCTCAAGGCTGTCGAGCATATGGTTGAAGGCTTCGGCCAGCTTCTGGTACTCATCTCCGGTTCTTATTGAGCTTCTTATGTCGAGGTTGCCCTCGGCGACGTTGTTTGCCAGCCCTCTCAGTTGGCGTACCGGCCGAAGTATAACCCTCTGGGTTATCATATAGAAGGCCACGATGGCACCAACGCCGGCTATCAATCCCGCCACGATAACCCAGATGCGGTTCATAAGCAGTATCTTGCTTATCTCCGCGGCGGGCCTTTCGACTATGAACACCCCGACCGGCTCGCCGCGGCTGAAAGCCGCGGCAGAGCCCTGCGGATTGTGGCAACTGATGCAGTTGTCGTTCGCCCTGAACAGGCGAACGTACGTGCTGGCGAACACTTCGCCGCTTCTGCCGAAGACCACGGCGTCCTGCCTGTCCGGGTCCTTCTTCAATGCCTCTATAATCTCCCCGCAGCGGTCGCCAAGCTCCGCCGGTATCGCAGGCTGCTGCCCTTCCCGCCCGAGCGGCAGCCACCACATTCGGCGGTCGTTCACATCGAGCACGGCTCCGCTGTCCGACAGCGGCGCGGGACCGGCCGGGGCCGCAGGTTCGAGCCGGAAGTGCCGCAGCAGCAGGGCCTCGGCCCTGGCCTGGCCGGCGCCGAGTGCAAGCTTCTTGGTCAGCTGGCTCATCCAGACGTAAGGCAACAGCAGCCCCAGTGCCAGTATGAATATCACCGCCGCACCGAAAGTGATGCGGCACTTTTCAGCCAGCGACAACGGCCACAGCCGCAAAGCCCGCAATCCCTTTAACAACAAAGGTTTCACGTTTATTCGCATAGGCCGGCCGTCCTGAAAGCTTGCCTGCACGGGGAGGTTATTGCCCCGGCGGGTTGTGCGAGTGCTTCTGTGTACGCAGGTTCAACTCGTCGAGCTGGGCCTGGTCAACCTCGCTTGGGGCGCCCGTGAGAAGGCATTTACCCTGCAGCGTTTTTGGAAACGCGATTACGTCACGGATGTTGTCGGTTCCGGTAAGCAGCATCACTATCCTGTCCAGGCCGAACGCAATACCACCGTGAGGCGGCGCCCCGTACTCCAGCGCCCGCAGGAAGAAGCCGAAGCGCTGCTCAGCCTGCTTGTCGGAGATGTTCAGCAGTCTGAAAATCTTTCGCTGCAGGTCCGGGTCGTGAATACGGATGCTGCCTCCGCCGATTTCACTGCCGTTTACCACCAGGTCGTAGGCCTGTGACCGCACGGCAGAGGGGTCCGCGTCGAGCTTTTCTATGTCCTCGGTCACCGGGGCCGTGAACGGATGGTGCAGCGAATCGTAGCGCTGCTCATCCTCGTTCCATTCCACAAGCGGAAAATCCACCACCCACACGAACGCAAAGCTGCCCAACTCATACAGCCCGAGGTCCTTTGCCACCCTGCACCGCAGCGGCGCAAGTGACTTGTTGACGGTCGCCTCGTCGCCGGCGATAAGCAGGATCAGGTTGTCGGCGCCGGCGCCGAACCGCTCGATGAGTTGCTGTGTCTGCTGCGGGCTGAAAAACTTGGCAGCCGGGCCTGCCAGCGTCGTCTTGCCGTTCTCCACGGCGGTTTTGAACCATACCAGCCCCTTTGCGCCGTAGTCGGCCACGAAGGCCGTAAGCGTTTTTTCGATGTCGCCTCGCGTGTACTTTTGTGCCGAGGGGGCGCAGATACCTTTGACCACGCCACCCTGGTCGATAACGGAGGTAAAGACCCTGAAACTCGATTGCCCTGCGATGTCGGTGACGTCTTTCAACTTCATATCGAAGCGGACGTCGGGGCGGTCCGTGCCGTAGTCGTGCATCGCCTGTTCATAGGACATCCTCGGAAGCGGCGTCGGCACGTCAACGTCGAGAACCTGCTTCCAAATCCTGGCGATGAGATTTTCGTTCACGGTCATCACGTCGGCGCTTTCGACGAAGCTCATCTCGACGTCTATCTGCGTGAACTCGGCCTGCCGGTCCGCACGCGGGTCTTCGTCGCGAAAGCACCGCACGATTTGAAAGTATCTCTCGATGCCGCTTACCATAAGAATCTGCTTGAAAAGCTGGGGCGACTGCGGCAGCGCGTAAAAGCAATTCCGGTGCAGCCGGCTCGGAACCAGAAAGTCCCTCGCACCTTCGGGTGTGCTCTTGGCCAGCATAGGCGTCTCGACCTCCCAGAAGCCCAGTTGGTCGAAATAGTCGCGGGTGACCTTGGTGACCCGGTGACGGATTCGCAGCTTCTCAAGCATTTCCGCACGACGCAGGTCAATAAACCGGTTGGTCAGCCGAAGCTCCTCGCCGGCCTTGTCGGCTTCAAGCAGCTCAAACGGCGGCGTCCTGGATTTGCTGAGGATTTCCAGCTGCTCGACGGCCAGTTCGACTTCGCCCGTCGGCAGCTTCGGATTGGCCGTGTCCCGAGGTTGAACCGTCCCGGCCGCCGCTACGACCCACTCGCACCGAATCGCCTCGGAAATCTTGTGCAACTCGGGGTGGGTATCGGCGTTGAAGACCAACTGCGTTATGCCTTCGCGGTCGCGCAGGTCGATGAAAATGAGATTGCCGTGGTCGCGCCAGGCGTGCACCCACCCGGCAAGGACCGCTTTTCTGCCGGCATCCTGAAGTCGCAACTGCCCGCAGTTGTGCGTTCTTTTCAACATCAGCAGGTCTCCAAATAAACGCCAAGCCACGTAAATCGGTCGACAACTCACCAAGCAAACTGGTGCTCAACTGGTAGCATAGCCGCCGACGCCGCCGCAGTCAACGGCCGACAGTTACAGGCCATTACGCGTTTCGGGCGGGGATGGTGAAAAAGCCTCACTGTCTTTGTGTGGTTTAGCCACTTGTTGTGCGGCGAAAAGGCTGTAAGAGACGCTTCCGATTAATTCCTTGACTGACCTTCTGCGACGGGCCGCTATCTTTACCGGAGGCGGCAGACGCTTTCCTTTGAATCTACTGGAAAGGCGGGGAGTTGTAAGTCTTTGTCGAGCGGGACATTAGGAAGCAATTTGGATCAAACGGCACCCGATTGCACAACGGAGCAGGAGGGATTCGAACCCCCGGGGCCTTTCGGCCCAACGGTTTTCAAGACCGTCGCCCGCAAGTCGCAAGTCTCGGCCAGACAACAAGTTACGACGCCCGACAAGAAGCGCTTACAAACCAGCTTACAAACGAAATCGAAAAATGGCCCAAAACCGGGCGACCATTTCCCGGAGGACCTGCAGCAAATAGCAGCCGCTTGGCCGAAGCTGCCGGAGCATATCAGGGCTGCCATCAGTAGCCTCGTAGAGCCAT
>CAYSBK010000138.1:0-6802 GCA_964429265.1 uncultured Pirellulales bacterium | reverse complement strand
GCCGATTGCCGCATTTTCACGAGTTTTCCATAGCTCCGGAACCTTTCGCCCGCGATGACTTCGTAAGAACCGATACTCCAAAATAGCAGGTCGCCTCTGCGGCTTCAAGCCCCCCGGTATTTTCTTCGGCCAGTATTCTCTGCGTACCGTTAACGGGCGCCGGAGGCAAATGTCCGGAGGGATCGAGGCGAAATTCGCGGACATAGCGGTTAGCGGGATAAAGGGCTGGACTGGGGGTGGTTTGGGCGGGTAGTATGGGTGGCGTGTCGGCTGGATTGAAGAGTAATCGTCTGGTTAATCAAGGTGGTCAAATGAGAGGACAGGTTCTCAGGAAAGTGGTTTTGCTGGCTGCGGTGGTGATTATTACGGCGGGGCCGGGCTTGCCGGGCATAGCCGCGCAGGAGGATATCAACAATATGATTAAAGCCGCTCGCGCGCTTCGGGAGAAGCTGCTGCGTGACCGGTATCGGCCGGGCTACCATTTCGTCACGCCGGAGGGCTTGTGCGGGCCGTTCGACGTCAACGGCGCGATCTTCTGGAAAGGGCGGTATCACCTGTTCTACATATTCCAGAACGAAGAAGGCCACTGCTGGGGGCACATCTCCAGCACCGACCTTGTGCACTGGCGTTTTCATCCGACGGGATTGCTCGGCGGGATGTTCAGCGGAAACTGCTTCATCAATAAAGACGGCGTACCCACGATGTGCTACCACGACCAGCAGCGGCACGGCAACACGATGGCGGTGGCGCTCGACGATGAACTGAACTACTGGAAGAAGCTGGAACTCATCACGCCCAGGACCGCCCCCGGCGACCCGCATCACGGAAAATACCGCTCGTGGGACCCGTACGGCTGGCTCGAAGGCGACACTTACTATGCGATTTTCGGCGGCAAAAGACCCGCAATCGCCAAGTGCGACAGCCTCGAGGGCGAATGGAAGTACGTCGGCGATTTGCTGGCGCACGGCGTCGAGGGCGTGGACATCAACGAGGACGTATCCTGTGCGGACTTTTTCAGGCTGGGCGATAAGTATATGCTTTTGTGCATCAGCCACAGGCTGGGCTGTCGGTATTACCTGGGCCAGTGGAAAAACGAGCAATTTTATCCCGAATACCACGCGCAGATGAGCTGGGTCGATAACAGTTATTTCGCGCCGGAGAGTCTTCTGGACGACAAGGGCCGGCGGATAATGTGGGCGTGGATATTCGACGGCCGAAAGAAGGAAACGAGGCGGGCGAGCGGCTGGTCGGGCACGTTCAGCCTGCCGCGTGTTCTGTGGCTGGGCGAGGATGGTATGCTTCGGATGTGGCCGCCGAAGGAGCTTGAGCTTCTGCGGTACAACGGGCGAAGCGTGAGCAACCTGATGGTCAAGCCGGATTCGGAACTGCCGCTGGCGGATGTTTCGGGTGACAGCATTGAACTGTCGCTGGAGATGGTTGGGTACAGTGCGAAGCGTTTCGGCGTCAAAGTCTGCGTGTCGGCGGATGGGCGGGAATACACGACCGTTTTCTATGATGCGGAGAAGAAGAAGCTGGGCATCGACACCGAGAACTCCAGTCTTGGTGAAGGGCCTAAGTCCGTCGAGGCGGGGCCGTTCGAGCTTGAGCCGGGTGAGCCGCTGAAGCTGCGGGTATTCGTGGACAAATCAGTGGTGGAGGTATTCGCCAACAAGCGGCAGGCGGTGATGCGCCGGATATATCCCACGCTGGACGACAGCACCGGCGTGGTGCTTTTCTCGTCCGGAGGAGCGGTCGAGGTAAGGTCTGTAAAGGCCTGGGATATGATGCCGACAAATCCGTTTTAGATACCGGCAATCCGGATAATTCCGCCGGCCGCGGACGGGCGTTTTTCGCAAGAGGCCCGCGCAGCTTCAGTACCGCATCGACCAGAAAGAACACCCCGAAGCCCAGCAATACAACGGCACAAACGCGGAGGACGATTCGCCGGCTTCGTGGACCAAATACGGCGGTGCCCTTATAGGCGGCCCAGGACAGAAGCTCAAGCCAGCCCAGGTCCACCGACCAGTGGACGACGGCAAAAAGCGCAAAGGCCCATATTCCCCAGCGTACTGCGCGGCTTGCCAAGGCAAGGCCGACCGTGGCCCACCAGATCAGGAAGTATGGATTGGTGGCCGACAGGACGACTCCGGCCAGCAGAGGCCTGCGGTCGAGGGCTTTCTGGGTTGGCTCGGTGTGGGCTGCGGCGGTTGCCAGCATTTGGATTGACATAATCAGCAGGAACACGCCGCCGGCCAGGCCGATCGCAATTTGAACGTGGATAAGCTCGAACAAACGGCCCATCCCCAGCACTATCGCGACCATCACCGGCACCTCGATGACCGCGTGGCCGACTGCCAGCAGCAATCCGGCGTGGCGGTTGCGTGCACCCATAGCCAGTGCGGTTGCGGTGACGGGTCCCGGCTGCATCGCACCGGAAAACGAGATGACAAACGCGCTGAGCAGAAAAAGCAACAGGTCCATATCGGCATAACCTTAATCGACGGCCCGCCCAATAACAAGACCCGCTGCCGCGGCCCGGCACGGGGTTGGTGCACGGCGGCCGGGGAAATCGGCTTTGTCTTGCGCGAATGCGACGGACCTGTGCGCGGCGGGGAAAGCAGAGGCCTGGTGAGCCTCAGGCCGGACGCTTCGCTGGGCGTTATCGTGTGGGGATTACCGGTTGCGGCCGGGACGGGTCAGCACGGCGAGGGATTCGATGCGCAACAGCCTTGCGGCCAGGATGTAGAATACGGTGGAGGCGGGTACGATTGCGGCCAGTCGCAGGATGTCCGCCGCGCGAGTGGAGCCAATGTCCCGCATCAGGTAGATGATGGCCGCTGCGACGGCGGACATCAGCGCGGTGGCGGCGAGGACCTTGAGGGCGAGAGGGAGAAATCCTTCGGTGACGGCGGTGCCGATGCGTTTGCGAAGGGCCGAGCAGAGGATGGCGACCTGCAGGTATGAGCACAGGGCGGTGGAAAGCGCCAAGCCGGCCGTGCCGAGAACCCATATCAGCACGAGATTCAGGCATACGTTGACCAGCACGGCTATGACGGCGCTTCGGACGGGGACGCGTGGTTCCTGGATGGAGTAGAAGGCCCTGGTGGCGATTTGCTGAGAGAAATATCCGCACAGGCCAAGGGCATAGAGCGACAGCGTCAGGGCCACCGTTGGGGTGTGGCGGCTTTCGAACCGGCCGTGCTGGAATATGGCGGCAATCAAGGGGCGGGCGACCAGGCAGATTCCTGCGGTGGCGGGCAGGGCGACGAAGAAGGCGGTCTTGAGCCCACGTGCGATGGTTGCTGCCAGGGCCTGGAAGTCTTTTCTTGCGGCGTCGGTGCTCATTACGGGGAAGATTGCGGTTGCCAGGGATATGCCGAGGACACCGAGTGGAAACTGGTAGAGCCGCTGTGCATAGTAGAGGTGTGAAGGCGCCCCGTAGCCGAGGGGTCTGCCCTGTTCGTTCATAAAGCACAGGGCGATGATGTCGTCTGCGAGGGTGTTCAACTGTGTAACGGTCAGGCCGACCACCATCGGGCCCATCAATAGCAGGACCTTCCGGAAGGACGGCAGGGTGAGCTGCCAGGCGGGCCGAAGGCGGACGCCGGCTGCGCGGAGGAACGGCCACTGGGCGGCTATCTGGACGAGTCCTGCGGCCAGTACTGCTGCGGCGACGAAGAAGACCTGTCTGCGAGGGTCGAGATGGAGGACCCGACCGGTGAGTATCAGTGCCGCGATAATGAAGACGTTGAGGATGAGCGGGGCGGCGGCAGGTGCGGCGAAGTGGCGGTGGACATTGAGGATTCCGCCGAGTATGGCCACCAGGCAGACCAGTATCATATACGGCAGCATAATGCCGCACAGGGCCAGCCCGAGGCGGGGGCCGGTGCGTGTTTCGACGAAGGCGTAGAAGGCCCAGATCAGCACCTCGCCGAGCAGGACGATGGCCGCGAGGACGACGAAGACAGCCGTTACGACGGTGTTGGCGAGGATGGCGGCGTTGCGGCGGTCGGTGAGCAGTTCCTGGCTGTAGACGGGGATGAATGATGCGGAGGCGGCGCCCTCTCCGAAGAGGCGTCTGGCCAGATTCGGGATTTTGAACCCGACGGTCCAGGCGGTCATCAGCCAGCCTGCGCCGAAGAAGTGTGCCAGGGCGATGTCGCGGACCATTCCGAAGACCCTGCTGAGGGCGGTCAGCGATGCGATTTGTCTGAAGCCTCTTATCATCGAGCACCTTTGTCGGCAGGGGCCGGTGGGTCATCCGGCGGCGGCTGCATGGCTGGTGATGCGGAGCAGCGGCCGGTGTGCGGGGGCGCGGGCGACGCCGAAGGGCCTGCATCTGCCGACGTTGTTGAGCAGGCCGACGGCTATCATACTGACCAGGAGGCTGGAGCCGCCGTAGCTGACCAGCGGCAAGGTCAGGCCCGTGATGGGCATCAGGCCGACGGTCATACTGACGTTTACGATGACCTCGACGGCGAACATAGCGACGATTCCGACGGCGAGGAACCTTCCGAAGGGGTCGGTGTTGTGCACGGCTATTTCAATACCGCACCACAGCAGCAGTGCGTAAAGCCCCAGCAGCAGCAGCGCCCCTGCGAAGCCCCACTGGTGGGTGATTACTGCGAATATGAAATCGTTGTGGCGTGCCGGCAGGAAGTCGTATTTGAGGAAGGGGCCTCGGCGAAAGCCGTAGCCGGTGGAGCCGCCGGATGCGACGGCGTATTTTGAGCGCATCAGGTGGAAGCCCCAGTGGTTTTCCCACCGTTTTGCGTCGAAGTTTGTGCCTACGAGGATGCGGCCCAGGAGCTGGTGTTGCTGGGCCTTGTCGCGAACCCACTTGTTTTGCAGCAGGACACTGCTTATGCGGACGCGCTGGTAGGTCTGCATCTTGAACCACAACAGGGGGCTAATCAATACCGCCATCAGGACGATTGCGGCCAGGTGCCTGACCTTTGCCCCGGCAACGAAGACCATCGTAAAGAACACGGGCATCATCAGCAGGACGGTGCCGAGGTCCGGCTCAAGGAGGATAAGGACCATCGGCAGGACGGTAAGGGCGAACGGCCCGACAAGGGCCTTGAAGCTGCGGTAGTTGCTTCGGTATCGCAGGTACCAGGCCAGGGCGAGGATGTAGGCGATTTTGCAGAATTCGGAGGGCTGGACGGCCGGCAGCGAGCGGCCGGCAATTTCTACGCGTATCCAGCGGTGGGTGTTGTTGATGGGTGGTGCGAAGGGCAGTGGGACGACGTACCGGCTGACCAACAGCAAGGCCAGAAGCAGCAAAACCGCCCCGTAGAGCCAGTAGCTGATGGTTCCGAGGCGGCGGTAATTGATCAGGTTTGCGGCGACGAAGGCGGCGGCGCCGACGGCGATGAAGAGAAGCTGCTTCTTCCAGAAGGCGGCCAGGGCGGTGGTTTCGGCGGTTGTGGGGGCCTGGGCGGGGTGTCCGACGGCGTAAATGGTGGCAAGACCCAGCAGCAGCAGCGCCAGGACGGCCGCCAGCAACACGCACCTGACCGGAAGCAACCTGCCCTGGAAGAAGTTGTACATAGCGTTCAGGATAGCACAGAACGGCCAAAATAGCCATTTCGACGGCAAAAAAGCGTCGCAAGGCCCGAAAACAGGCCAAAAACCGGCTCCGTGGGGGCTATGTTGCCAAAAATCAACACGGGTCGGTCCCGGCAGCGGCCCTATGGATATACTTCGGTGGGGTAAAATTTTTCCTAAATTTTTTTTCCTGCGCAAATTTTTTTGTTGACTCGCCGCGGCGGTTCTGCTACCATACAATCAGCCTTCACCAGAAAGTAATAACAGTGCTGTAGGCAAGGTGAGATGATAAGCTGCAGCACACAGGTTCGCCGAACCGGCGGGAAAGGAGGTTTGGAGGAGCGGAAAAGTATTACTTTCCTGACCGGCTTCCCTGTCGGCCGGGGTGGTGTTTCAGATTTTTCACGACGTAAGACAGGGAAAATTTTTACTGAGTGACCAAGACAGGGCACAGTGTGTGGCTGTGCCGCAAAGAAGAAGAAAAGAAAGGAAGGTAGGTTATGAAAAAGTTAGTTTGCGCTTTGGTTGTCCTGTTGGCGACGGCACCGGCCTGGGCCAGCGTGGACATCTCGGCAAGCGCAGCGGCCGACCCGTGCGATGCGAACCAGGCGATCATCACGATCAGCTACAGCGAGGATGAAGCGGGCCAGGTTCGTGCGTTTGCGCTGGATGTGACGCTGGAAGGCGAGGCCAATGTTGTGGCGGTTGAGTGCGTCAACGGCGACTACTACATCTATCCGGGCAGCATCGATATCAGCTCGGATGGAGAGGTTGATGGCTGGGGGAGCTGTCTTTGCGACTCCAGCTATGCCGGGACGCTGCCGGGTTGGACTCCAACGGCGTTACGATCGAGATGGGCTCACTGTACGAGCAGGGCGAGGATCCGCCGGCCGATGCGAACGTGCTTGTGAAGCTGACGATTCGCGGTTGCGGCGATGTGGACGTCAGCCTGGCCGAGAACGCTATCCGCGGCGGCGTTGTGATGGAAGACCCGGACGCAAGCCCGGAGGTCAACCTGACCGGCACCACGGCGTCACTTCCAGAGTGCGCAGTCCCAGGTTGCCAGTGCTTCGGCGACATCGCCAATAGTTCGGCTCAGCCTATTCCCGACGGTGTTGTGGACCTGGGCGACTTCAACTACATGATTCTGACGCTGGCTGCTGCAGGACCGCCGTATGAAATCGTGCCGGTTCCTGCCGGGTTGGAGTGTGCCGACGTAGCCAACGATGCAGCTCAGTTGGGCTCGGACGGG
>CAYSBK010000137.1:4247-6847 GCA_964429265.1 uncultured Pirellulales bacterium | reverse complement strand
AGAACGCCACAGCATCGAAAAACTTCATTCGCGTATCGAAACCGGCCCGGTAGTTCGAGCGCCTGTGAACGACATCGCCGCGCTCGTTCTCCAGGTCGGGTTCGTCGTCGGCATAGAGATACCTGAGATATGGGTTTTCAAGCGGCTTTATGAAATCCGGTGCGTAAACACTGCTTTCGGACTGAGCCACAGCGAGCTCAGCCTTGAACTCTTCCTTGAGCCTGCTGAGGATGGCCAGGACTATTTCGTTGTCGTCTTTAAGACGGTTTGCTTTTTCGAGTGCTTCAGCGACGAGCCTTGCCATTTCCAGTCGGGAGACGGGCCTGGTGGACATAAGACCGCTGTCAACAAGTCCCCGGCCGATCAGCCTTTCAATGGCATCGTAACTCCAGTGATCAAGCGGTACGTTCGTTGACACAAATCCTGCACATAACACACCCTGAAAAAGCAAAGATAGGACGATAAAACGATTTAGCATAAGGCAGGATTTTGCCCGTACTGTGTATTTTGCCGAGTTTGCCTATTTTTCATTAAAGGGTTTCCATACCGAGGTGAGTTTACGGCAGAAAGTTCAACAATCAAGAAAAAGTTGTATTGACACAAATGCTCAGGGACTGTAATTTGACCACGCCCCAGAGGGGATGCTTTTAGGGGATGCTTTTAGGTGTAGGGGAGCCAGTATCGCGATCCCCTGCCCTCAACGAGCCTCAGGGTGGAAGGTTGTTGCTGAGGTTTTATGGGCGGCGAAACTGCGAGCTCCATAACCTCTTTGGGCGATTAGGCGTCAATTTCTGCTCCGGTCGGTACTGAATTGGGGCCGGTGGGGACAGAGTGTAGGCAAAAGGGACTGAAACCAGGATGGCGCAACAGAGTTCGCCCATGATCATTAAAGAAAGCCTTAACCCGCAATTATTAAAGTTTATCGGTCGCGCACGTCGACATAACAGTGTGGGGCGGTTGTGTAATCTGCGCGTTGTCCGAGCCGAAAACGAGCAAAACTCAGCATAAGCAATCTTTGCTTTTTGGGTTGGCGATCGAGAAAACAATTGGGCCTGCTTGTGGGATAAAGCAACTGGGCGAAATTCTGCGACTCGGTTTGTATGGGAGAGTCCGGCTTCAAAAGTATTGACGAAGTACCTTAACATAACCGCCTTTCACAATAAAGGGCTGCTGAAGATTGACGAGGGCAGAGAGATCTCAGACCGGCAACTTTTAGTAAAGGGGTCTATGATGGGGAGAAGCAAAGTCAGCGTGGGAGGGTCCGGGACCCAGGTCAGCAGGAAAACACCCACTGGGGGAAGCGTAGCTTTTCTCGAGAGGATACCGAGCCGCTTTATTGAACACCAGGCTGTAAGTAAAGCAGTTTGGCGCGGGCAATCAGTATATTCGTCAGCGGTTTCTGTGCCCGAGGTGTCGAGTCGCGAGGAGTTTTTGATAAGATGCATGGATGTCGCAGGGGCACTGTTGTTGCTGGGTCTGTCGCTGCCGTTGTTTGCCGTGATAGTGGTGCTGGTGCGGCTTTCCTCGCCGGGGCCTGTCATTTACCGTCAAAGGCGGGTTACAAGAGGCGGAAAACTCTTTCTGCTGTACAAGTTCAGGACGATGGTAGGCAATGCCGAGCGGGGGACAGGTCCGGTTCTGGCACGGCCGGATGACCCGCGTGTGACGCCGATAGGCAGATTTCTTCGCAGAACCAGGCTCGACGAGTTGCCGCAATTGCTCAACATTCTGCGAGGCGATATGAGCCTGGTCGGGCCACGACCCGAACGACCTTACTTCGTTAGAAGACACAAGGAGCTCCAGGGAGCGAGACTGAGCGTCAAGCCGGGCCTGACGGGCCTGGCGCAGATAAACGGTTGCTATGACCTGAAACCCCGTCATAAAGTCAGGTACGACCGCCTTTACATACGCAAGAGGTCCGTCTGGCTGAACGTGTACATACTGCTGAAGACCATACCGGTAGTGCTGTGGAGACGAAATGGATGGTAAAGAGGAGTCGTCCGAAGTGGTAAAGCGAAAGCTGCAGATGACAGCGAAACGGCCGGTCAAGCCGGCAGCATCCACCGCATCGGCAGTCATTATGATGACAGTGATGTTTCTGGCATCTGGTGCTGCGGGGGAATCCGGGACAGCTTTCGTTGAGTCTGGTGTAACGGCCCCGAATGAGCTGATTCGCCAGGGCCAGTATGCGCTGAAGCTGGCCGAGGCACTGGAGCTCGGCGAGAATCTCACAGAGACCGAGGCGGTTTCGCAGTTGAGAAGCCTGGGCATCGAACCTCTCGGAGGCTGGCGAAGGGAAGCCCTTGCGGACGAAGCGTTCCTCAGCGACATTCGGCGGTCTGCAACGGCCGCTGCCAAAATAGGCACAATCTCCGCCGAACAACTCGGTAATATTCTGCGTTTGATCCCCAGTGAGAAGTCCAGGGCCGGTGCGAAAGCCGTCGGCGAGCTACCGAAACCAAACAAACCGCCATACGAAGGGCCCTCGCGAATGGAATTGATGCTTGCGGGTCGGGCACCTAACGAGGTTTCGACGGAGCTCGCCCAGTTCGGGTATGACGTGTTCAGGGGCGGGGTTTCCACTTTTGCGCCCGTAACGA
>CAYSBK010000137.1:0-4147 GCA_964429265.1 uncultured Pirellulales bacterium | reverse complement strand
CAGTTCGGGTATGACGTGTTCAGGGGCGGGGTTTCCACTTTTGCGCCCGTAACGAACGTTCCGGTGGGCGGCGATTATACGGTGGGCCCGGGCGATTCTTTCACGGTGACGCTTTGGGGTCGTGTCAGCGCCCAGTACTCGGTGACGGTTGACCGCAACGGGGGGGTGGCCCTGCCGGAGATAGGCGTGCTGAAAGTTGCCGGCCTGCAGTTCGCGGAGCTTGAAGAATACCTCGAGCACGAGTTCTCGCGGAAACACAAGGACTTCAAGATGGCCGTGACGATGGATGCGCTTCGTTCCATCAGGGTTTACGTGGTCGGCCAGGCGGAGGTCCCCGGAAGCTACACGGTCAGTTCGCTGTCGACCGTGATCAATGCTCTTTTTGCGGCCGGTGGTCCGTCAAGAGACGGCAGCCTCAGAAAAATCCGGCTTCTGCGGGCGGGCCAGGAAGCAAAAACGATTGACCTGTACAACTTTCTGCTTAGCGGCGACAAAAGCTCCGATGTTCGCCTGCAAGACGGCGACACCATTTTTATTCCTGTCATTGGCCCGGTTGTGGGCGTGGCGGGGAACGTCAAGAGGCCAGCCATTTACGAAATGGCGGGGCCGACGACGCTCGAAGAGATGCTCGAAATGGCCGGCGGCGTAACTTATGCCGGCTCATTGCAGCGTGTACAGGTCGAGAGGGTCCAGCGGCACGAGAAACGCATCGTGGTCGATTTCGATATGAGCGCGCGCGACCGCTCGCAGTCGCAGCAGGCGGCACTTGATACGATGCTGCAGGACGGCGATCTGATAAAGGTGTTTCCCGTGCTGCCGGTGGAACACAACGTGGTTCACCTGACGGGGCACGTATACAGGCCCGGCAAGTATCAACTGAAGCCGGGAATGAGGCTGAGCGATTTGCTCACATCGTACGAAGTGCTGAAGCCGCAGGCGGACCTGAGCTACGGGGAGATCATACGGCTTGTGCGGCCCGATTACCATCGGCGGGTAATTCCCTTTGAGCCGGGTAAGGTGCTGGCGGGGGACGAATCGGAAAACCATACGCTGGTTGCTTTCGATACGGTGCGGATATTCCGCTGGGACGAGCGGGAAAAGACCATAGTTTCAATATCCGGGCTGGTGCACCGACCCGGACAGTACCGGCTCACCGAGGGTATGACGGTCAGGGACCTTGTCAACGCCGCGGGCGGCCTTATGGACAACGCGTACCTGAAAAAGGCAGAAGTCACTCGCAAGCACATCAGCCAAAGCGGAATGCAAGTCGAAACCATCAACATAGACCTCGGCAAGGCGCTGGCGGGCGACGCAGAGCATAACCTGCTGTTGCAGCGGTACGACCACCTGGTAGTCAGGCCTATACCGGAGCTTCAATTCGGCTGGACGGCAACCGTCTCGGGGGAGGCGGGGTCTCCGGGAGTATAACCGATCGAGCGAGGGGAGAAGCTGAGTTCCCTTATCGAGCGGGCAGGCGGCTACACCGACCGGGCTTACCTGAAGGCCGCCGTATTCACGCGTCAAAGCGCGAAAGAGGTCCAACGGAAAAAGCTCGACGAACTTGTCCGCAGGATGGAACAAGAGGTGCTCAGCGCTTCCGAGCAGAGCATAAGCGGTGCATTGAGCGACCAGGCGGTAAAAGAGCAGATGCGGCAGCTCGCAGTACAAAAAGAGCTGCTCAGCAAACTCAGAGCCGTACAGGTTCAGGGACGAGTGGTGATCCGCCTGGCCGAGCTTGAAGAGCTGAAGGGGTCGCTGTACGACATTGAACTTGAAAAGGGTGATGAGCTGTACATTCCACAGAAACCGGGGATTGTGAACGTAGTTGGTGAGGTTTACAACCCGGGCTCGCTGGTTTACGAGCCGGGCCGGACCGTAGGCTACTACCTCGGCAAAGTCGGTGGACCGACGAAGGACGCCGACGAGAAAAGCATCAGCATCATCCGTGCGGATGGGTCGGTAGCGAGTATGGCCCAGAAGAAATTCGGAAAGGTCTCCTGGGATTCGCAGGGCAACCGGTGGCTGTTCGGTAACTTTATGAATATCCGTCTTGAGCCAGGCGACACGATTGTCGTGCCGCAAGAGATGCAGAAATTCCTGTGGCTGCGAACCACAAAGGACATAACTCAGATACTGTTCCAGATAGCGATTACCACGGGGGTGGTACTGGCCCTGTGATAACGACCAGAAGCGGTAGGACGTATGCAAGACAAGCAAGACAATGCCAACCAGCAAATGTTACCCGGCATCCAGGACGAGGGCGACGAGATCAACCTCGTCGATTACCTGCGAGTGATTTACAACCACAGGCGGATGATCGTGGGCGTTTGCGTCATTGCGGTGGCTGCGACCCTGCTGATAAGCTTGGTTATGCCGAACATTTTTGCAGCAACGGCCTCGGTCGTGCCGCCGATTGACATTATACAGCAGCAATCCAAGGCCTCCGCTGCGACAGGACTTGCCAAGAACTCGATGATAGCCGATGTGCTCGGAGTTACCAGCATCGCCGATATGTATGCGGGCATTCTCAAAAGCCGAATCGTAGTTGATGCCATCATCGACCAGTTCAAGCTCCAGCAGGTCTACGGTGAGCAGTATATGAGTGACGTGAGGAAAAAGCTGCGACGCAACACCAAGGTAAAGGTCTCGGATGAAGGCATCGTCACCATTACCGTTGAAGACAGAGATCCGGTCAGGGCCGCCGCTATGGCAAATGCGTACGTCGAACAACTCGACAAACAGAATAAGCGTCTTTCATCCGGGCAGGCGACCAGCAAGCGCGTCTTTCTGGAGAATCGTCTGCAGGAGCTGGAACGTGAACTGAGCCAGATAGATACACTGCCGAGCAATCAGGCGAGAATCAAGGAGATGCTGTTCGAGATGCTTACTCGGGAGTACGAGCTGGCGAAGATCGAAGAAGCCAAGAGTATGCCGACGATCCAGATTCTGGATAAGGCGGTCGTTCCCGAAAAGAAGGTCAAGCCGAAAAGGGCAGTGATGGCGGTGCTTGCGGGGGTAACGGCGTTGTTCTTTGGCACATTTGCGGCCTTTGTGCGGGAATGCTTGGCAAAGGCAAAGACGCGCCCGGCCGCGAGTGCCTGCGCGTGAAGCCGCCATCGAGATTATTGGCAACGGGTGCTGAAGGGACGCTCATTTTTTCTGATGGAGAAACAGGACGGCGTGATAAGGCACCTGACGGGGACGGAGTCTAAACGGACACCGCGAACAGGCCGGACACCTTCAACACAAGCTGTACCGTATGATCAGAAGATTGTTGTCAAGTCAGCTTCGCATCAATATGTTTTCCGGCCTTGTGACCACGCTGGTCAACGGCATTGCACTGGCTGTGGCCTATCCCGTGTACCTGCATTTTCTCGGATACGAGAAATATGGGCTTTGGCTTGTGCTATCGGTTGTTTTGATGTTTGCCCAACTTGGTGACCTCGGCGTCGGCGCAGCCGTTATGAAACTGGTCGCCGAAGAATACGGCCGCGGCAACATCGAAGGCGTTCAGGGGTATATCACTGCAGCCGTTGGCATCCTCGGAGCCACTGGATTGGTTGTGATAATAGGTTTGCTGCTCTTTCGCACACAAATCGTCGCCTTATTCAAACTGTCCCCGCAAAATGCAAAGACAGCCTTATGGTTGCTTCCGTATGTTGGGGTTCTGAGTGTCTGCGTATACATAGTGCGGGCAATCAATGCGGCCGTTTCCGGCCTGGGCAGGATGGACCTGGCGAACTATGTATTTTCGGCCGGCAAGATAGTCACTGTTGGCGCATCATCGATTCTTCTGTGGCTTGGCAATGGTATTGAAAGCCTCTTGATTGGAAATACGCTTTCTTACATTTTCGTCGGATGTGCAAGTCTGCTCGTTATACGAAAAACTGTCAATATTTGTTTGTTCCGGTTAGGCAGCTTGGATACTCAAAGCTGTAAACGCGTTCTATGTTTTGGCAGCGGCGTATTTGGTGGCTCGCTTATAAGTATGCTACTAAGTCCATTTAACAAGTTGATGCTTGCGCGTTATGCAGGAGTTTCTTCCGTTCCAGTCTATGAGATTGCTTTCAATAGCAGCATGCAGGTACGAAACTTTATCGCAGCGGGTCTTAAAGCGTTGATGCCGGAAATAAGCCGCATTGGCGCA
>CAYSBK010000136.1:0-6864 GCA_964429265.1 uncultured Pirellulales bacterium | reverse complement strand
AAACAGCTTACGTTATCGTTTCGGCTTTAACCAGGCCCCTTTGACTGCGTCTTTTGTTTTTCATCCGCCCCTCTGCTGAAACGGTGGCCGCCCCGCCATTCTTAGCCGATAGGTTAACCGCCGCCACGCCCTTGCACCGGGGCTTCATCCTCACGGCAGCTGTCTCCGCACAATCCCATTGCTCATTGCATCGGTTATGTCACGCGCAAAGTCAGCTTGTGGTGGTCGGCTTTGAGCGTGGCCATATTCATTTTTCATCTACACCGGCTTGGGCTTGCAGTTCCGTCTCGCCCTGGGCACCGGTCAATTGCAGGCCGAAGCGGTCCAGTTTTCTCTGGCCCTCGTCGTACTTGTTGGATGCGTTGCGGATATGCCCGCCCAGCGTGTCCCAGGTCGATACGAACTCCGCAAACGAGGCATTGAGCTTCTTGAGATTGCGCCGTATCTGCTCCGCCTGCTTTTCTATCTGCAGCCCGTGCAGGCCCATCACAACCGTCATAAGGTACGCATACAGCAGCGACGGTGAAACCGGTATCACCTTCCGGTCTTGCGCGTAGCGCAGCAGGTCCTGCGTGTCTGCCGGGTGTTTGGCGATCGTCTCATAATACACATTCTCGGCAGGGATATACATCAATGCAAAATCCAGCGTTCCCTCGGCGGGCCTTATGTAGTCACCGGCGATCTTGTCGATATGGCCCATAACGTCCCTGGCGAACTGTTTGCGGAGGCGGGCCTTTTCATTCTCATCTTCGGCCCCCACCAATTTCTCAAAAGACTCCAGCGGAAACTTCGCATCTATCGGAACGCCGAAGTCCTTCATCTTCACAAGTGCATCGACCCTCTTGCCGTCCCGGAAACCGTGCTGCAACTGGTAACTGTCCTTCGGAAGCACCTGCGAAAGCAGATTCTCCAGCGACCATTCGCCCATCTGGCCGCGAAGCTTCGGCGCGCTGAGGATTTCCTGCAGGCGCCTGATGTCGCTTTGAATCAGCAGCATCTGCTTGTTGGTTCCCTGCAGCTCGCCTATCTGGCTGTTGAGCCGGGCCAGCAACTGCTGGTGTGCCTGCAGGCCGCGGTTGACGGCATCCTGGCCGGTCTGAAGTGATTTCTGAAGGGCATCCCTTACCCCGTCCTGGGCCGCCTTCAATGCATCAAGCTGCTGCTGAATCAGGCCTATGCCGGTGCCCCTGGCGGCAATCAGCCAGACCAGAACCCCCACCACAATAACCACCGCAATCGAAAGCAGCACCACGACCAATATCATAAACCGGCCCTCGAAAAACCTCCGCGATTATAGGCTCAACCGACCTTGCCGTCAAAAACCCCTCCGGCATTTACCCTCGGCCATCCTTTCAAGCAGCTCACGTGCGGTGCTGACAACCGCCGGCACACGTCGCAGGCACCTCCAGCCCGCACCGGCTCATCAGCTCCGCATCGCCCATTACTTCGCCGGCGCAACCGTCGGCAACCACCCGGCCGCCGTCCAGCACAACCGCCCTTTCGGCAACGGCCGCTGCGAAGTTCATATTGCAGGTCGCAATGACAAGCGTCTGCTCCAGGCCCGCCAGCAGCTTAATCAGTTTGCGGCGGTTTCGCGGGTCGAGGCTGCCGTCCGGCTCGTCCATCACGATGATTGCAGGCGACATCGACAATACCGTCGCAATGGCCGCCGCCCGCTTCTGCCCCGCCGACAGATGATGCGGAGCCTTCTCGGCCATATCCGCAAGGCCCACCGTCTCCAGCGCCCCTGCAACGGCCGCCTTCACCTGCTCGGTGCTTAGCCCCATATTCAAGGGGCCGAATGCAACGTCGTCGAACAACGTCGGCATAAACAACTGATCCTCGGGATTCTCCAGGCAACAGCCGATGGTCCGGCGAATCTTCTTCATATTTCCTCGGCTCACCTCCGTCCCCCCGACGAATACCTTGCCAGTGCCTTTTATCAGCCCCGCCATCGCCAGAAGTAACGTCGATTTTCCGGCGCCGTTCGGGCCGATGACTGCAACGTTCTCGCCGGCGCCGATGCCCAGCGTTATGTCGCTCAGCGCCGGCGTGCCGTCGGGATACCGGTATGAAAAGTTCACCAGCTCAACAGCCTGCATCGTAACCACCTAATGCGGCGCGGCTCCCGGCAGCACCTGCAAAGCAATCATAAACGCCGCCGCCGCTGCTGCAAAAACCACGTCCGCAAAACCTATTTCGAATCGCGAAATCGTTCGCCAGTTGCCGTCGAAACCCCTGGCCCGCATCGCCCGGCTTATGTTCTCGGCATTGCTGATGCTTCGGAGCAATAATGCCCCCACCATCGCCGCGGCCGTTCGAAGCTCCACCACAAAGCCGAGGTTCCGCATCTTCCTGGCCGCCCGTGCACGCAGCATATGCTGGACGCGGTCGACCAGAACGAATATGTAGCGATAAAGAAAACCAAGCTGAACGACCAGTATCTTCGGCATCAGCAGCTTCTGCAAACCGGCCAGCAGCACGTTGAACCGCGTGGTCGATACCAGCGCAATCAGCGCCAGCATAGTCACAACGAACTTGCCCATAATCGTCACGCAGCGCAGCCACCCGACCGTCGTTTCAATCGTAATCGGCCCGAAGGCCGCCACCGTCGGCGTCCTGTCATACAGCGGACAGGTCAGTGCCAGGATCAAAACAAAAGGACTCACCACCAGCGTGTGCTTGAACGCAAACTTCAGCGGTACCCGCCCCAGCACAAGCAATACGAAAGGCCCCACGGCATAGCAGCTTAAAATCGCCGGCGACGTGCGGGATACCGAAAGCACCAGCACCGTAAACGCAAATACCACCACGAACTTCACCCGTGCATCGAGCCGATGTATCGGCGAATCCTGATAGGCGAACTTGTCTATGTACGCGTGATGCATTGCTTAACCGCCCCTGCCCCTGCCGCGGCGCGGAACGACGAACCGCGAACGATGCGCTATGAACTACGGGTACCTGCTTTTCTTCTTCGCGCCAGCAGCGACGCCGCCAGCCACACCACCAGCATCGTCAACCCCGAGCCGGTTACCGCCGCAAAGCTGGTCCACCCGGCCGCGGCCTTGCCCCTGGCCGAGTAATCCGGAAGCGGCGTGTATTTCGATTGAAACTCGTCCACCGCGGCGACTTTCGGGTCGTCATTGGAAACGACCGGCTTGAATGCAGGCTGGTCCGGCCGGTCTGCATAACTCCATTCCAGCCCGTCCGGCAACTCCGATGCAAGCAGTGAAAGTCCCGCCCCGACAACCACGGTCGCCACCGCCAGGCTCGCCAGCACCGCTTTTTTGCTCAATCGCGCCCTGCCGGGCAGTGGTCTCAACACCAGGTCGGGCCTTACCTGCTGCAGGTATGCCAGTACCGCCGCAGTGATGAGACCTTCGCAAGCACCCACCAGCAGGTGCACCCCCAGCATCGTCACCAGGAAAGTCACCGCCGGCACCACCAGCACGTTTGACAGGCCCGCCTCGGCGACAACAAGCCCGGCCCCCGCTTCCATCGCCACCGTGCAGGCGATCACCGCGGCGATATACAACCTCAGGCCGCCCCGGCCGACGTTTGCCGCAAGCGCCCGGTATATGTAGTAACCCAGGAAACAGGGCACCAGCCCCATATTGATGATGTTGCAGCCCAATGCAAGAAGGCCGCCGTCCTGAAAGATAAGGCACTGAATGATCACAACCGACGATATTACGATTGTCCCCGCATACGGGCCCAGTATCACCGCCAGCAGCACCGCCCCGACCATATGGCCGCTGGTTCCCGGCATAAGCGGCAGTTGAAAATTGACCATCTGTGCCGCAAAAACGAAAGCGCCCAGCACGCCCATCAGCGGCAGCTTCTCGGATGTGAGCATCTGCTTTGCCTTGCTGCAGACGAATCCCAGCCCAGCCGCGGCAATCCCGAGCGTACCGGCGGCGACCGGAACAGACAACAACTCGTTGGCCATATGCATAACTGCATCCTCCTTTTCAGAAACTCACCTGCAGCCGAACCCCCGCCACCAGGGCATCGGCTGCGCCCGCTCCGCCCGGATTAACTACGTACTGAACATCCGGTGTCAGAACCAGCCACGGTCGCAGGTACGCGCGGTAGTATACTTCGCACACGCTTTCGTAATCCTCGGTGAAGTCGGCCGCCCTGTCGCTGAAAAACCCCTGTCCGAAACCGAACGCGATCACATCACTATCCCGCCCGGACAGCAGACCTTCGTACTGGATACCAGCACTCCAGAAATGCGCCACCTCGTTGACCTTCCGGTCGGCCCGGCCATACCGCCCGAAAACCGCCAGGCCCTGGCCGTCATCCGGCCGGTCGTTTTCCTTCAGGACAAGCTGGTCGAAGCTCAGGTAGAAACCCCGGTCGTCGTCGCGGATTCCTCCGGTCGAGAAATCGGCCTTGTCGCTGGTATCATACCACAGCCCGAAACGGTATACACCCTGCAGGCCGCCCTTGTTGCTGCTCAGTTTCGGCGCCAGCCCCCCCTCAAATATGTAGAAGAAATCACAGTCCCCGTCGAACGTAGTGCTGAAGCCCGTTTCCCTGAAATCCGCCTCGGCGTCGGCAATCGCCGCCGAAACGTACCACGGCCCCGCCAGGGAATAGTTCACCGCCACCGCAAGCCCGTAATCCGGAAACGGTATCGTGGGATTGTTGACCAGCGCGTTATTCAAAAACTGCGTATTCTCGTCGTTGGCGTACGTGCTGCAATCAAATGACACCGGACAGCCACGGTGCTCAAACCCGCCGGTCAGGTCAATCTTCCCCGCCCGCAGCGCCAGGGCGTCCGCGAAAAACCTTTGCTCGTACCACAACTCCGTAACATCGACCGCCCGTCTTGGGCGGGCGTCGCCGTTCACACCGAAAAAGCTTCCAACCGCCTCATCGTTTATCCCGCCGATCTTCGGCCAGCTACCCTCGGCGTGAACGTACACGGAAGCACTCTCAAATCCCGCCAGCCTCTCCAGGTCGGCTGAAAGCTCAACGTCATAGCTGCCGGCGAGCCGGCCCGCCCGATCGTGCGTGCTAAGCCCTCCGTGAACGTTTTGCTGGTAAATCTGCGTTACGCTGAAGTGCGTCTCCACCAGGCCCGCATCCGGCACCGAACCACCATCGTCCGACCGGACAACGGACGCACACCCAACAGCGGCTCCAAACAGGACGGCCATCAGTAGCTTCGGTCTGGTCATAAACGTTCTCCTGTACACTGTGACAATCTGTGCGCATAAAGATACTGAAATCGTGCTACGCGTCAAGCCCGTAAACCGGCCCTTTCAAAAAAAAATAGCCGGGCTAAAATATCGATGACCGGAGCCGTTTGAACTCGAAAATAACAGTACCGATGCACGCAGGAGAGCCGAAATGGACCGAGTCGAGCGTATAGGCATATCGCTGGACAAAAAGCTGCTTGCCGCCTTCGACCGCCTTATCGCCAGGCAGGGATATCAAAACCGCTCCGAGGCCGTAAGGGACCTCATACGCAGCCATATCAGCGAAAAACGACTGCAGAACCCCCGAACGCGAGCGGTCGCGGCCATACTCGTGGTCTACGACCACCATTCAACGCAACTGATGGAAAAACTCACCCACCTTCAGCATCAGCACCTGCTGCATACCATCTCTTCGATGCACATTCACCTCGCACGCGAAGACTGCCTCGAAATCATCGTCCTGCGGGGCCGCGTCGGCCAGATCAACAAAATGGCCGAAAAACTCGTCAGCCTCAAAGGCGTCAAGCTCGGCCGGATCAATCTCGTCACCGCCGAACCGCCCTGACCATCCGACATCCGCCGTCGGATTGACCCTTGACAACAGCCGGTCCCGCCGGCTCTAATATCATCGCCGGGCGATTAGCTCAGTTGGCTAGAGCGCACGGATCACACCCGTGAGGTCACAGGTTCGAGTCCTGTATCGCCCACTGGCACTTCGCATTGTGTCGCAATGTCTCGTTTTAAGCCGAATTTCGCATCTTTGCAAACTGGATGCGAGACAATGCAAGGCTCTGCTGCATTCTGCTGCGCCGGATTTTGCGCCGCCTGGCCAAAATCCTCTGGCTTGGCGGCCTGTTCAAAATGCTCATCGGTAACTTGGAGATAATGTTTTCTGGCCACTGGCCTTGAATTGCCGATCCACGCACAGACGACGTGTTCCGGCCACCGCTCACACAGTTCGGTTTCACGTGTGGCACGAAGGTTGTGAAACAACTTGGGCCAAGGCTCCAGGCCAGCCTTACGGATAATCCGCTGCAACTGAGTTCGGAGATTGCAAACAGCGCGGCGATAGCGGGTAATCACGTATTCGGCACCTGGCTGGGCTTGCTCAAAGACCTCTCGCAGGTGTGGCAGCAGTTCAGGAAACAATGGGACGAATCTTGCCTTACCTCCCTCGTGGTGTTCGGTCTTTGGGCTTGGAACTCTGATACGACTACGCTCCCAATCCACGTCCGACCACTTTAGCGCGAGATGCTCGGACGGGCAGCGAAGGCCACCATAACGGCTCAGGGCGAAAATAAGCCGCCATTCCGCATCAGGGCAGGCATCCAATACCCTCTCGGCCTCCTCTCGCGAGACAAAGTACAGCCGGTCAGGATTACCTGTCACAGCCGCCCTGAGGTGTTCAAAGGGATTCGAGGAAATCAGCTTCTGCCTGACGGCGGCTTTAAAAAACTGTTTGGCTATCCCACATCGCCTGCGTAACGTGTTTTCGGCTAAGCCCTGCTTGATCAACGACAATCGCCACAAGTCCGCATCCCCGGGTGTGATATCTCGAAGGGGTTTGTCTGCCCCGAAGAAGTCGATCAAGTTCCGGCGCGTGTGCCCATACACGATGGTGGTTGCAGCTTTGACATCGTGGCGGCCAGATATG
>CAYSBK010000135.1:0-6878 GCA_964429265.1 uncultured Pirellulales bacterium | reverse complement strand
AAAGGGGGGGCCGACAAACAATCCTTGCCTGGTTCGTTCATTCGTGCCGCACGGTTGCCTGTCAAGCCTTGCTGATACACATTACTTATGCGGGAGCCAATAAACGGTATATTTCTCTGTTGAAAAGCCGGAGGATATGCCATTCTGAACGCGGGCCGGCTCGGTGAAGAATTCCGATGAAGCCGGGGAAATGAGATTCTTCGGCTTCGCTCCAGAATGACAGAATGACAGTGGAAGGTTTCAGCAGAACACGGTAAAAAAAGATAAAAAAAACTTGCGGGCAAAGATCGCTTATGTCATCTTGATGTGGCATAGAAACAGCCGTGGCGGT
This sequence comes from uncultured Pirellulales bacterium, assembly GCA_964429265.1. Taxonomy (GTDB): domain Bacteria; phylum Planctomycetota; class Phycisphaerae; order Sedimentisphaerales; family Anaerobacaceae; genus CAYSBK01. Next base: position 6,547 of record CAYSBK010000135.1, on the reverse strand, counting down.
GAAGAAGTTAGCCCAACACACCACAAATCTGAAAGGGCTGGCCAATGCTTTCGGCAAAAGACATTATGACCATCGACGTTTTTGCGGTCAAAAAAGACACGCCCGTCTGCGAGGCCATCGAGGTGATGTTGACGCATGAAGTCGCCGGTCTGCCGGTGGTGGGGGAAAATGATGAGTTGCTGGGAATCATTACCGAAAAGGATGCCCTTGAGTTCTACAATGCCGATCCCAGCGAACTGAAAAGACCGGTTGAGGATTTTATGACCAGCCCGGCCGTCTTCTTCGACGAAAATGAGCCATTGCCGGAGATTTGTCGCTGCCTCCAAACGCACACTTTTCGCAGGGTCCCTGTTACTTCCAACGGAAAGGTGGTCGGGGTAATCAGCCGACCGGACGTGCTGAAGCACATCCTGAGCCAGGCAGGTTTGTAACGCGCAGGCGAAGCATTCAGCACGACGGCGGCCGTGCCGACCCGGACGCCGGCGGGCCGGGTTAGCTGCTTTGGGTTGACGGCACCATCGGGCGGCGCGGCAAAATATATTTTTTCCTTGTTCGGGGTTGACGCAATGTCTTTCAGGCGGATAATTTGCGTTGATGGGCAGGAGTTCCTGTCTTATTTGATAGGTGAACACCGAGCGGCAACAGCAGGGTCTGAACGGGCGGCAGGTTGTTACGTAGAGGTAATTTTTTGCGAGAGGAAAGGAGGCCGATATGGCAAGGTTATTTTTGGCAACGGCGGCTTTGGTTTTTCTGAGTGCCGCGGCAGGCTGTCAGGGCCCTGATGCCGGGAACGCCCAGCTATTGCCGAGCATGGCGGGAACGGCGTTCGACGTGCGTCCGACCCCCGACATAAGCAACGCCGGCGAGGCGGACCTGGTTGAGGAGGTAGCCATCAGCCGAAACGCTTATCGGCAGGGCCTGCGGAAACTGGCGGCATTCTACAGCCAAAGCGGCGACAATATGAAGCTGACCTGGGCCAAGCGCGAGCTGGCGGCCCTCGAGAGCATGCCCAAGTATGATTACCTCATCGAGGCCAGCCTGGCGGGACCGGACCTGAAGGCCTCCGCTTCCATACCACAGGCGGATTCCCTTTACATCGAGGCCCTGAACATCGAGAAGACGGCCGGGTCGTTGGCATTCCTGAAAGACAAGAACCTGTTGCGAATCGCCCTGGGAAAGTACAACGAGCTGATAAGAAAGCATCCATCGAGCGACAAGATCGACGACGCCGCATACCGCGCCGCCGCTATCTATGAGTATTTCAAGGACTACAGCATCGCGGCTCTCTACTACCAGCGTGCATACCAGTGGGACCCGCTTACGCCGTATCCGGCCCGATTCAAGGAAGCCTATATCCTCGACAACTACCTCCACCGCAGGGCCGAGGCGGTTGAGGCCTACCAGCGGGCGCTGAGCGCCGTTAAAAGTGCAGGCGAACACCGCCAGTGGGCCGAGTACGCGAGGAAGCGGCTGGCCGTGTTGACAAAAACCGAGCAAAAGGGCCGGTAATTCGCGATTATTCCAACAAACCGGCTAAAGGCAGATTCGGGCCCGGCTGAAGGCGGGCCCGTTTTTATGGGTTGGCAAGATGCTTTGCCAGTTCGAAAAGACTATCGCCTCCTTCATCGAGGCCAACCGGCTTTTCACTTCGCCCGAGCCCATTTTGCTGGCGATCAGCGGCGGCGCGGATTCCACCGCGTTGTTGCATGCCTTCTCGTCGCTAAAGACCGCCGGGACGATAACCTCTCGGATTGTCTGCGGCCACGTGAACCACCGGCTGAGAGACGGTGATTCCGACGCGGATGAAAGATTCGTCATTGAACAAGCCCGCCGGCTTGGCGTTGGGGTGACAACCGAGCAAGTGGACGTGCGCGGTTTTGCCGCTACTAACAAGATGTCGATTGAGACTGCCGCGCGGCAGCTTCGCCTGGAGAGCCTCGTGAAAATGGCCGGGGCTCACCACTGCAAGTGGATAGCGACAGCCCACCAGAAAGACGACAATGCCGAGACTTTGATTCAACGGCTTGCCAGGGGCACGGCCTTCCGCGGGCTGGCGGGCATCCAGCCTGCCAGGGAGGCGGGCGACGGCATCTTTTTCGTCAGGCCGATGCTCTGCGTCAGGCGCGACGAGGTCATCGATTACCTGAAACAACACAACCTCACCTGGCGGGTTGACCACACCAACTACGACCTGAGTTACCGGCGCAATTTCATCCGCCACCGACTCATACCCTCGCTGCAGGCAGAAACTAACGGCTGCCTGGTAGACCTGCTTGGCGATCTGGCCCAGGCAGCGGCAAAGCTATACAGGCAGCTAACCGCCAGGACCGATGCAGCCTGGGCAACAATGGCAGCGGTGGAGCATGACCGCGTTGTTCTTGACCTTGCGGCCTTCGGTGCCGAGCCGGTGCTCGTGCAGGCCGAAATCATTCGTCGAGCTTTGCAGACTCTGCGCTGCGGGCAGCGCAAATTCACCCGCCGTCACTACAACGCCATATTGCAACTGGCCCGCAATGCCGCTGCCGGGACGGTGACCCTGCCTAACGGCTTCACTGCCAGGCGGCTGGGGGGCCAGCTCGTCTTGTCACCACCCCGCGCCCAGCGGTCCGAAGCACCGCAGGAAAGCATCGAAATCAACATCCCGGGCACAATACGATTCGGCCGGTACCTGGTCGAAGCAACGACTATAAAGTTCGGCGGTGGGTTATTGGAGAACTTCAAGAAGACGAAAAGCCGGTTCGTCGAGTGGTTCGATTTCGACAGGCTCAGGTTGCCGTTGCTTGTTCGCAGGCGTCGGGCTGGCGACAGGTTCCAGCCTTTGGGCCTTGGCGCCCGAAAAAAAGTGGGCAAGTTCCTCACCGGTCAACGGCTGAGCCGCGAGTTGCGGGAGAAGGCGCTGGTTGTCGCCGACGCAGAAAAAATAATCTGGGTCTGGCCCATCCGTCCAAGCGAGGAGAGCAAAGTTACCGCTCAAACACGGACGGTTCTGCAATTACGCATAACCGAAGCGGGGAACGAGCAGCGCTCGAACAGAAGTTGACCGGGCCGGCCTGATGTTTCGCCTCACCGAGGAAAAGAAATACAGGGCAGTGGGCGGTACAGGACTTGAACCTGTGACCTCCTGCGTGTAAGGCAGGCGCTCTAGCCAACTGAGCTAACCGCCCATCAATCGGTACCGGCAAGGCATCCTGTCAGCAGATCAAGGTGCCGACCTTTTCGCCGTGAAGCGCCCTGCTGATGATGCCTTTCTCGAAAATGTTCAACACGATGATGGGTATGTTGTTGTCCCTGCAAAGGCTGATCGCCGAATGGTCTATAACTCTGAGGTTTTTCCGGAGCACATCGTCGTAGGAGATTTGCCTGAAAAGCTCTGCATCGGCGTGCTTGTTCGGGTCGGCGCTGTAAACGCCTTCGACCTTTGTCGCCTTGATGAGCAGGTCGGCGGCCAGTTCGGCTGCTCTCAAAGCTGCACAGGTGTCGGTGGTGAAGAACGGGTTTCCGGTGCCGCCTGCCAGTATGGCGACCCTGCCGCGCTGGAGATGTCTAAGCGCCCTTCGACGGATAAAAGGCTCGCAAATAGCGGAGACTTCGATGGCGCTTAGGACGCGGGTGGACTGGCCGAGCCGCTCGAGCGTTTCCTGAAGCGCGCAGGCATTGATGATAGTTGCCAGCATTCCCATATAGTCTGCGGTCGTTCGGGGTATCTTGCTGAGCCGTGAGAAGCTGTCGCCTCGCAGCAGGTTACCCGCTCCGACGACGACGGCGACCTGCGGTCCGAGCCGGCATACCTCCACTATCCGCTCGGCGATGGACTGCAGTGCATCGCCATCGATGCCGGGCCGGCCCGGTCGGCAGAAGCTTTCCCCGGAGAGCTTCAGTAGAACGCGTTTGTACTTTATCGATGCCAAAACCTGCCAAACTCGCCATTACGGTGAAATCGCGGTACCGAGGTGCTATTATCGTGGCGGGGGCGGGGCTGTCAAGGAGGGGTTGGCGATATTTTGGCTGTCTGCAGGGGGATACGATGCTCCCTGGCCATCCCAATCTGTGCCAAGTTTTTGGTTGACAGGATAAGGGCGAGTCTGGTATAAATATCACATAGGAGTGTATCGGTTGGTTCGCTGCTGGCGAGTGTAAAACCGGCTGCGAGGAGGCGTGGTATTAGCGATGCCGGCAGAGCAAAAAGAGCGTTTCAAACCGCCCAGAGGGGGGGCTCTGCGCCCGCGCGGGGCATTTTTTCATTTCTTTTCTAAAAGGAGGCCTGCTATGTGGTGGAGAATTGTGTCTTTATGGTGTTTAGCGGCCGGGGTTGTTCTGACCAGCCCGGCGGCAGCCGACCTGGTGGCGCGGTATGATTTCGAGGACGGTACGGCCGCCGATACGGCTTATTACTACAGCAACGCCGACGGCACCTTTTATGGTGACGCGCACGTGGCTGTCGATGCCAACCGGGGACTGGTGCTGAGCCTGGACGGTATCGGGGATTTTATGCGCGTGGAGAACCCGGACGTGGCCGAGTTCAGCACAGAGTCCTTCACGTACTCGTTTTGGGCCAAGACCAGCACGCCCGGCACCTGGTTTTATTTCTGGAAGGGCAAGAACATCGGAGGCAAGGACAGTCCCGACGACAACCTGCACGGTACGAACTGCTACCACGACGACAGTGCAGTGGTTCGGTTCAGCCTGTACAAGTTTGGTGACGAGCCCGGCCACGATGACGATGTAAAGTCGCGCACGGAGGTGTCGGAGGCAAAGTGTGTTGCCGGCCAGTGGATTCACATTGCGTGCGTGCGTGACGCCAGCACCCACGAGCTTCGGTTTTACATCAATGGGCAGTTGGAGCCGGCCACGGAGGAAGGGGAGAACCCCGCCACCGACGAGGTCCAGGACGTTTCGAACGACGGAAAGCTGAACATCGGCTGCAACGACCGTGGCGACCCCGATCCAAATCCAACCGCCTTTTTCAGTGGTATGATAGACGATTTTCGCGTTTATAACGAGGCCCTGACACAGCAACAGATCGAGCAGATTTGGCTGGGTGAGCCGGACCTTGCCTGCGAGCCCGTTCCGGCAGACGGGGCAAGTGATGCCTGCCCCGACGTGGTTTTGAGCTGGACGGCCGGGGCGCACGCAGATACCCACGACGTTTACCTGGGCACGGATGCGGTAGCGGTCAAGGCGGCGACGACAAGTTCGCCGCTGTTTATGGGCAACGTGGGGACAACCAGTTATGAGCCGACGGGGCTTGTTCCCGGCCAGACGTACTACTGGCGGGTCGACGAGGTTGCATCCGGCGGCAGCGCGAAGTGGAAAGGGCTGGTGTGGAAGTTCCGTGTCAACGACGGCAAGGCCAACACTCCCGACCCGGCGGACGGGGCCACGATGGTTTCGCGGCAGGCGGTGCTGAGCTGGCAGGCGGGTTGTTTCGCGACGTCGCACGAGGTTTATTTCGGCACGGACTATGACGCGGTGCTGAACGGCACAGGGGGAACGTATAAGGGCAGCCAGCCGGTCGAGGACACAGATTACCAGGAGCCGAACGACCTTGCCTATTCGACGGTGTATTACTGGCGTGTGGACGAGGTCAACGGAGCGACCACGTGGACGGGCGATGTCTGGAGCTTCAGGACCGAAAGCGCGATCTTCGACCCGAACCTGCGGCTTTGGTACAAGCTCGACGAGACCGAGGATGTAAACGTTGCCGATTCCTCGGGCAGGGAATACGACGGTATCGTGATGATGGACCCCGAGTACTGGGGCCAGGGCACCTGGGAGCCGGGCTGGGACAGCGACGGGAGATTCGACGGCTGCTACAGGTTCGACGACGACGGTCACATCGCGGTTCCGACTGCAGTTCTGGCTGAAATAGACAAGCAAATAAGTATTAGTCTGTGGGTCAACAGCGCGGTCAGTTCCGGAGGCAACGTGGCATTTGCAGCGGGAGTGGAGTGGGAAACGTCGTACCTAAGAATCGCAGCTCCGGACGACACGGCGTCGGTGTACTGCCGGGCCGGTGATGACGTCAACGACGTACTGCAGTACAACGGCATAAGCGGCGACACGCTGGCAGGCTCGTGGAATCACCTGGTGTTGATAAAGGACGAAGCCGCGGACGAGCTGAAGCTCTACGTCAACGCCAAGCTCGCAGTGGCCCAGGATGGTGTTGCCGTCGGTACGCTGGCCGCTCTACGCAACAGATGTATCAGGATCGGCGCCGATACGACGGATAACAGCGACTTTGAGGGTAAGCTCGACGATATCAGGGTCTATGACAAGGCGCTATCCGAAAACGAGGTTGCGGCGCTGTACAGAGGCGGCGACCTAGGGCTGGCCTGGGCACCAGAGCCTTTCGACGGTCAGACCGAAGTGTCGCGGGATGTCCAGCTTGTCTGGAGATCCGGTGATTACGCAGACCTGCACGACGTGTACTTGGGCACCAATTTCGACGACGTCAACGACGCCGATACAACCTCGGCCGTCTACAAGGGCAGGCAGGGGCCCAACTCCTACGACCCGGGCACGCTGGAACTTGACACCACCTACTACT
>CAYSBK010000134.1:0-6893 GCA_964429265.1 uncultured Pirellulales bacterium | reverse complement strand
TGTTCCATAATGCCCCACCTTCAAAAAGATAGCCAGTTACTGTGAAAAATACCCAATGCCGCTCCTGCCTGCCGCGCGGATAGAGTCATTTTACCACCCACGCTGCACGGCCGTAAAGTAAAATCAATGTAAAAAATACACAAAGCTCACTTTCACTTCGCCCATAGCCGCGAAGCCGCACAGCCCGTCCGGCACTTCGCACCCACAATCAGCAGCCCGCCGGCGTGCGCCGGCGGGCTGCCGGTCTGCCTCAGAGCTTCTGCTGCTCGGTCGAAAACTTGCCCCCTCATTCTGAGGCGGAGCCGAACAATTTCATTTCACCGGCTTTATAGAAAGGCTTCGCTGCGCCGGGCTCCGCTGAGAATGACGGATTTTCCGGCTTTTAAAGAGAGCAAGCCCGTGACTGAACAAAACGCCTGTGTCGCCGTCAGCAGGGCCATTTACGCCCATTTGCACGGCCCTGTTGCAAAGAACGGGCGGCAGAACCTTGCCGTCTGCCGCCGGGGTTGCCGGGGCGAGCATACTCCGCTGCCTCTCCGGCGCCGATTCGCGGCGCACACACGGTTTATGCGCGCGATGCGCAATCACCGTCGCTTTCCACTAACCACTGCTATCCACTTAATAAAGACGCACAAACGCCCGAAAAGTTACACACTTTTTCAAAAAATTTTTTCTCGCCCGCCCGGGCGGCGGCCGCGGCGAAGTCGCCAGAGGAAAGCCCCTCGGCCCTGTGACGGCCGGCCATGCCGACGTGATGGTAAAGCTGTGTCCCCCGGCCGGGCCGCCGACGGCCCCAAAAGGCCCGGCAATCACCTGCGCAGAATCACAGCCCGGCCGGTATCACCGGCCGGACGACAAGCCTGCATACACGGCCCGGCTGCAGTTCCAAGCCGATGCCGTTATGCATTTCGGCACCCGTGTAAACAGCGGCGGCGTCGGACGTGAGATTCCTAACGGTATAGCGTCCGGTCGGCTCGACGGTAAACCACTCGGGAAACTGGTTTATACGCGGCCAATCCAGCGGCATCTTCATATTAACCTTATGACGAGGCACGTCGAATAGCAGTCTTCCCGTCCATTTCTTCTCGGCAATCAACGAAATGACAAGTATTTTGCCTTTCTGCTCGGCCCCGAACACCACATCAGCCCGCCACGGGCGAATGGTGAGCCCCTTTGTTTTCCAGAGGCAGTACATAATCGTCGTCCTGGCGAAGTTGCCGTCGCCGTGCCAGCCCTCGATGATGCCGTCGGGTCTTTGCTTTCGCCACATCCTTTGCGTTTCGCTGTCGATCCACTCACCGGCCGAGGCGACACGCTGCCGGTTGAAAAGGTTTATGGCGCTTTCGATTGAATCCGCGTAGCCGTCTGCGCTGTCGCCTTCCCACCTGAAGTTTCGGTAGTGCCGGTTGAGACTGCCGAGAGCCTTGCGCACGGCCCGGCGGTATTCGGCCTTGCCGTCAATCAGGTACACGGTATAAAAACCGTCAAGGTCATAGCCCCACGTATCGGCGATGCCGTCGCTGTGCCGGCCGGTCTTGGGGTCGATTTCATTGTAGAACAGGCCGTGCTCGTTGCGTCCCACTTCCAGAATCCTGTCCAGCATTTCGTGAATCGGCCCGCGATAGAGGCGTTTCTTTTCTCCCCTGGCAAAATGCACCGTCGCGTAAAGTTCGCACAACCCGGAAATGATTTCGCAGCCGTGGTCGCGAAGCCGCAGCTTCCGCGTATCACGCGTCGGATGATGACCGCCCAGCAGGTAGTAGTCGCCCAGCCGAACCGCAAAATCAAGATACTCGTCCCGCCCCGTCATCCAGTAAAGGCGACAGAGACTCTGGAGCATCTCGCCGTTGACTTCGTGGCTGAGCGACGGGATATTGCCGAACGGCGTGGCCACCGGCGAGTGCCTGCAAATATCATCGACGATGGCAATCATTCGCCGCGACCACGGGCTTTCGCCCAGCCACTCCGTAAGCGGCAACAGCCCGTCCTTGACGTATTCCGAAGCGCCGAAGATGATCTTGTCTATGTCCGGCTCGCTGCGGGCAAACCGCCCCTTCGAAAACGAAAAAGTATCGGGAAGCGCCCCGACCCGGCTGGTCAGCCTTGTCTCGGCTCGAAGGATATCCAGCATCGTCCCCTCGAAAAGCTCCCTGTCCGTTATCGCCGCCGTCAGCACCATAAACGGATAATTGTCGGCCCCGGCATCCTGCGGGTTCCAGATGTCGCGCCTGGACGGGGCCAGGCCTCTCGGAATCAGGCCCGTGTTGGGATCGGCGTACTTCAGCCAGCCGTGAACGTAATCAACGCATCGACGAAATCCCTCGTTCGCCAGCCGACCGTTGGCCAGCGCCTTTTCAAACGCCTGCGGCGGCAATTCATCCTGAACCGCGCCGCCGCACCCTGCCGGCAGCAACATCACCCCGGCCAAAACAACGCCCGACAATGCTCTGAAGTTGCGCTGTTTCATATAATCACCGCCGCCAATCCGATTATGGTTATCGCAAATATCCGGTACAGGTTGACCTGCCGGTAAATCATCCCTTTTCGGCGATCCATCTTACCGCCGACCCCGCCGTTGTCCAGGCCCGTGCCGGTAGGGCGGTATGGCCGGCCCATCGAGGCCGATCGGCGTGCCTGTTTTCCCCGGCCCGGGGCGCCGGGACAAAGACCGCCGAAGGCACTCAGCCCAGGCGGTATTCCTTGCCCTTTGCGCGGACCACGACGAGGTTGCGTATCGGCACGTACCTGTATGCCCTGCGCTTCAGGTCCCAGAACAACAGCAGGTCGCTGCGGCGGCGGTCGGCATCGGGGCGATAGATTGCCGACATTCGCCGTACCTTTCCGGTGGTTCTCTTGACGAACACCAGCCCGACGATTTGCCCCTTCAGCCGCGACAGAAACCGCCTAACGTGGCACCTGCGGATTACCTTCGGAAAGTTCGCGCGGAACACTCCGCCGCTCATCGCCGCGACGATCCGGTCTCGCATTGCGGCGGCCGGCTTACCGGCCGGCAGGCGCCGCTCGAAGCCACTCGACGAAGCGACGAAGGCCCTGGTCGAGGGGCGTGGCGGGGTTGTAGCCAAGCTCGGCTTTTGCCCTGGTTACGTCGGCGTAGGTGCGCCTCACGTCGCCGGGCTGAGGCTGCTGGTAGTGCCTGACGGCTTTCTTGCCCAGCGCCTTTTCAAGCGCGACGATGAGGTCGTTGACGCTTATCGGGCGGGATTCGCCGAGGTTATAAATCCTGTAGCCGCTGCATCTTTCGATTGCGGCGACGGTGCCGTCGATGACGTCGTCGATGTAGGTGAAATCCCGCTCGGCCGTGCCGTCGCCGTAAATGGGTATGGGCCTGCCGGCCTCGATGAGCCTTGCGAATTTGTGGATCGCCAAGTCCGGCCGCTGCCTCGGCCCGTAAACGGTGAAATACCGCAGGCACGTCACGTCCATCTTGTAGAGGTGATAAAAGCTGTGGCACAGCAACTCGGCCGCTTTCTTCGTAGCGGCGTACGGCGATATCGGAAAGTCAACGTTGTCTTCTTCGGAAAAAGGCACCTTCTCGTTGTTGCCGTAAACGCTGGAGCTTGAGGCGAAAATGAATCTTTTTATCCCGTTTTTTCGTGCCGCTTCCAGCAGCACCGCCGTGCCGTTGACGTTCACGTCGGCGTACAGCGCGGGGTTGGCGATCGACGGCCGCACGCCGGCCCTGGCCGCCAGGTGAACGACCACATCCACGCCGCCAAGGGCCTCGGTCATCGCCGCGGCGTCGCGGATGTCGGCCTCGACCAGCTCAAAGGCGTCGCTGTCGAGCAGGCCGCGTATGTTTTGCCGTTTCACGGCGGGGTCGTAAAAATCATCGAAGTTGTCGATCGCCACCACGGCCCGGCCGGCGGCGACAAGTCGCTCGGCCAGGTGCGAACCGATAAAGCCCGCCGCTCCCGTTACCGCTATCTTCACCGTTGGTTCCTAAGCATATAGCAAAATCACGACGCCCACCGCTACCGTGGCCGCGCCCGCGAAACGATACAGAAGATGCGATTGCCTCTCGAACCATTCAAGGATTCGCCCCAGCCTTGCCGCCCCAAGCCCCACTATCAACAACGCCGATACGAAAAACAGCATCCCGAAACCCACTACCACCCAGCGGTTCTTGCATTCGCCGGCCGCGACGAAAAACAGTATCGCCAGCGCAAACCGCACCGCCGCCGAAACGTAAATGCGTTTGCCCTTCTTGAAGAACGCTATCAGGCCGCGCACCGCCGCGGGCCGAACGATGTAAACGGCCCCGGCCAGGATAAACGCGACGGCTATCACCTTGATCGCTACGGCCATAAGTCACCTCCGACGTTCGCTACGGAAAGACGCTTGCCCTTCCGACGCTGTGGTATTCGATGCCCGCATTTCTGACCACGTTCGGGTCGTAAAGGTTTCGCCCGTCGAAAATCACGCGGCGCTTCAGTCGCCGGGCGACCTCGTCGAAGTTCGGCGTTCGAAACTCCTGCCAGTCCGTAAGCACAACCAGTGCATCGGCTCCGTCAAGCCCGCCGTAGGCGTCGTCGACCGGCTCGAAGGCGCCTTTGAGCACCTCGGCCGCGTGCGCCGACGCCTCCGGGTCGTATGCTCGAACCTTCAACCCGGCCTCGGCAAACCGCCGCACGCAATAAACCGCCGCCGACTCGCGGACATCGTCGGTTCGGGCCTTGAACGCCAGGCCCCAGACGCACAGAACAACCCGCTCGGCCTGCCCGGCGAAGTATTGGACCACCCGCTCGGCGAATCTCTGCCTGGCGGCCTGGTTGACTTCCTGCACGGCGGCCGCCACTTTCATCGCCGCTCCGTGCTGGCGCCCGGTATGTATCAATGCGCGGACGTCCTTCGGGAAGCAACTTCCACCGTAACCGATGCCCGCGAACAAAAACGCGTTTCCGATCCGCCTGTCGCTGCCGATGCCCCGCCGGACCATCTCGACGTCGGCGCCGACCTTTTCGCACAGCTCGGCGATTTCGTTCATAAGCGAAATGCGCGTCGCCAGCATCGTGTTCGCGGCGTACTTGGCCATCTCCGCCGACGCCGGGTCCATAAAGATTATTCGGTTGCCCCTGCGCATAAACGGCGAGTAAAGCCGCTTCATCGTCTGGCGGGCGCGGTCGCTTTCGGTGCCGATTATGATTCGGTCCGGGCTCATAAAGTCGTCCACGGCCGCGCCTTCCTTGAGAAACTCCGGATTGCTCACATAATCGAACGGTATATCCGTTTTCGACCTGATAAGCTCGGCGACCTTGCGGTGCGTACCCACCGGTACCGTGCTCTTGGTTGCGATTATCTTGTAGCCCGCCATAAGCTCGGCGATCCGCCCCGACACGTCGAGAACCTGCGAAATATCGGCCGAACCGTCGGCCGCGCCCGGCGTGCCCACCGCAAGAAAAATAATGTCACCGTGCCCGACGGCTTCCTGCAGCTCGGTGGTGAAATGCAGTCTTTGCCGACGACTGTTGCCCAGCACCAGCTCGGCAAGGCCCGGCTCGTATATCGGAATCACGCCGTCGTTCAGGGCCTCGATTTTTCGCCGGTCAACATCGACGCAAACGACGCTGTTGCCCGCTTCAGACAGGCACGCCGCCGTCACCAGGCCCACGTAACCGGCGCCCACAACCGAAACATTCATTCAGCTTCTCCAACTGCCGGCGGGTCGGCGCCCCCGGCGTTTAATCAAGCACTTCTATCATATCTATGTCGATTTCCACGCTCGTGGCCCGACCAAGGATGTCTATTTGCAGCACCAGCCGGGTCGCCGTTCTGCTGGTCACCACTATCCCCTCAAGCCCCGTCAGGGGCCCCGCAATGACCCGGCAGCGCTGGCCCTTCCGGACGTAGCGATGCGGCACCAGAACCGCACCGGCACGCAGCGCGTGCTCAAATTGGCAAAGCTCGTGAACGAGCTTGTCCTGGTCGGTGACCTCTATTACGCCCGCGACGCGATTGGTCTTCAGCGCCGCAAGGCGATGCTCCTCGTCGCCGCAGAAAAACAGGTAGCTGGTAAAAAGCGGCAGCAGCGAACGTATCGTCCTGCCGCGACAGCGATGCGCCCGCCAGCTCATCGGCAGAAAGTACTGCACCCCGCGCGCCATAAGGTCATTGGCCAGGGCCTTTTCGTTGCGGCTTCTGGTATGCGCGACCCACCATCTGCCCGTAAACCGGCGAATCGAATCGACCTCGGGCCAGATAATCGGTGGATTCTGGTTCGGTTTCAGCAATTTAGTCTCCTTGGCAACCGTTTCCCTGCCGGCAGACCCTTACCTGACTGCCGTTGCCGGGCCGCACCCCCTCGGCGGCTTCAAGCCGGCTTCGGCGTTCCTGGTGTAGTTTAGGCACGCGCCGGGCCGGTGTCAAAACATTTGACCCGCCGGCCTGTATTGCTTAAGATGCCGACGGACCGAACGACCTGATCTTACATTGTGCGCGACCAGAGGCTCGTAGCTATATGGCTGAACCAAAGCCTGCCAAGCAGAAGTCGGCCCACGCCAGCGGCGGCCGACGTGCCGGAAGGCACAAGCTCCGCGTGCTTTTCACCTGCATCGGCAGGCGCGTTTCGCTGCTGAATTATTTTCGACGTGCCGCCAGGCGGCTGAGAATCGACGCCGAGTTCTGCGGCACGGACATCACCGAATTGAGCGCCGCTCTGCAACTGTGTGACAGGCGCTTCATCGTTCACCCCGTACACCACCGGCTTTACATAAGCGACCTGCTGAAAATCGTCGATAGCCACGGCATCGACCTTGTCATTCCCACCATCGACACCGACCTGCTGCCGCTGGCCAGGAACAAAAAACGCTTCGAAAAGCTCCGCTGCCGGGTCCTGGTCTCCGAACCGGATGTAATAGAAATCTGCCAGGACAAAA
>CAYSBK010000133.1:0-6918 GCA_964429265.1 uncultured Pirellulales bacterium | reverse complement strand
GCATCGGCAGACTTTCTAATGTGGTCCAGCGCTATGTTGTCGCTTGCTGAGCGCTGCCGGCTGCCGTTCCAGGCAGCCGTTGCGTAGTCGAGGACCCCTGCCAGTTTACCTGTCAAAGTCCTGCGCTCGAACTTTTCGATAAACTTCCGGTTCGGCTTCACACCGAACCCGCCCGGACCGTTGCGTTTCTTGAGCAGTTCCAACAGTGTCCTCGCTATGCCGTCCGCGTCCGTCGGCGCACACACGAAACCTAAGCCTGACTTTTGCACAAAATCTCTTGCGTCTCCTTCAGGCACAAGCGCCAGAATTGGTTTACCCGCGGCCATATATTCGTACGTCTTGCCGGGCACTATCAGGGGCGTACCGCCATTTCGAGGCTCGTGCAGCGGCAGAAAGAGCACGTCCGCAGACTGCAATTGCCTGATGGATTCATTATGGCTGACGTAGCCTTTGAAGCTCACTATTCTTTCGAGCCCGAACCGTCGGACCAGTTGTTCATCAAACCCATTCTTGTGACCGAGGCACACAACCTCCAGCTGCGTGTCCCTAATTCGACCTTCATCCAGAAGCTTCCTGACCGCCTTGAACAAGTAGTAAGGGCTTCTCGCCAGCAGATTCGGTCGGCCCACCGAGTAGCGAAAGATGTCTTTGATATTCTTACCTGCCCCCGTCAATAATCGTCTGCTTTGTGGGTCAACTTCGACAGCGTAGCCTGTTGAGAAGTAGCCGGTGTGGACAATCCTGAGCCTGTCACGCTCAGGGCAGTCGTCGCATGTCAACGCATCACCGGCAAAATCTTCTTTGTCCCAGCCGTTTGTGATGCAGAAGAGCTTCTCGGCGGGCAGCCAGGAGAAGTTCTTCTTAACCTCTTCGAACGACCTGGGCGTATTCAAAATGACCGCGTTGGCCGATTGGCACGCCTGTTCCATCGCCCTGCGATCCCGCCGGTGATGCCATCGCGTCGGATAACACGCAATCGGGTCCAGCGCCCAGGGGTCGCGCATATCGAGAACCCACGGAACCTGGTATTTCTTTGCAAGCCGAGCCGTAACACTCGCTGCCTGAAAAGGACTTACGGTGACTAAAATAACGTCGGGCCTTTCCGCCTCAATCGCTTCTGCCAGCGTCCTTGTGGCGGCCGACGCCCAACCATGCGATTTCCCGCCCGACAGGAACCTCATCAGCTTGTTATCGAAAAGCAGACGCAGCAGACGATCGAACGAGTTCAACTTGACCGTGTAAGTTTTCGTGCCGTCAACATCTTTTTGAAGGCCATTGTCGAGGGCCGGGGCATACTTGCTGCCGGCGGATATCACAGTCGCTACCACCACCACCTCGTAACCAAAGGCAGGCAGATACTTGACGAACTTGGCGGCACGTTGCACTGCCGCACCTCCCAGTGGAGGGTAATAATGTGCAAAAAACAAAACCTTCTTGTTAGACTTGGGCATATTCACACTACAAGCGGGCTTTCAGGACTTTGCATTCGAATGGGCTTGTTCGACGCACGTTTTCTTGCCGAGCACCAGAATCGACTGACAATAGTCCTTATTCAAGGCCCGGTGCAAAAGGCCGAACAGATGCCGGTGAATGAACTGCTTGCGTGCACTGTCGGTGAGCCATCGTGCCGCCTCGACGATTTCAAGCCCGCAGTAATTCATCAGCGTCGGCAGGTCCCAGAAACTTAGCGCCGTCTGGTGTGTGAAATCCATCCAGTATGAATCGGCAAGCAGGTTCGGCACCGAAAAAGCCAGGAAATGACCCGGCTTGCAGGCGGCAATACACCTGTGGATCATTTCAAGCAACTCTCTGGGCGGCAAATGCTCCAGCACTTCAAAGCACAAAACCAGGTCAAATCGCATATCAACCGCGTCGAAGCTGTAGTAGTCGTGCCGATTGGTTCTGTCCAAATCCAACGAGCGGTAACAAGCTCCGGGCCAGAGATTGCGAATCGCCGGCTCCCATACCCTGTCCGTGGCGCCAACATCAAGGACGGCTTCAGGTTGCTTGATATAGTTCGCAAGCATCGCGAATGGGTTGGTGACGATCGGCAAGTGCCATATCGTCGGCCATCTCTTCTTGAAGCCGTTGCGGTAGTGGGCGTATTGAAGCCACGGTACCCCTATCGAGGTGGTTTCACAGCTGCGGTCCACATTTACCGTTGTGTTTGTGTCTTTCCCAGCCATGGCAAGATACTACGCGACAGCCTTTGCAACCGGCGTCGCACCGCCCTTCTGAACCAGGCATACACGTACGCACATTCCGTTGCAAAACCCGAGCCTATCCTGAATATCCCGCAGGTCGTTTCGATAACCAGCTTCGGTGAGCGCCTGGCGGACCACTTCCTGAAAAGCCTGTTGGCCATTTCAACGAACGCCTCGTCGACCGGCCCCGGCGACAAATGCTGCACGCAAGCATCAATAGCAAAGTTCGTCATCCCCTTTGTCATTGCTTCCAGGCAGATGTCCGCACCATAGAAATGGAAACCACCCAGCCTCTCATCGAACCGCAAACCGCTGTTTCTCCTGGTGATCAGGCACAGCTCATCGAGAGACTGAACGACAACCGGCAGGCGCTTTTCGCAAGAACTGCGGTGTGGGTCGATGACGTTGCCGACACATTTGCCGGTCATTGAAACGCCGTAAGGCCCCAGTACGCCCCAGTTCTTGTCAATCTTCTCAACTTTAGCAATCTGGCGGAGCATTTGCTCCGGCCAGTCGTGCGGAAATATCACATCCTGGTGACAAAATACCAGTATTTCGCCGTTCGCTTTTTTCCAGCCTTCGTTTAGAGCCGAAGGCGCCGACCAGCGCGCCGCCGTATTATCAATGGCAATCAGCTCAACATCACCGTCTTCTTCGCGTTGCCGAAACGAAGAGGCAACGCATCTATGGTAGACCTCAAAGTCATTCACGCAACTGACCACGCTGATTCGCATCGCAAGCTCGATTCTTACCCACCGGACAGGCGGCCGTAGATTTCCTTCAGCTTGCTTATCTCGGCCCGCCACGAAAAATTCTCCCGAACGTACTCGGCACCCTCGGTGTTGGGCGTCGTTGCCGAAAAGGCCTTTTGCAAAGCGGCAAGTCCGTCCTGAAGCCCCAACAGCATAGTCGTATGGGGAAACGGCTTGCTGTACAGAACATATCTGCCCCGCGCCAGCGCCTCCAGCACCATAGCGGAAAGGCTGTCGTGCTGAATAAACCGCACGAATACCGTCGTTTTGCGGTAAACTTCGTCCATATCCGAAACGTCGCCCAGGAACGTAACGTTCGACGGAGCATCCACCATTTTCCCCCTGCCGGAGCCGACGATATAGAAAGGTATGTTCGGCAGGTTCCTGGCCAGCGACAGAATAAAGCTGCCGCCGTAAAATTCAGCCCGGGATTCGTCGCTCCAGTATGCCAGAACGGCCGGCTGTTCCGGCAACGGCTGCACCTCGGCCTCGACGGTTTGGGGCAAAAGCCGAACGACCTGCGATAATATCCCGAGCTCCTGCAGTTCCTGCTGGAGAGAGGGACTGTCGGCCAGATGAATGTCTATGAGTTCACCGTAAAAGGCGGGCAAACGCTTGCTCAGCGATAAGTAGTCTCGCAACTGGACGACATCGGTCCCGATCCAGTGAAGGACCACTTTCTTCTTGCGTCGCTTGGCAAGCGAAAACAATGGTACCTGCCGGGTCGTTCCCGAAACCCAGTGCACCACCGATGCCGAGACAAACTTCCACATCGCAGCGGGTTTCAACTGCCGCAATGATTTGCGCAGGCCCGAGTGCAAGCAGGCGGACGAACCTTCCGCCGCCAGCTCGTCACACAGAACCTTTGCCCAGCGTGGATTTCCTGCAAGCAAGATATCGCATCTGGGTTTCTTCATAACAGTTATCGCCTTTCATTGCCCACACGCAACACGGTAACAACCACCGACTTGAGTCTGTCTACGCCGCCCATCGTTAAATCACGAAGCATTGAACCGGACGCCGCTGTTACAAGTCTAACGTCTTCGGCCCGCGGAATCATTTGGCCGGGAGCCATTTTTGATTCACGAAGATAAAAGAAAATCCACAATATTCCCTGGGCTATGTACGAAGCGGAACTGGCCACCGCAGCCCCGTTGATGCCCAGCACGGGGATTAGTGCAAGATTCAGGATTATATTCGCAGCCAGCACGGTATAGCCGGTGAAGATGCTGTATTTCGGCTTCTTGCGGGCCATAAGGTCGCTGGCGAGAATGGATGAGCCTCCCAGGGAAGCTATCCCCGGCAAGAGCAGCAAAAAAGGTGATACCATTCCTGAAAAGTCCGGTCCGTATAGTGCAAATATGGCAGGCACCCCCAGCCCCCAAACAACCAGCATCGCGGCAACCGATACCACCGTGGTGCAGCGGAATACCAACGGAACCTGTTGCTGCCGCGCCGACAATTCGTTGGCAAGGCGAGGCAAAAAAGCACCGGAAATGGAACTCGGCACCATCCGGAGACGCTCGGCAATGTTCACTGCCACCACGTAAAGCCCCACCTGATGCAGGGGCACCATATACGCCAGCATCCCCTGGTCGATTCGATAAATAAGGAAGCCTGCGAAACTGGCGAGACTGAGCTGAAAACCGAAACCAAGACTCTCCTTGAACAATCGCCCGCAGAAATCCGACGGTCTGAACGTAACAAGCTCCCTGAGCACCCAAATCGACGCAATAATGGTAATCACAGGCTTCAGTGTCATCAAAATCAACGCCGTTTTGAACTCCAGACCCCGCCATACGACAACCGCCGCCAGCAAAAGCAGAAAACCCGCAATCTGAAACACGTGAAGAAAGGCAGCGGTCGTTATTTTCCCCACCCCTCTGACCAGGGCAACTATCATCGTGCTGAACATTACAAGCGGCACGACGAGGCAAACCAGCCACACCGTCCCGTGCGGAAGTTCTCCGAATCGGCCCTTGTCCACGGGCAACCAAAAGTAAAAGGCGCAGATACAGACCGTGCTGACTACCGACCCGGTCAGGGTCACAATTACCGACTGCTGGAACAGGTTTTTACGACGGTCTTTATAGAGTCCCCCAAACGTCAGATTGACCATTTCCTGGCCCAGTGTGCAGAACCTCGCCGCGACCGCGGGGATAAGCATAGCCAGCCCCAGCAGCCCACGATTCGCAGGCCCGAGTGTACGCGCAAGAATCACCGACGTGCACAACGACAACAAAAAACCTGCCGCATTACCCGTGAATGTCGCGCTTATGTCGCGCTTGAGCATAATTCCGCCTTGAAAGGCTTCAGTTCACCGTAAACGTATTCTCTGAATGCGATTACATCCCTGTAGTTGACCAGGCAGGGTTTCTTGCCACTGTAAGGGGCCGGGAACATCTGGTCCGATTTGACCTTCTCGAGGTACTCTGAAAGCGTGGCCGTTACTCGCGCAGGGGCACCTACCACAACGGAATTTGAAGGAACGTCTCGAGTAACGATACTGCCGGCTCCGACCACAACGTTGTCGCCGATCCTGACACCCGGCATAATGACTGCCCCGTAGCCGATAAAGCAGTTGTCGCCGATGAAAACCGGAGCCACGCGGTACTTTCCCGTGAACAGGTAGTAGCTGGCATCGTGGGCAAGCGCCACCGCCTGCGGCGCAAAGATACAATTCTTACCAACGTAAACCAGGTGCGGGAACATACCATCGAGACTTTCGGGGTAGAACTTCGTGCCCTCACCGATGTTAAGGTTGCGAAACAACCTCCTCTTTATTCTTTCATTCCTGAGCCTTCTGTATATCCGTCTCAATCCGTAGAGCATTTGGAGGTCTCCTCTGAGGAATCGCTCCGCCTGGGCCGGGAGCACTGACTTGCTTTCATGCCGAGATTATCCAGCATCCGGGCACCGACCGGTTCCCGTTGCGCTGCGTACAACAGCCGTCCTGATGCACCCCGTCCCCCTCGGTTGCATTGAAAAATTCGCCGTAACCCGTTTCACAGAAGCAGCTTACGTCTCGCGTTCGTCGGGCGGCTTCCTTGGGCGCCCGACCGCGGCTCAGATCTAATTCAATCCGGCGTCGACGAGCCTGTTACCGGTAGCTGCCCGGACTCGGCCGTCTTCGCCGGGTAAAAAATCAAGTATTCGGTCGCTTATATCCCTGGCGGCGGACTTAACGGCAGTGGCCGAAATTGAGCTTATTTGAATCTGGGCCACGTAGCGTGCCGGGTCGCCTGCGATATTGGGCCTTCTGCCAAACGGACCTGAGAATCGGTCCTCATCGTTTGTAATTCTGCCGTTCAGAAGGTAGTAATTCAGCACAACAACCTCCTCGTAAGGGGAAACAGGCCTGTGGAACCTGTGAACGAGGCACGGTATCCGCCGGCCCGCTCGAGAAACAAAGCTGGAGACCTCTGTCCCGTCGTGGACCCAGCCTGCGCCCGGATAGCACTGCCGCGGGCGATGCCCCACTATGCTTCCTGGCCGCGACGAACAGTAAACCACATAAAGATCGGCCCATATGTTGCTTGTGGTGTTAATGTATCGCCGGCTGAGATAATCGTCGGCAAAGTTCTCTTGCATATAGGTCCTGGTCGCTGGAGGAATCGGTAAATCGGAGCCAACCCACTGGCTGATGCGCGTGGGGAAATCATCCAGACCCACCGGCAGCTTGACAGGTTTCGCCACCGCGTATTCAACACGAGATGCAAGAAACCGGTATGTGACGCCCGAAGATGCGATTAACATTACTGCCAGGAGCCAGTATTGCCATCGCGGTCGGTTCGTGTGCAGTCTCTGTTCTACTTCAAGCACACAGCATCCCCCAAGTTGGCTATGCTCTGCGCCGGCGCATAGCCAACCTGTAAAAAGGTTCGCGAATCTATCTTCCGGGTGTGAAGGGTCGCCCCCCGAGAAAAAATCTCGGCAACTACCCTGTTAGCCCTAAAGCCCCC
>CAYSBK010000132.1:0-6941 GCA_964429265.1 uncultured Pirellulales bacterium | reverse complement strand
TCCCTGGAAGGGACACCTTCTGCCTGGCCGAGAGAAGCCGAACCAACCAGACCGTCCAAAAACTATGCGTGGAGAATCAGACAATGAAACGCCGCAAGAATCTTCATAAAGCACGCTCCGACAACATCCGCCTCCGCACCGCCTGCGGGTTGCTTGCCGTCCTGGCGGTGGTGTGCACCGCTCAGTACAGTTCGAGACGCCAGCCCGAAAGGATCATCGAGCTGGGCAAACCCGACCTGCAGGGCAGCCGCACCCTTGAAGAAATACTTGCAAAGCCGCCGCTCGTTCAGCGGTTCACACCCGAACCGCTCGAGCTTAAGCACCTGGCCCAGTTGGCCTGGGCCGGCCAGGGCGTAGTCGAAAGGCAGACCGGACTGCGAACCACCACATCCGTCAATGGCGTATATCCCGCCGCGCTGTATCTCGCCACGGCAGATGGGCTGTTCGCCTACAATCCCGACTCGCACACCCTGCGCCAGATTGCCGCCAACGATATCCGCGGCGCACTGGCACTTGCAGCGGCCGGCAACATCGCCGTCGGTGAAGCCGCCTGTGACGTAATCGTCGCCGCATCGGTCAGGCAACTGGCCGCAATCCACGGCAGGGCCGCCAGAAGATACGTGCTGGTGCACGCCGGCCAGGTCGTCCAGAACATCCTGCTGCAGTCGGCAGGCCTCGAGCTTGGTGCCGTGCCGGTGTACGCCTTCGAGCAGAGACAGGTCGAACGACTTTGCCGCTTGCCGAAGCAGATGGAGCCGATTTGCATCGTCGCCGTCGGCCACCAACCCTCTCCACAACCACAGACCGTACAGGCCGGACAAAGCGCTGCGCTGTTGGTTGTCCCCGAGACCCGCTTTCAGGATGAGGAGTTCTTCGAGACAAAACTGGCCCTTGACCAGGCCGGCATAAGAACGGCTATCGCAAGCGTACGACCCGGACCCGTCCGCGGTATGGGCGGGACCGTCGCCGAGGCACAATTCGCCCTCGACCAACTCGACATCGCTGCGTACGATGCGGTCGTTTTCATAGGCGGCCCCGGCGCCGCACGCTACTTTGACGACCCGCTTGCCCTCGAAACCGCCCGCCGGGCCGCACAGGGCGGAAAACTCCTTGCCGCCATCTCCATCGCCCCCACTATCCTCGCCAATGCAGGACTGCTTTCAGAGGTGAGGGTAACCGCCCTCCCAGCCGAGAGGAACAAACTCACGCAGGCAGGAGCAATCTTCACCGGTGACCCCGTCACCAGGGACGGGTTGATCATAACCGGCCGCGACCCTGCCGCCGCCAGGCTTTTCGGCCGGGCCATCGCCGAGGCCTTGACTGCCGCCGTGCCGCAGCAGTAAGTCAGTTGCGTCCGCCCAATCCTACCGCTGTGCTCGATGGTCGTAGCGGTTGGTTATGGGCAAACGCCTGTCCTTGCCGAACGCCCTTGGTGTGATTTTGACACCGGGCGGCGACTGCCTCCTCTTGTATTCACTGCGGTCGACCATCAGGATTACTTTCTCCACCACCTCCGCCGGCAGCCCGGACTCTACCAGGTCCGCCGCCGACATATCTTCCTCAACGTAGCCCTGCAAGATCCTGTCGAGCAACTCGTAGGGCGGCAGCGCATCGGTATCTTTCTGACCCGGGCGAAGCTCGGCGGTCGGCGCCCGGCTTATCACCTCCGCAGGTATCATCTCTCTGCCGGCCTTAGTGTTGATGTATTCCGCCAGCCGGTAAACCAGCGTCTTCGGGACGTCTTTCAACACCGCAAAGCCGCCCGCTGTATCGCCGTACAGCGTCGAGTAACCCACCGCGTTTTCACTCTTGTTGCCGGTGGTAAGAACAAGGCTGCCGAATTGATTGCTCAGCGACATCAGGATGCACCCCCTGACCCTGGCCTGCAGGTTCTCGTAGGCAACACCCTTGTTGTCCCACCCGGCCACGCCAGCCAACGCCCGGTCGAACTCCGCAAGCACCCCTTCTATCGGAATGTTCAACAGCCGAATGCCCAGGTTCCGGGCAAGTCTCTCCGCGTCCGCCACCGTCTGGGGGCTGTTGAACCGCGAGGGCATAGTAACCCCCGTCACGCTCTCGGCGCCGAGGGCCGCTACTGCAATTGCAGCGGTCACCGAAGAGTCGATCCCTCCGCTTAAACCCAGCAGAACCTCGCTGAAGCCGTTCTTCAACACGTAATCCTTCGTCCCTCGCACAACAGCCAGATAGATCTCCTCAACCTCGCTGGCCGGTTGAGCCACGACCGGCCCGACCGCTACGACCTTAACGTCGGACTTGCCGGCAGCCTCAACCTCGCCGATAAGCAAATCCTCTTCAAATGCCGCAGCCGTTGCTATGCAGTTGCCGGCCTGGTCCACAAACATACTGCGACCGTCGAATACCAGTTCATCCTGCCCGCCCACAAGGTTGCAGTACGCAACCACGGCGTTCAGTCTTCGGGCACACCGCCCGATGATGGTCTTTCTCTGCTCGGTCTTTCCCGCACAATAAGGAGAAGCCGAGATATTCAGCAGCAGTTGAAATGCGCCGCTGCCACGCAGGAA
Source organism: uncultured Pirellulales bacterium (assembly GCA_964429265.1). GTDB lineage: Bacteria > Planctomycetota > Phycisphaerae > Sedimentisphaerales > Anaerobacaceae > CAYSBK01. The sequence goes on along the minus strand of CAYSBK010000132.1, from coordinate 4,398 downwards.
TCCGCAAAGTCGGTCAATCTCCCAAATATCTTCGCAAATCGTCACCGCTGCGGCCAACTCCCCCACCTGTATGGTCAAGGGCTGCGTGCCCGGCCGGAAGTACCTGTACTCGTCGAACACGCCGTAGTTCGGCAGCATAAACTTCCGGTAGATTCCTTCAACCCGGCCCCCTCTCAGCACCGCCGCCGAATTGCAGGCGCCGTCGCCGCTATCTTCCGCAAAACCCACAACCACCGTTATCTCGGGACAATCTGCCGCGAGTTGCTCAACCATCTCCATATTGTCCTGCAGAAAATACGGCTTGAGCAACAGGTCTTCCGGCGGATAGCCGCAAACCGCCAATTCCGGAAACAACAGCAGCTCCACGCCCTCCTGCTTCGCTCTGGCGTACGTCTGCCGCATCTTCTCGGCGTTGCCTCGAAGGTCACCTACCACGCAGTTAAGCTGTCCCAGACCGATGCGCATTCGAATCGCTTCCAAAAGGATTCCCGCCGGCACCTGCACCGGACGCCAAGCAACCTGCTTCGCATCATCCTACAAATAAGTGCGTTATCCCACAACTGCTTTTCAGACCGCACAGCAGTGGCCGCCGTATGTGCTGCTGGCCTGACCCCCGAAAACTGTACCATTGTGGATTAGGGGATATCCGATAAGATTGGTTGATTTTTTGAAACGATACCCGGATGAAACGCAAGCTACACACCCCGGAGCAGATCGCAACCAAGGCCCGAGACGCGCGAAGGAATTGGTACCTTATTCAGGAGCGTTTTCTCCTCGGGGCCCTGAGGTAATTGAGGGTTTCTTCAAGTATTCTTGCGGCGGTGGGTGAGGCCACCGCCCCGGCGGAAGTCGGCTGAGGGTCCTGCTCAAAGGTGACGGCCATCGCGCCAATCGAGACGCTACCGGCGCCCAGGTTCGAATCGAAATGGGCGGACGGACGCTGACCCGCCAGGTCGAAGCCGGAAACCGGCCAAGGCAATCAAAACGAGCCGACGCTTCACTTCGGATTGGGCGGCCACGCCAGGGCGGTGGCTCTGCTTATCGACTGGCCGGATGGAAGGCAGGAACAGTTGGAGCGGCGCCGACTACGCCGCGGCGCCGCTGCCTTGCCTGCGGGTGGTAACCCCTTACCGGCCGCTCTTATGCCAATCCACCAGCTTCAATTCGAACGCGTTGACGATGCCCCTGCCGCCTTCACGGCCGCTCCTGGCACAGTCGGGATAACCATTGTCCGGCGCCTCGTAGATAACCAGCACCGGCGAACCGTCCGTGGCGAACTTTATCGTACTGCGGCTGACCTTATCGTCATCATAAACGCTGGTGACCTTCACGTTTTTCTCGTTCTTCAATGCAATCACGCCCCGGCCGGAACCCAACGGCACCGACAGATTACGGTAGCCTTCCAGCGCCTCGGCCACCAGAGGGTTCGCCGTAACCGACGGCATCGGCGGCATACCGCAATCACAGTCGTGGCAGTTTCGCGTCTCCTGCTTGCAAGGCTCCCAGTGATTGTGATAGGTCACCAGTTCATATTCACCCGGCGGCAAACCCGTCAGTATCAGCAGTGCGTCACCGATCTTCGGACCGCCCCAGTCGCATGCATAAAAGTAGGTATTTGCAATCGGGTCCCCCTGGGGCTTGCCGTAGGGCCGCAAATCGCCCGCCAGATTGCCCCTGCACATACCCTTGCAGTGAACCGTCCCGGTACCGCCGCCCCCGGTGGTTATCTTCACGCAAACCCCGCTGCCAAGAATGCCCTTCGGGTCCGGCGTCTCACCGACGTCATTCGTCGGAAACCACACGCCGTTGTGCATATACATATCCGCCCAGCGTTCGCTGGCCCATATCACCCAGCCGGGCTTGGCCGTGCCGGGCACAGGCTTGGTACGGTCCTCCCACTGGGGAACGGCAAGGTCCACCTTCAAATCAAGCACCCCCACCGTCGAAAACCGCCATACATCACCTTTCACCACTTTGCCGGATGCATACACCTCGTCAACACGCCAGTAATACTGTCCGGCCTCCGCCAGGCCGCTGACCTTATAGCTGCTGTCGCCTCGCAAGACCGCCACGGGCTTTGCTGCGTCGGCGACCGCCTCGGCCGAGCCGCCGAAGTACAGCCGTTCGGCCACGGCGTTCTTGGCCCGCCGCCACTTCAACTGCGTCGTCGTCGCAACCCACTGGCCCTTATCCATCGGCTGCGGGTCGCGCGCCTTGCCCGTATCCACCGTAAAGCTCCACACGTCGCCGATCCACGGGCTTTGCGGCCATTTCTCGTCGATCGCATCCACCCGCCAGTAATAGGTCTTGCCCAACTCCAGATTGCTAGGCTTGAAAGAGTTGCCCTCCACAAGAACTGCCGCCGTGACATTCTTCGGCTCGGCCACGCCTTCAAGCGCCTGGCGACTGGCGGCTATGTACACCTTGCTCCACTTCGCCACCAGCGAAGGCTTCCACTTCAGCCTAACATCCGGCGCAACACCCACCGCCCCGTCCGCAGGAACCGGCTCCGACGTCCTGCCGCTGGTGGTAGAAAACCGCCACACCACACCCTCGGCCGTTTTGCCGCCGCCGTCAACCGTGTCCACACGCCAGTAGTAAGTCTTGCCGAAATCGAGCCGTGCCCGCACCTGCCCCCTATTGTCCGAAGTATACAGCACCGTACCTTTCTTCAGGGCATCAAGCGACGTCCCGATGTACACCTTGTGCATCGCCGCATTCGGCGCCGCGTCCCACTTCAGCACAACGTCGGGCCGCACATCCACCGCACGGTTCGCAGGAAACGGATTCAACGCCGTCTTCTGAACCGAAGACCGCACTATCGTCCGTCCCAGCGTCTCGTCGTATTTACAGAGGACTTTCTCTTTCCCGCCGTAAGACGTGATGTACCCTGCCGCGATGTCTTCGCGTATATCGTCGGTGACGTTGCCCTTGATGGTGAACTGTCCTTGCTCGATATCCATCGAGTACTTCACGTTCGCATGGCTGAACGACCCGCAGTGAATGCTGCCAGCCTTCAACCGCACAGTCGTCAGCCCGGCCCGGTCTTCGTTGGCCGGGCACTTGAACTGGCCGCCGATGCGTATCTCGCCCCCGGTCATTTCTATCAACAACGGCGAATGCCCTCGCGAGCCGCCCAGGTTGAGCATCCCTGCCACCTGGAGAAAGCCGGCCTCCGATACGTGTATCTCACCGCCGCCGCCGTCACCGATCGCAATACCGTCACACCGGACGCTGCCGCTGCCGCTGATGTTCACGATTCCGAATGTACCTCCGCTGTCGGACCACCTGAAGTATCCGTCGATTGTAACGTCGCCGCCGCTGATGTTGATGGTTCCAACGCCGTCGCCGCGATTAGCGAATCTCCACTCCCCGCCGATCCTGACCCGGCCGGCCTTTATGTCCACAACCTGCGGCTCGCCGCTTTTCCAGACCGGCCCGCGGATGGAACCACAACTCGCATCCCCCGAGATTACAGGCCCCCGACCCGGCGGCGGATTCAGAATCACAATGTCCGCAGGACCCGGAACGACGCCGCCTTCCCAGTTATCCGCGGTAAACCACGAATCATCCGCACCGGCTCCGGTCCATTTCACCTCGGCCGCGAATCCAACCGACCCCATAATCACCACGGCAAAAACGGCAACCAGGCTCTTGAGACTCATCATTTCTTCTCCAGAAAACGATTCACAGGATACTCAGAAACGCCCACCGTACGGGCAAAAACAACACAATTTGACGACAGGGCAATCCTACCGACACAGTCTGCCTGCTGCAACGTATCTGTGACGTCGCAACGCGCCCGATTTATGCATCGACCGCTACCGGCGGTCGTTACACGCCGATTCGGCCAGAGGAAAAACCTTACGAAAAGCCTTGCGTTGGATGCGCAGCACCGTTACAGTACCCGGCCTATAAGTTTGATTCAGATTGTTGGAAGGGTATGAAAAGTGCTCAAGAAACTGCTGTGTTTGATTTCGCTGGTTTCGCCGGCCACAATTCTTGCCGTGTCGGCGTCGCCTTGTTTTGCAGGCCAAGACCAGGTTCAGTTCGACGGCCGAACCTGGAGGCTGGCCAAAAAGCCGCAATCACTGCGCATCAGCTCCCAGGGTTATCTCGAATGGACCAGGCCGGGTCCTTCGGAGCCGCTAATTGTGCGTTTCGACCCGATGCCGCTGAACAAACCCGGAGACATCGTGCGAATCGTCTGCGTGTACAAAGCCGATGTGCCTGCATCACCGCCGTGCTGCCTCCGGAAGTCCGATTCAAACGACATCGACCACCTGTCATCGGCCACGCCCAACTTCTTTATCGGCCTGTTTGATTCATCCGAAAACGGTACCGCCGGTGCTTGCGGCTACTACGCCGGCGTTTTCCCGCATATCCCGGAAAGTTTCC
>CAYSBK010000131.1:0-6976 GCA_964429265.1 uncultured Pirellulales bacterium | reverse complement strand
ACCTTCGTCTTACCGCGGCTGCTGGCACGAAGTTAGCCGTGACTTCCTCTGGGTTCGATCAATCCGCCGAAGCGGACTTTCTTACCCCTGACAGCGGTTTACATCCCGAAGGACTTCCTCCCGCACGCGGCGTCGCTGGGTCAGGCTTTCGCCCATTGCCCAAGATTCGTTACTGCAGCCCTCCGTGGAGGTCCGGGCAGTGTCTCAGTCCCGATGTGGCGGGCCAACCTCTCAGTCCCGCTACCCGTCGTAGCCTTGGTGAGCCGTTACCTCACCAACAAGCTGATAGGAGATAGGCCGCTCCCGCGCCGATAAATCTTTGGTCGTTCGTCCATCGACGAACGACATTATTCGGTATTACCGCCCCTTTCGGTAGTCCCGCACCTATTTTGAAACCTCGTTATTACCGAGCAACCGATATCAGTAGTAATTGTTACTCGGCAACCGGCACTTGCCGCAAGGTCGCAAAATAGGTGCGGGACGACGCTATCCCGAAGCACGGGGTACGTTACCTATCCATTACTCACCCTTTCGCCACTAACTATCCTTCTGATTACTCATTGGGATAGTTCGTTCGACTTGCATGTCTTAGCCACGCCGCCAGCGTTCGTTCTGAGCCAGGATCAAACCCTTCAAGTTTGACTTGTCGAATCCGTCGGGAGACGGATTTCGTCTGAAAGGTTTCAACGCCTGCCGGCCGCACAATCAACGGTGCGTCAAATCCCCGGTGCAATCCACGGCCGACCGCGTTAAGGCTACTCAAACGTAAAGTCTTTATGGTCCGCCGGGCGAAAACCCGGCAAACCGCATTGTCGCAGCTTAATAGGCTCAACTGTTAACTTGTCAAAGAGCTATATCTACCGCTGTAGCTGATAGTGTCAATCTTACGATGACGCTCCCCTATCTGTTCGGCTATTTTAATAACATCTGCGGCAGCGTCAAGGGAATTTTCCGGGTTTTTCCAAATTTTCCCGGCACGCGCCGATAGTTATTTCGTCAAAAGGCCCCGCTTGGCTTAAAGTTTGCCCGCCGCAGCCCCCGGTTACGCCGTCTTGTGATCCAGGAAGCCCTCCAGTTTGCGGGCGCGGACGGGGTGCTGGAGCTTTCGGATGGCCTTTGCCTCCACCTGGCGGACCCTTTCGCGGGTGACCTTGAAGATGCGACCGACCTCTTCCAGCGTATAGGTATAACCGTCGCCGATGCCGTAGCGCAGCTTTATAATCTCGCGTTCCCGGTACGACAGCGTCTTGAGCACCGCATCGATTCGCTCCTTGAGCATCTCCTGGGCCGCCGAAGTGACCGGCGACTCCACGCCTTCGTCTTCCAGGAAGTCGCCGAAGTAGCTGTCCTCGCTTTCGCCGATCGGCCGGTCCAGGCTGATGGGATGCTTTGATATCTTCAGCACCCGCCTGGCCTCCTCCACGCTCATCTTGGCCTCTTCGGCGATCTCCTCCACGCTGGGCTCCCTGCCGAGTCGCTGGTGAAGCGCCTTGCTGGCGGTGCGCAGCCGGCTCATCGTCTCAATCATATGAACCGGGATACGAATCGTACGCGCGTGGTCGGCGATCGCCCGCGTAATGGCCTGCCGAATCCACCACGTCGCATATGTGCTGAACTTGTAGCCCCGACGGTACTCGTACTTATCGACCGCCCGCATCAGTCCGGAGTTTCCTTCCTGGATGATGTCCAGAAAGCTCAGGCCCCGGTTGCGGTACTTCTTCGCAATCGATACCACCAGCCGAAGGTTCGCACTGGACAGCATCCGCTTGGCCTCCTCGTACTGGCCGAACACCCGCTCGATTGCACGCAGCCGCTTGTCCAGTTGCCGCGGCGTCTCGCCCACAAGCTCCTGCAGGCCGGCAAGCTCCTGCTTGACCGCTTCGATATCCTCCGCCGTGTATTCGGCCGACGCCCCCCGCTCGATTATCTGCTGCAGTTGCTGCATCTTCCGGCAGATACCGTGCAGCTTATCCTTCATCGCCTGAATTCTGCTGGTCCGAAGGCTCAGCTCTTCCAGAAGGGTGGCGACCTTACGCCTGTTGCGGTGTATTTGCTTGAGCAGTTGCTTGGCCTTGTCCCCCGCGTCGGCCTCCATCAGGCTCTTGAACATCCGCCGGTTGCGATCAAGAAGCTGCGTCACCGTGTGAAGGTTTGTGGGAAGCCGCTTTCGGATAACCGACCGAACCAGGTTCTCGGAGGTGCTTATTCGCATAGTCCGGTCGAAACTGAGACTCCCGTCCAGCACCTGCTGAAGTATCTCCACCGCGTTGCGGGCACAGTACTCGCTCTCGAGCATCTTCCGCCTGAACGCCATCCGCGCCAGCTCGATTTTCCTGGCCAGCCGGATCTCGTCTTCCCTGCTCAGCAGCGGAATCTCGCCCATCTGCGTCAGGTACATACGAATGGGATCGTCGATCCTGGCCGCAGCCTGCTCCCCCAGAAGCTCCTTCTCGAGTATCTCGTCCTCGGAGAGTTGCTCGCTGTCTTCCTTGGACTCCTCGGTGTCTTCGTCGGCGGTCTCGAAGTCGTCCTCGCGCTGTTTCTGAACGTCCGCTTCGTCCAGCAACGTAATGCCCATCTCGTCGAGCGTCATCAGCAGACTGTCCAGCCTGGCGGGGCTTACCGCCTCTTCCGGCAGCTCCTCGTTCATCTCCTCGTACGTGAGAAAGCCCCGCTTCTTGCCCTTTTCAATCAGGGCCTGTATCTGTCCCTCGGCGTACATCCGCTTGTAGTCCCGCGTCGAGTCCGTTTCGGTGCTCGCCTGCGACTTTTCGTTTTTCATCTCACTTTTGTTCTTTTCTGCCACGCTGGCACTCCCAAAACTCTTACTGGCCCGATCGACCTGCCGAACTCCAGGCGAAACCCTCGTTGCTGGCGGGGGAGACTGTCCCGGCCTCCGGCAGGACCTATTGTTACTACCCCTGTTCTTATGCCACTGTTCACTAAACCATTCCGACGTTGTAAGGATTCTCCCTGCCCGTGTGCTCCGTCAGTTCCTTGAGAAAACGTTCCTGGTCCTTAATTGCTTTTATGCGCGATTTTGCCTTTTCCTTCCGGTATCTCTCGACGGCGTCGATTGCACCGGCCAGCCGCCGCCGGTAGTTGCCCTTGCGACGGCCGGTCTCGGTCAGCTCCACGACGGTCGCTGCGGCCTCGGTCGACTCGGTTCGTCCCAGCACCGCCGCCACGACCTCTTCGGTGCCCTCTTCGATAACCGCCAAGACGTGTTCGGCAATCTGCCTGAGCATCGGTTCCTCGAACGAAGATACGCCCACCTGCCGGCGAATATCCCCGTAAAGCCCGGGTTCGTTCAGCAGCACCTCCAGGATTTCCCGCTGGGCCGCCGTGTAAAAGTCCGGCAGCCCGCCGTCCTTGACCGCAGCCTCGCCCCTGCCCCTTTTGGGACCGCCCTGCTGCGCCCGCCGGATGCGCCGCTGCAACTCGGCGTTTATCTGTCGCGGCTCCAGCCCGATGATGTTCGAAAGCTGATTTACAACCAGCCCCCTTTCCACGTAGGGTAACCTGCCGGCCAGCAGACCCGCTGCCACCGCGTCAAGGTATTCGTTCAACGCCGCCCGCCGGTCGACGATACTGTTATCCCCCGACAGGCTCCTGCTGAGCCGGTCCCACTTGAACTGGAAAACGTCCGTGCCGCTTTCCACAAGCCGACCAAACGCCTCCGGACCCGAATCGACCAGGAACTCGCACGGGTCCTTGGCCTGCGGTATCGAAACGATTTTGATTCCGATCGGCTCGGCCAGGCAGATTTGCAGCGCCCTGTTGGCCGCCTCGATCCCCGCCCTGTCGCTGTCGAAAACCAGCACGATTTGCTTGGCGTATCTTCGCAGAAGCCGACCGTGCTGTTGCGTAAAGCTGGTACCCAGCGTCGCCACCACGTTGCCGAACCCGTGCTGGTGCGCCATTATCGCGTCGGTATATCCCTCCACCACAATGGCGGTGCCGCTGGCGACTATCTGGTGCCTGGCAAGGTCAAGACCGTAAAGTGCCGAACTCTTGTCAAAAAGAACCGTCGCGGGTGAGTTGATATACTTGGCCCCGCCGCCGTCGAGACTTCTGGCGCCGAAGCCGATGACCCTGCCCGTAACGTCGGTGATCGGAAACACCAGCCGGTTTACGAACCTGTCCACCGCACCGCCGTTGCCCCCCGTAACAAGGCCCGCCTGCGCCAGAAGCCGCCGGCCGATATTGCGCCGCCCGGCCGCATCGACCAGCTGAGTATGTGATTTCAGCGCCAGCCCCAGCCGCCACTTTCTGATACTCTCGTTGCTTATCCCCCGCCCCGCGAGATAATCCAGCGCCTTTTTCCCGTCGCCGCTGTTGAGCAGGTTCCTGTGGAACACCGCCGCGGCCCACGCATTTACCTCCGCAAGCGCGTTCGGGTCGGCCTGGCCCGATGCCTGCCGGCGCCGGTGCTGCGGCTCAAGCCGGATGCCCGCCCTTTTTGCCAGCCGTTCCACGGCCTGGCCGAAGGTAAGATTCTCCCTCATCTGCACGAACGTAAAAACCGACCCGCCGGCACCACAGGCAAAGCACTTGAAAATCTGCTTGGCGGGGTTCACGTACAGGCTCGGCCTGTGGTCGTCGTGGAAAGGGCACAACCCGACCATTTCTCTGCCCTTTCTGGTCAGCGAGACATGCTCGGCCACGACATCGACGATGTCGGTTGCCTGCTGTACGCGATTTATCAGTTCTCTGCTATGAGCCACCGAACTACAATACCAATCCTGCCGTTGAGGCGTTAAAAGCCCCTAATGCTGCTGTGCTTTCATAAATCCCTTCAGCCCGGCGATCGCGAACCTCCCGGGCCACAATCCACCGCAAGGTGTGTCTGCTATAAGACTATTACGCCAAACAGCCCAAAAGTCAAGTCTCCGGCGGAAAACCGGCTTTTAGTGCTGATAAGCGGCATTTCAAAGCGTTTGGACACTTGGTGTGATGAGACTCCGCCGGCCGCACTTCACCGGCCCGCTTCGTATATCCTGCCGGCCCTGAAGTCCTCCCAGGCCGCCTCGAACGCCTTGTGCGTAGGTCGGACCTTCCTGACGGGCACCATCCTGCAGCCAAACAGGTCCTCGCGCCGGCCGTCGTACTGCAGCCGGAAAACGCAGTTCCTCAGCGCCTCGTTTTCCGGCTTGAACCTGACGGGTTCGCCCGTGGCCGGGTTGATGATCCGCGGTTGAACCTCTATGCCGGCCTCGGAAAGGACCAGATACGACCCGCGGGAACCGCCGCCGTTCTTCAGCAGCTCCACGATGGCCTTCAGGTAAGCCACGCTCGCCAGGGCCAGTTGCTCGGCCTGGACAGCCGCCACGATGTCACCGGCGCTGCGGATACTCAGCCCCTGCTGTTCTATCCGCTTATAGGTTTCCAGGGCCTGCGCCAATGCCTGCTGTGCATCGTCGATTTGCCTTATGTGCCCCGCCGAGGCCGTCATCCTTTCCTGGACTTGCGATATGACCTCTTGTGGGCGTGGACCCGGGCATTGCTTGTACCGGTTGAGCCTTGCCACGCACTCACTTACGTGCTGCTCGAGCTGGGCTTGGACCGCCGCCGGCTCGGCCACCTCCAGCCGGCAGACATTTGCGATGTAACGGGCCGCCCGCAGACCTCCCACCTGGCCGGCGTTAAGAGCCGCCCCGCCCGGCCGTCTGACACCGTGCGTGCCGGCCATTTCGCCGATCACGAATACACCGGGCACGTTCGATTGCCACCACAGGTCCACCGCGAAACCGCCGTTGTTGTGCTGGGCGCAGACCGCGACCTCGAGAGGCTCCTTGTAAAGGTCTATGCCGTGCTCCTTGTAAAGCTCAATCGCCGGGCGGTTCAGGGCTTCGAGTCGCTCGATAGGCGTCGGCCCCAGGGCCTGAGCCTTCGCAAGGTATTGATAGGCCTGTGGTTCCAGCATTTTTAGCCGGAACTGCTCGGATGGGTCGCCGCCGACCGGGTTGCGCAAGAAGTCCATAAAGACCCGCCGGCCTTTTTGGGTTTCGTTGAAAACCAGCAGGTCTATCAGCGACGAGCCGTGATTCACGATCCGCTGGGCGTCGAAGGGCCACTGATAACCTTTCAGAAAGATAGCGCTTGCCATCTTGCCCAGGCTGGGAAACTGCCCCGCCAGAAACTCCCGCTGCTCGCCGCCGTCTGCGTCCGTGCTGAACAGCCGCGGAATCGCCTGGCAATAGCTGCCCGACACGTTCCACCGGAACTTCACGCTGGCCAGGCCGAACTGCGACTCCGTCAGGTTCTCGGCGGCCAGACCCGCCTTCAACGCCGCACCGGCGATACCTGTCTGGCCCGGCGGATAGACGCTCGTTTTGTAAAGTTCGCCCGGCCCCCCCGCCGCCAGAACCAGGTTCCTGCACAAGTAAACATTTATCGCGTAGTCCGTCGCGCTGACTTTGTCGGTATCGATGGTAATCACCGCTGCGACCCGGTCCCGGTCTTCCCCGCCCGGCACCAGCAGCGACAAGACCTCCTGCTTGTCGTCGATCCGCACCCCGTATTCCCGCAATTGGCGTTCGAGGCACTCGGCCATAAACCTGCTGGTCTTTGGACCGGCGGAAGTGGCCCTCTCGAAAGGGTCGTTGTCCGTCTTGTAACCTATGTAACTGCCGAATGCATCGTGCGGAAACGGCACCCCCAATTGCACCAGGTGGTAGAACTCCTGCAGGGAACCGACCGCCTCCGCAAGCGCCAGGTCGTGGTGGCAGCAGCCCCCCGCCGTCAACGCCTCCGCCATCCTTTCGGCACTGTCGGGCACGTCGGCACTGGTGCCTGTCTTGTAGTACGTCTGCTTGTCCGACCCGCTCATCCGCGACGCACCCAGTGACACGCCGCGGGTGATGACCACTATCCTTTTATCGGCGTCGCTTAGACCCTTACGGCTCATAAACTCGTACAGGTGTACCGCGCAGTTCATCCCCGCCGCCCCCGCACCGACTATGACCGTGTTGCA
>CAYSBK010000130.1:0-6980 GCA_964429265.1 uncultured Pirellulales bacterium | reverse complement strand
GTTTTACGGCACCGACACAATCAGGATAGTCAACAGCGTGCTGGAACGGCTGGGCGGCCTTGCATCGTACTGGCTTGAATCCGACTGCAACGAGCTTGACCGTTGCGGGGGTTTCGATATCGACGGCGACGGGGTGGTCAACTTCCGCGACGTCGCCTTGCTGGCGGCCTGCGGCGAACAAAGCCACTGAAGCGGGCGGCCGGTGCTTCGTCGGCGGCTGCTTTTGCCTTGCGAAGGCTCAGCCTATTTCTTCGTCGATCCAGCCCAGAAGCTGCTTCAAATCGTCAAGCGTGATGTCGCCCATATGTGCTATTCTGAAGGTCTGCTGCTTGAGCTTGCCGTAGCCGTTGCCGAAGACGGTGTTGTGCTTCTGTTGCAGGGCGTTGATGGTAGCGGCCACGTCGATGCCCCTGGTGTTTTTGACCGTTGTCAGCGTGTTCGAGGCGTACTTCTCGTCGCAGAACAGGTCGAACTTTTCCTTTGCCCAGGCCCGCACGAAATCGCCCATTTCCTTGTGCCGCTGCCAGACGTTTTCCATACCCTCGCTCAGCAGCTTCTTGCACTGGTAGTTCAGGGCCATAATATGCGGTATGGCGGGCGTGGTGGGGGTCTGGTTCTTCCTGTCACGTTCGGCAAAGTTCTGGAAGTCGAAGTAGTACCCTCGGCTGGGGACGTTCTTGCTTTTTTCAAGTGCGCGGTTACTGACCGCCACTACCGTCAGCCCCGGCGGTATCGCAAAGGCCTTCTGCACCGATGCGAACGCGACGTCCCAGCCGAGCCGGTCGAAATGCAACGGAAGCCCCACCATCGCGCTGACCGCATCGACGAAGACCAGCACGTCGGGGTACTTCTGCTTCATCATCTCGCTTACTTCGTAGAGGGGATTGGTCAGGCCCGTACTGGTTTCGTTGTGCATAAGCGTCACCGCCGCGTACTTGCCGCTGGCCAGTTTCTCGTCGATCATCTCCGGCGGTACGGGCTTTCCCCAATCCACTTTAAGCCGCTCGACCTTTCGCCCGCAGCTTTCCACTACCGAAGCCCACTTGTCGCTGAACGCCCCGCAGCACGTGCACAGCACGGTTTCGTCGGGCCCGACGCAGTTGCGGATCGCCGCTTCCCAGCCGCCCGAGCCTGAGCTGGTGAACAAAAAGACATTCTGTTCGGTAAACAGGATTTTCTTGAGCATTTCGACCGTTTCGCCGTGCAGCTCGGTGTACTCCTTGAGACGATGCCCGAGTGTCGGACGGCTGAGCTGCTCGAGAACGTCGGGGTTGACCTGGACCGGGCCAGGTATGAACAGTCTCGGAGGATTTTTCCAGCTTGCCATATCATTTGCTCCAAACGACTTACAACTTGTTGATTGTCAGGCCCGTGTAGATTTTCGGATAGAAATATGTCGATTTTTGCGGCATTCGCTCGCCCGCGTCAGTTACCGCCTTGATCTGCTCCCATCGCGTCGGGTTCATCAGGAACAGGAGCTGTTTTTCTTTTCTGTCCACCGCGGCTACGGCGTCGTCGACCGCCGTGCCCATATCCCGGACGTACTTGACCTTGTCGCCCCGGGCCAGTTGCGCTTCGCTGATGCAGAGCAGTTTTTCCAGGACAAGTTTCTGCAGCACCGCCACGTCCAGCGACCTCCAGGCCCGGCTTTTCTCGGGCGAGGCCGAGGCCATCGCCCCGGGGTTCTTCAGCACCACCACGTAGAACGAGCCGTCGCCACAGTAAATGGTGAAGGCATTCTTGCCGCTTTCGTGCTCAGCCCTGCTGTGTGCCAGGGCCTTGGCGCGGGCGTCGGCCTTAGCCTGCCCGGAGTCGAAGCGATATGCAGTCAACGCGAAATCGCGGCCGGCAGCTTCGACAAACGCCGCCGGATCGAACCGCTCAAGGTTGCCCACCAGGCGATGCGTCGCCAGGATAACCACGCCCTGGTTGTGAACGTTCGCAAACGCGAGCATCTGGTACCTGGCCTGGGGGTTGGGATTCTCCCGCGAATACGTCAGGCCTGTAGTATAGCGGTGGTGTCCGTCGGCGATTACGCAGCACTTGTCCCTCATCATACCAGCGATTGCCTCAATCTGCCGGCTGTCAGTGAGCGCAAAAAGCCTATGCCGGACGGCATCGTCGTTACGAAAATCAACCAGGGGTGTTTGTTTCACGGCCTCGGCGATGATGCTGTCGGCGACATACTGCGGGTCGTCGTAGAGCATAAACGCAAGGCCGAACTTTGCCTCCGTGGCGCGCTTGAGGTTCAGTCGGTCTATAATAGGCTCATTAAGCGTCTGCTCGTGCGGGCGAACGGTCTTGCCGAACTCCTCCAGCCTCGCCAGCGCGATGAAACTATACCGCCGGTACCTGCAGTCGTTGACCTCGAAATCCTGGACGTACGCGTATATGGTCTCTACAGGGTCCTGCTGCAGCACACCCTGCTCTATCCATCTGTTGAGATATTGTGCGGCCCTGGTGTACTGATTATCGTGCTGGTTGTCGGTGGGGTAGGTTTTGCCCTTTATTATTCTTACGATGTTGTATTGGCTTCTGCGGTACAACTGTTCCTGGTGTTCGGCACTTATCACGTCGTACGGCGGAGCGACACAACTGCCCACGTCGCCCAGAATCTTCGGGTTGTACCTGTATGCTCTGAACGGCCTGATTTCCACGTCGATTTTTTCTCGTTTCGGTAGTATTGCGGTTCAGCCTCACTAAGCTGTCGCGGCCATCCGGCCGGACAAGCTGGATACTAACAAGGCGTAACCGGACTGTCAACCAATTAACGCCGATGCAAATGGGATCAGAGAGGTTGTCTCACATATTTGTCAATCACTTTGCACTTGCTCGTGGTGCTGGTTTCTTGCCAAAAACCGTGCCGTAAGCCCTCATGGCAGCTTGAGTTAGAAGCTACGTCCTGGACGGTCGGCCCGAAGGTTGAGGGTTTGAATCCCTTCGGCCCGGCTGTTCGGCTGGAAAGCGGTCAGGCCAGCGTTCGTCGGTCTTTTCGCCCGTATGAAGACGTATGGACCAATCGGACAAGTGCCGATGACCGGCAGGGGGGCTTATGGGGGACACTTGGCGCAGATCGAGCGGAACAGCGTGGTGCTGAGATAGCGGTCTCCGCGGTCGGGAAGGATAACGACGATAGTGCCGGACGTCATATTCTCTGCGACCTTCAGGGCTGCTGCGACGGCCGCTCCGCTACTCATTCCCACGAAGACGCCTTCCCTGGCGGCGAGCAACCTGGTGGTCTCGAATGCCTCGTCGTCGCCAACGGTGATTTTGTCGTCGAGCGCAGCGGGGTCGTAGATTTTCGGCACGATCGATTCACTCATGTTTTTGAGGCCCTGGATTGTATGTCCGGGTGGCGGCTCAACCGCGACGACACGGACGTCCGGTTTGTGTTCGGCGAGGTATCTTTTTACGCCCATCAGGGTTCCGGTGGTGCCCATACCGGCTACGAAGACGTCGAGCCGACCACGGGTTTGCGACAGTATTTCAGGCCCGGTTGATTCATAATGGGCGAGGATGTTGGCCTCGTTCTCGAACTGGTTCGGCATATAGTACTTGTCGGGTTCGTCGGCCAGCAGTTGGTGTGCCTTTCGAATTGCACCGTCGGTTCCTTCCTTGGCTGGGGTCAAGACGACCTCGGCACCCAGGGCCGTGAGGATATGCTGTCTTTCGAGGCTGACGCATTCGGGCATGCAGAGTTTAACGCGGTAGCCTTTTGCGGCGCCTATCATAGCAAGCGCTATGCCGGTATTGCCGCTGGTAGGCTCAAGTATGATCCTGCCTGCGGTCAGCCGGCCTGATTGCTCTGCGTGCTTGATCATCCAGAAGGCGGTGCGGTCCTTTACGGAGCCTCCGGGATTGGTGCCTTCGAGCTTGCCGAAGATTCTGACATCCGGCTTCTTGTGGTTGAGGTTGGTCAGCTCGACGAGCGGTGTGTTGCCAATTGCCGACAATATACTCATATTCGTGGTTGCTCCGAGGTATTCAGGCCTTGTCTGCGAGCGGGACGCCGGTTCAAGGACAGGGCGAAGTCCTGCTCGTTGCACCCGAGAGCCTTATTTTATATACTTATTCGGCGAAAGTAAAACTTGATTTAACGGACAATGCCAATGTGGGGTGAGAGTCAACAGCTCAAGACAGCGGTCTTGTGGGAAAAATCGGGAACCGATAACAGGGTCCGGTGCAACCTTTGCAACTGGCGGTGCGTGATTGACGCCGGCCGGCTGGGCAGATGCAGCGTCCGCAAGAACATCGACGGCGTGCTGTACTCGCTGACGTACGACAGGGTATGCTCGGCAAATCCGGACCCGATTGAGAAGAAACCGTTGTTTCATTTCCAGCCAGGCTCGAGCAGTTTTTCGATAGCGACGATGGGTTGCAATTTCCGGTGCGTGTTCTGCCAGAACTGGCAGATAAGCCAGGCGGCGATTGAGACGGGCGGCATCGAAGGCCGCAGCATCAGCCCGCAGCAGATTGTCGCCGCGGCGGTGGGAAGCGGCTGCAGCAGCATCGCCTATACCTATACCGAGCCGACCATTTTTATGGAGTTGTGCGCCGACTGCGGTCGCCTGGCCAGGGAAAAAGGCCTGACCAACGTGTTCGTGAGCAACGGCTTTATGACAACCGAAGCGATCGACTTCGCGGCGGAGTGGCTGGACGGCATAAACGTTGACCTGAAGGCCTTCTCTGAAAAGTACTACAGGGAGTTGTGCAAGGCCCGCCTGCAACCGGTGCTCGATACCATCAGCTACATCGCCAAACAGACCAATATATGGCTCGAAATTACCACGCTTATCGTGCCGGGCCAGAACGACTCGGACGAGGAGCTGAAACGTCTTGCCGAGTTCATCGTAACGCAAGCCGGCGCCGATGTTCCGTGGCACATAAGCCGGTTCTATCCGCAGTATAAGTATCGTGACTCCGGCCCGACGCCTGTGGCCACGCTGGAGCGGGCCTACGAGATAGGCAAGCAGGCGGGGCTTCACTACGTTTACCTGGGCAACGTGCCCGGCTCAAAAGCGGAGAGCACCTTTTGTTACAACTGCGGGCGGTTGCTCATAGAGCGAACAGGTTACAGGGTAGCCGCCAATAATATAAAGGATTCAGCGTGTCCGGACTGCGGAACTAAGGTAGCAGGTTTTGATCT
This sequence comes from uncultured Pirellulales bacterium, assembly GCA_964429265.1. Lineage (GTDB taxonomy): Bacteria > Planctomycetota > Phycisphaerae > Sedimentisphaerales > Anaerobacaceae > CAYSBK01. Next base: position 1,834 of record CAYSBK010000130.1, on the reverse strand, counting down.
GTAACGGCAAGCCGGCGGTCGCGCGTTACGCCTGCAAAAACTGCTGCTTTTGCTTTTCGGCTGCATCAAACCCCGACTTTGTGATCGCCTGGTAAGTCGTGTAGCCACCGCTGAGGTTTCGCACGGCGAAGCCTTTCTGGCTGAGGATTCTACAGGCTATGTAACTGCGAAAGCCCACGGTGCAATATGCGTTAATCGGCTTGTCCTTCGGCAAAGTATCCAGATTGTCTCGAATGTTATCGACGAACATATTGCTTGAACCGGGTACATTGCCCCTCTCGAACTCCGATGGGGTTCTGGCGTCGATGACGAAATCTTCCGGGTTAAGCTGTTCGAAATGGGCTACATCCACGGTTCCGTCGAGGATATTGCCGGCTGCGAAACCGGCCAGGTTTACCGGGTCTTTGGCGTTGCCATACGGCGGGGCGTAGGCAAGCTCGAGCTGCTGCAGGTCGAAGACGGTCATACCTGCGCGAATGGCCGTTGCAAAAACGTCGATCCTCTTGTCAACGCCGTCGCCGCCGACTATCTGGGCGCCAAGCACCCTGCCCTGTGGTTTGCTGAACAAAAGCTTGATGTGCATCCGGGCGGCGCCGGGATGGTACGTCGCATGGTTGGGCGGATGGATGTAAAGCTTTTCGTAATCGAGGCCGTGCTGTTTCAGGCGCTTCTCACTGGGGCCGGTCATCGCGACGGTCAGGTCGAATACCTTCAAGACGGCCGTTCCCTGCGTGCCGTTGTAGGTGACCTTCCTGCCGCAGATATTGTCGGCGGCAATCCTGCCCTGCTTGTTTGCAGGACCGGCCAGCGGTACGACCGTGGGGGTGCCCAGGACAAAGTCCTTGACCTCGATTGCATCACCGATCGCGTAGATATCCGGGTCGCTGGTCTGCAGATAGTCGTTAACCTTGATTGCGCCGGTGGTGCCGATTTCCAAACCTGCCTTGTGGGCAAGTTCCGCTTCGGGCGTTACGCCCACCGCCAGCACGGCCATATCGCAGGCCAGTTCGGTCGCGGAGTTCAACACAACCCGCAGCACGTCTCCATCCTCGTGAAACGCCGACACGCCGTCGTTGAGCCACAAGGCAACACCGTGCTTGCAGATGGTACGCTCGATGAAAGCCGTCATTTCTCTGTCCATCGCCGGCATTACCTGGTCGAGCATCTCGACGACAGCCACTTTCAGGCCACGGTTGGCAAGGTTCTCGGCCAGTTCCAGACCTATATACCCGGCACCCACGACAACCGCCTTGCGCGGCTTGTGCTGCTTGATGAAAGCATCTATGGCATCGGCATCGGGGACATTGCGGAGCGTAAATACCTTTTGTGAGTCGACTCCGGGCACGGGTGGCTTTATCGGCCTGGCGCCGGGCGAAAGTATCAGCTTGTCGTACGTCTCGTGGCAGGTTTGGCCGCTTGCGTGGTCCAGCACCGTGACCTGCTTCTTCCGGCGGTCGATGTCGACGACTTCGCTGCGGACTCTGACGTCGATATTGAACCTCGCTTTGAGCCTTTCGGGCGTCTGCACCAGCAGCCGTTGCCGGTCGGTTATGACGCCGCCAATATAGTAGGGCAGCCCGCAATTGGCGAAGGAGACGTGGCGGCCCCTTTCGAACATTATGATTTCGGCATGCTCATCCAGCCGGCGCAGCCTTGCAGCCGCCGTTGCGCCGCCTGCCACGCCACCGACGATCACAATCTTCATAACAAGAGTCCTACGATTAACGTTGACACATAACACACGGCGAAAGTAGTGCAGCATAATGCCGGCACACAGCCCAAAGCGGATTCTCGTAAGCGTGGGGCGATTTGTCAAGTGGCCCCGTCAAGATGT
>CAYSBK010000129.1:0-7018 GCA_964429265.1 uncultured Pirellulales bacterium | reverse complement strand
CTCACAAAGCAAGCCCGACTCACCGGGATTGCCGCTGTCGTTCTTCGCCTGCCCATAACCATCGAATGCGTTGAGAAGAATGCCGGCTTTAGCCCCACAACAGCCGGGTTCGTTCTGCCCATCGGTGCCACCGTTAATATGGACGGCACCGCCCTCTACGAGGCCGTCGCCGCCGTAATGCAACACGCCCCGCACCGGCCCGGCACGGCTGCCCGTATTTCCTTGCAAAAGCTCCGCCCGGGCTTATACTCTTAACGTTTCGTGGGCAGTCTGATTCGTTGGTTTGGAGCATCAGAATGAACCTTGTAAAATGGTTTCGCAAGTACAACAGGAAGATTATGGCCATCGTCGGCGTGGTCATAATGATCAGCTTCATCGGCGGTTCGGCCCTGCGGATGTTGCTGTCACGCTCGCGGTTCGGTCGGGCAAAGCCCCTGGCTTATTGCTTTGGTGGCCAAAAGATCACCGCACTCGACCTTTATAACGCAAGGAAGGAACTCGAGATACTCAAAATGGTCGGCGCCGACGTGTTGATGCGAAGCATCAGGCTGCGAGACACCGACATCCCCGACCTCCGCGCCTTCTTCCTCGGAGAGGTCCTCTTCGGAGACCGTACCACCGCCCCCGCCTCCATCGGCGAACTCAGGCGGGCTGTCCGCCAGAACAACTACAGGATAAACCTCAAGCAGATCGATGCGCTCTATGACCGCACAGTCCCGCCGAATATCTACTGGCTGCTTCTCACACGCGAGGCAAGCCGGGCCGGCGTCGAGATACCGAACGCCGACGCCGGCCGATATCTCGCCACCAGCATCCCCAATATACGCCAGGGTGCCACCTACACCCAGGTGATTTCGGCGATAGTAAGCCGCCACGGCATCGGCGAAGAAACAATCCTGCGAACCTTCTCGAAGCTGCTGGCCGTGCTGCAGTACGGGCGTATGGTCTGTTCAACGACGGCGCTTACCACGGCACAGATGCAGCATTTAGTCGCCCGAGGCAATGAGACCATCGACGCCCGGTACGTCACGTTTGACGCCGGCGTATTCGCCGACGAACAGGCCCAACCGCCCGCTGACGAGCTGGCCGCGCATTTCGAAAAGTACAAGAATTACTTCCCCGGCCAGGTCACCGCCGACAACCCCTATGGTTTCGGATACAAGCTGCCGGAAATGCTCAGTTTCGAATACATCGCCGTCCGACTCGACGAAATCAAGAAGATAATCGACCCTCCGACGCCGGAGGACGTCGAGCAGTACTATATGGACAACCGCCAGCAGTTCACCCAGCAAATTCCTGCCGACCCCAACGACCCGAACTCCAAGCCGACCACTCGCATCAGGACCTTTCCGGAGGTCGCAAACGCAATCAACACCATCCTGGTCAATACCAGGGCAAGGTCCAAGGCCGCCGAAATCCTCGAAAAGGCCGACTTCCAGACCCGCGGCTCGCTCAACCCCGACGACCAATCACAGCGTAAACTGGACCCCGAAAAGCTGAAACAGTTGGCCGGCGACTACGCCGCCGCGGCACGAAAGCTGTCCGAAAGCTACGGCACGAACGTTTACGCCGGCCGAACGGGCCTGCTCACCGCCGCCGACGTCCGCCAGGATTCCTACCTGGGCCGGCTCTACCTCCAGGGCCGCTCCCAGAGCCTCACTTCCCTGGTTCAGGTCCTGTTTGCCGTCGAAGACCTCAAAGCCGCTGAACTGGGACCCCTCGGCGTTCAGGCACCGGCACTGTACGAAAATGTCGGCCCGTTTCGAGACATCTCAGGCCGAGTGATGCTGATGGCAAGGGTGGTGCGGGTCCGACCCGCCGGTCCGCCGGAAAGCATCGACACCACCTTCAGCCGACGGAGCCTGAAGCTCGACCCCAATCAGCCCGTCAGCACCGACGTCGAATCGCAGGACGAGGACCTTTACTCGGTCCGACGGGCCGTTTCTGACGACCTTGCAAAGCTTGCCGCTATGCCGGCCGCCGCCGACGCCGCAAAACGATTCAAGGCACTGGTGGCCCAGCTCGGCTGGGACGATGCCATCGAGCGGGTGAATCAACTCTACGGCCCGGCCGACGCAAACACCGCCGACCCGAACCTGCCCGACTCGGAAAAACCATTCCGCCTCGACACGTTCACCGGCCGACGCATCTCGTCCGACGACCTGCTGACCCTCTCCGTGCAGAACGAAGGCAATCCCGTCGCGGGTGAACTGCTCAGGCGAAATACCGTGCGAAGGCTCCTCACCGAGAAACTCTATCAACTCGTGCCGCCTGACTCCAACAACCTCGACGCCGTACCATATATAATGGAATTCAAACCGGAATTGACCTATTACTGCCTGAAGAGCCTCTCGGTAAGTCGCATCAGCGAAAAGCAATATCAGCAGTCAAAGCCGCTGGCTGCATACCTGTCCGGCATCGCCGAATCGCAGAGCCTGGCCGTGCTCTTCTTCAACCCGGCGAACATCCTCAAACGCACCGGCTTCGTCCGCGTCGAAACCGCCGATGCACCCCGCCACGCCGATGAACCAAACCAGCCGCCCGGAGGAAAATCGTGAGCACCACGCGCCACAGCAGTTGTCTCGGCTTCTTGCTTGCCGTCGGCCTGGCCGGGTGGGTAGTCCCGGGCGCAGGCCATTTCCTCATAGGCGAAAGAAAAAGGGCTCTCATCATATTTGTCGCCGTCTCGCTGACCTTCCTGGCCGGGTTGTACGTCGGAACAATCGCGGTCGTCGACTTACACTCGGCGTCCGCGATATACGTCAAGGTCGCCCAGGCAATGAATCCGCCGGTCGTTTTTGCGATTTCAGCAGTCGCCGGCGACCGACAAATGACCGTCTTCGGACAACCCAGCGAAATCGGACAGGTTTACACGATGACATCCGGACTGCTTAACCTGCTGTGCGTTGTTAATGCCGTGTATCTCGGCTACCTTCGGGCCACCGGCCTGGACAGGGACTGAAAATGTTCAACCACCTTTATTACTGGTTATGTGCCTGCACCGGACCGGCCGGGCTGGTCGCTTCTTTTACCCGCGCCCTTGAGCTCGGCACCACCCCGCAAACGTTGCTTTGGCTGCTGCCGCTGGCCGCCTCGGTGGCGGTGGTTTACAAGGCCACGAAACTGCCCGAAATCCACCTGCGAAACTTCCTCAAGGAAGTAGCCCTGTTGTTCCTTTCAATAACCGTGTTCATCGTGGTATCGGCGGTTATATTACTGGTCGTCTCCTGGTTGTTGCAGTAAACCCGCCCTCGCAATCACCCGCCTCGGAAACGATGGACTTCGAATATACCGGGCGCACAAGTCTGCCCTCGTGCCCGCCGGCCCTCCGCCTGCCACAACGGTCTCACAACACCCTGCACTCGTCTGCACAAAGCCTGCCCACGCTATCTCCGGCGACCAAACCCTGAGTGTACCCGGTTGCCACTTGTGCCACTGCACGGCCTCACCTTCCTGAATCAGCCCGATCATTGCAAAACCGGCGGTGCCCATACGCATCAGCGTGGCGACGAACAAGCTGTGGCGCGCACGTTGCCGTTGAAGCAAGTCACGCTCGACGTGGTTGATATCCGCCGACAATTGCCCATTGTGGTCGGGATTCTTCATCGTTCAACTCCTTTTTACAACGGTTACAGCCTCCATCAAAAACCGAATATGTAAAAACTGATCGCCACCCTCGTCACTCGGGCTGCCGCTCAAATGTCTCCCAACCTACAACACCGCCATCGAGCGAAAGAGTTCATCAGAGAATACCGCTCAGCGATACTTTTTTCCGGTGACGGCTTCAGACCCGCCTCTGACTGCTCGAGAATCGGTGTCACCACCGCTGTCGCAATGAAAAACCGCCGGAAAATCTTTCTCTCTTTTCAACACGCCACCGGTGTGCAGCGTCACCGGCACTCGTGTCCCAAGACGACGTTACTCCCCGGAAGTGTTAATCGTGTTCTGGCGTTGGCTCGCGATGCTGCCCTGGGCGTGTGCTGTGCCGTTATTGCTGCGGTTGGACGTCCTGCGGCCTCAAAACTCGAAGGGCCACAAGTGCGTTCAATGCGGCCTTTTGCTCGGCCTGCTTCTTGTTGGTGCCCCAGGCACTATCGAAATACTGCGTGCCGATAACCACCTGCACCTCAAAGCACTTGTCGTGGTCCGGGCCCTTTTCGTCCAGCAGAACGTACGCCGGCGTTGCGCCGAAGTGCTGCTGGGCGTACTGCTGCAGCAGTGACTTGAAGTTATCCTGCGAGTACTTCGCGTCCGTTTGCTCGATCAGAGGCTCGAACTGCGACAACACAAACCGACGCGCCGCCTCAAGCCCCCCGTCAAGGTACAAAACCGCCACCAACGCCTCGAACAACCCCGCCGCCAGCGAGCCGCCCACGGACCGGCTGCCGGTCATCCCCTTGCCTATCTTCAGAAGCTTGTGAAGGTTGAGCTTCTTCACAACTTCCGCGCAGGTCCGCCGAGAAACCAGCGTGCTTTTCAGCTTCGTCAGGTCCCCCTCCAGGTAATCTTCAAACCGCCGGTACAATGCTTCACATATTATAAATCCGAACACCGCGTCGCCCAGGAATTCCAGCCGCTCGTTGCTGATCAGCCGATTATCCACGGCCGAGGAATGCGTAAACGCCACCTCCAGCAGACGCCGTTTGCGAAACTTGTGCTGCGTAATACGCTCGATTTCGGCGATTGTCTCTTTGTCCACCTGCCTGTGTCCAATCGTGCCGCGATTTCGCCGTATCTTTCCGCCGGCCGCCGCAAAAACCGCCCCGACCGTCGCGGAACTCGTCGGGCAGGTTACCAAAACCGTCCACCGGCGGTCCTGGCAACCGGCTCGCTCCGCAACAACTTTAACCCCGAAAAACATTTCGTCAAGAAATAACAGGGTACATCGTACCCCCCAGCCCTGCACCGCTCACATAATCCCGGCCCGCCCCGCCTGGCGTCGGTCGTTTGTCCGTTTCTGTCTTTCCCGGCGTTTCTTATCCCGCCACCCCCATCCCAGGTGCGCAGCCGAAATTCCTTGACAAAACCGGTCCCCACGCCATAATAAGATTTTCGCAGCTCGCTTTGAAGAGGGGTTTTGAACTGGTGGCGCATAAGATACTGGCGAAAAAACAACTCAGCAAAGATGTTTTCACCGCCCACGTCAGCGCGCCGCTGGTCGCCCAGGCCGCAAAACCCGGCCAATTCATCATCCTCTGTCTTAACGACGACTACGGCGAACGAATACCCCTGACCATCGCCGGAGCCGACCCGGAGCAAGGATCCATCCGCCTGATCTGGCAGCGAGTCGGAAAAACCACCGCCGAACTGTCGGATCTTCAGCCGGGCGACTGCATCCAAAACCTCGTCGGCCCCCTCGGCAAACCGACGCACATCGAAAACTTCGGCACCGTCGTCTGCGTCGGTGGCGGAATCGGAAACGCACCCCTGCTGCCCATCGCCACCGCGCTGAAGGCCGCGGGAAACCACCTCATCGCCATCCTCGGCGCACGAACAAAGGACCTGCTCATACTCGAAGACGAGTTCGCCTCCATCGCCGACCAGCTCATAATAACCACCGACGACGGCTCCTACGGCCGAAAGGCGCTCGTAACCCAGCCACTCGAAGAAATCTGCAAAACCAAACCAAAACCGGCCAGGGTCTTCGCTATCGGCCCGGCGATAATGATGAAATTTTGCTGCGAAGTCACCCGCCCCTTCGCCATCACCACCATCGTCTCGCTCAATACCATTATGGTGGACGGCACCGGTATGTGCGGCGGCTGCCGAATCGAGTACGACGGTCAACCCAAGTTCGTCTGTGTCGACGGACCCCAATTCGACGGCCACAAGGTCAACTTCGACCTGATGCTCAAAAGACTAAACGCTTACAGGCAGCAGGAACAGCAGGCATACCAGCAATACAAAAACCACAAATGCAAGATACACCTGGACAAGTAAATCCCGATCACACTCGGCCCAGCCGCTCTCCGGAAGCCGCCGGCCAAGATTTGCAGAACCTCCGGCAGCTCCTCGATAAGCACAAACGCAACGAACTCAAACCCGCCGAAAGGTACAAAATACCTCCCCAGCCGATGCCCCAGCAGGACCCCATCGAAAGACGAAACAACGTCAACGAGGTCGCGCTTGGCTACACCGAAACCCAGGCCCGACTCGAAGCCCTGCGCTGCCTGCAATGTAAAAACGCCCCCTGCGTCCAAGACTGCCCCGTCCGCATAAGAATCCGCGACTTCATCGCCGCCATCGTCGAGGCAGATTACAAAAAGGCCCTCAACATCATAAAGGAAAACTCCCTGCTGCCCGCCGTCTGCGGCCGTGTCTGCCCGCAGGAGGTCCAGTGCCAGAAAACCTGCACCGTAGGCAAGAAATTCAAGGACCCCACCAAGGCCGTCTCAATCGGAAGGCTCGAAAGATTCGTCGCCGACCGCGACGCAAACAACAACGCCATCCCCCCCGTTGCACCCGAAACCGGCATGAAGGTCGCCATTGTCGGCTCCGGACCCGGCGGCATCGTCGCCGCCGCCGACACCAGAAGAGCCGGACACAGCGTCACCCTCTTCGAGGCCCTCCACAAGCCCGGCGGCGTTATGGTCTACGGCATCCCCGAGTTCAGGCTCCCCAAGGCCATCGTTCAGAAGGAAATCGACGTCCTCGAAAAAATGGGCGTCAACATCGTCTGCAACTTCGTCGTCGGCAAAACCCGCACCATACAACAGCTTATGGAAAACGACGGCTTCGATGCCGTCTATATCGGCGTTGGTGCCGGGCTGCCCAGGTTTATGGGAATCCAGGGCGAATCACTCATCGGCGTCTACAGCGCAAACGAATACCTCACCCGCGCAAACCTTATGCGCGCCTACGACTTCGGCAAGGGCGCAGACACGCCCATCGCACGCGCCAAAAAGGTCGCCGTCATCGGCGGCGGAAACGTCGCCATGGACTCCGCCAGGACCGCCGTCAGGCTCGGCGCCGAAAAGGTCTATCTCGTCTATCGCCGTACGGAAAAAGAAATGCCGGC
>CAYSBK010000128.1:0-7138 GCA_964429265.1 uncultured Pirellulales bacterium | reverse complement strand
TGCTGTTGGTTGGTATGCTCAGCGTCACCGAGCTTTCCGCGACGATGGTGCTGCTGCCGGCGGGGCTGCCGAACTTTGCACAGCGGCTGCTGAACCAGATGCACTACCTGCGTGAACAGGATGTCATCGCGTGCTGCGTGGTGCTGACGGTCGTTTTTTTATTGCTTATATCGGGGGTGGTGGTTTTGCTGCGGCTGGGCAGGCTGTACCGTGGCGTGGCGGCGGCGGTGGTATTGTCGGCGATGGTGGTCGGCGGAGGATGCGATGACAGCGCGTCGACGATTAGTCCGCCGGCCTTCGTGCGCGGGTATTTCGGGCGGACGGGCAGGGGTCGGTGCGAGTTCATATATCCGCGGGCTATCGACGTCGCAGCGGATGGAACGCTTTTCGTTGTGGATAAGACGGGCAGGATTCAGCACCTTGCAGATGACGGCAGGTTTCTGGGCGAGATGCGGATGCCGCTGACAGCGGCGGGTAAGCCGACGGGGCTTAGCGTCGGCGATGACGGCAGGGTGTATGTTGCGGACACGCACTACCACCGCGTGGTGGTGTTTTCGGCGGATGGGCAGATCGTCGAGACGTTCGGCGAGTATGGGCAAGGGCCGGGCTGTTTTATTTATCCGACGGACGTGGCGTTCGCCGGCGACGGCAGGATTTACGTCAGCGAATACGGCGGCAACGACAGGGTCAGTATTTTCGACAAGCAGAGGCGGTTTTTGCGGTCGTTCGGTTCATACGGCAGCGAACGAGGGCAGTTCGCCAGGCCGAGCGCCTTGTGCGTTGACCGCCGGCGAGGCAGACTTTACGTTGCCGATGCGTGCAATCACCGCATCGCGATATATGACCTCGACGGGAACCTGCAAGGGTATATCGGCCGGTTAGGTACCGCCAAGGGCCAGCTTCGGTATCCGTACGATTTGGCGATTGAAAGTGACGGGACATTGATCGTGTGCGAATACGGCAACAACCGGATACAGTTGTTCAGGCCGGATGGCTCAAGCGTGGGCGTTTACGGCGGGCCCGGGCGGCAGTTGGGAAAGCTGGCGTACCCGTGGGCCGTGGCGGTAAACACCGGTGGGCTGGCGTTCGTGGTCGACGCCGGCAATGACAGGATACAGCTATGGCGGCTTCGCTGAGTATGTCCTACGGGTTTTATTTTGCACAGCCCTGGTGGCTGCTGGGCTGCATTCTGGTGGTGCCGGTGGTGTGGCTTGGGCATCGCAGCCTGGGTTCGCTGGGGCGGTGGCGGCGGCTTGCGGCGATTGTGCTGCGGTGCGTGGTGATAGTGCTGCTGGCGGCGCTTCTGGCCAGGCCGATGCTGACGCGCAAACACAAGCGGCTTACGGTGGTGGTCGTTTTCGACCGGAGCCAGTCGATACCAGTGAACCTGCAGGATGCGGCGCTGGATTATCTTCGCAAGGCACTTGCGTCGAAGGACGAGCAGGAACGGGTGGCAATGGTCGATGTTGCAGAGTTCGCCAGCATTTCCAAGCTGCCGTCCGGTGATACGAAGATTGCGCAGCGCAATATCAGCCTCCGGGGCCTGGAGAGCAGGCTTGCGGACGGGGTACAGATGGCGATGGCGATTGCGCCTCCTGATACGGCGGTCCGCATCCTGCTGGTAAGCGAGGGCAACCAGACGGCGGGCGATTTGAAGGAAGCGGCAAGGCTTGCCGCGGCGAACAAGATACCGATAGACGTTCTGCCTATCTACTACAACTACGAGCAGGAGGTGGTTTTCAGGCGTCTGGCCGCGCCGACGCGGGCGCGGTCGGGCGAAACGGTGCAGCTTCGGTTCATTCTTAACAGCACCGAGTCGGCCAAGGGTCGGCTGTTGCTGAATCTGAACGGCAAGCCCGTGGACCTGTCGCCGGGGTCGGCGGAGCTTGCGGTACCGGTTGAGTTGGAGCCGGGCACGAACGTCAAGGTGGTATCGGTTCCACTTTCGAGCCGGGGGGTGCACGAGTTCAAGGGGTTCTTTGTGCCGGACGACCCGAACCAGGACCGTATAACCCAGAACAACCAGGCCACGGCGGTAACGGTTGTTTCGGGTCCCGGCCACGTGCTGGTCGCAGACGGCGGCGACGGCAGTGCCAAGGCGCTGGTGGAGGCCCTGGCGGGGGCGGATATCGACGTGCGGTACATCACGGCGGCGGAGTTTCCGGACAACCTGGTTCGGCTGATGGATGCGGATGCGGTGGTGCTGGTCAATACGGACGTCAGCAATTTCACGTTCGAGCAGCAGCAGATGCTGGTTCGGTACGTTCAGGACCTTGGCGGCGGGCTGGTGATGACGGGCGGGCCGAAAGCCTTCGGTGCAGGTGGATGGATAGGCTCGGCGGTGGCCGAGGTGCTTCCGGTGGACCTTGACCCTCCGCAGAAAAAGCAGCTTCCGAAAGGGGCGCTGGTTCTGATTATGCACGCGTGCGAGATGCCGCAGGGCAACTACTGGGGCAAGCGGGTGGCACAGGCGGCGGTCGATACGCTGAGCCGGCTGGACCTTGCGGGGATACTGGCGTACAACTGGCAGGGAACGGGGGACTGGGTTTATCCGCTCAGTGAGGTCGGCGACAAGAAGGGCATAACCGCGGCGATCAGGAATATGGTGATGGGGGATATGCCGAGCCTTCATGACCATCTCTTGCAGGCGTACAACGCACTGCGGGCCTGCGATGCAAGTCAAAAACACGTGATAGTGATAAGTGACGGCGACCCACAGCCGCCGAGCCGGCAATTGCTGAACAACTGCAAGCAGGCGGGTATCACGGTCACGGGCGTGGCGATATTTCCGCACAGTGCTTCGGACAAGCAGAACCTGCTGTGGGTTGCGCGGAACACCGGCGGGCGGTATTACGACGTTACGAACCCTCAGCAACTTCCACAGATATTCATCAAGGAAGCGCAGGTGGTCAGGCGCAGCCTGATAGTCGAGCAGACCTTTACGCCGAGTGTTTCGTTCTCGCTGAGCGAAATCATCTCGGGGCTGGGTGTTCCGCTGCCGCAGCTTGACGGTTACGTTCTGACCGGTCCCAAGGGCGGCCTGAGCCAGACGATCCTGGCAACCAGCGAGGGCGACCCGGTGCTGGCGAGCTGCCAGTCGGGACTGGGCAGGTGCGTGGCGTTTACCAGCAGCGTCGACAGCCGGTGGGCCGCGTCGTGGCTGGGCTGGGGTGGGTTTGGGCGGTTCTGGGAGCAGGCGGTCCGATGGGCGGCGAAGCCTGCGCAACCGTCCGACTGCGAGATACTGGCGGACGTGGAGGGCAGGTCCGTTACGGTGAACGTGGAGGCGGTCGGCAGCGAGGGAGGATTCGCACAGTTGGCGAACATGGAAGCGCAGGTGATTTCGCCCGATGCCGAGGCTCGTCGTCTTGAGCTGACACAGATAGGGCCTGGGCAGTACCGGGGGCAATTCCAGGCGGCCCGGCCGGGCAGCTACGTAATAAACCTTCGGTATCGCAAGGTGGGTGCGGAGGGGACGGCCCGGGTTATTCAGGCCACTGCGACGGTGCCGTTTGCGTCGGAGTTTCGGGACCTCAGCGACAACGCGCCGCTGTTGCGGCAGGTCAGCGAGCTGACGGGCGGCCGGATTCTGCCAGCAGACCCGAACGAGGCGAAACTGTTCGATTATGCCGGCGTAAAGTTTCCCCAGACACAGTTGCCTCTGACAAAGAAGCTGATGCTGCTGTGGCTGGCGCTGTTCCTTGCGGACGTGGCGGTTCGGCGGATAGCGGTCGACGTTCAGGCGGCGTGGCGCAGAGCGTTGGCATTTGTCGGGTCGCTAAGGCCCCAGGCGAAGGCGGAAAAGACAATCGACCAGTTGAGATTGAGGCGGGAGAAGCTTCGGCGTGAGCTTGCGGAGCGTTCATCACGTGCGGTGGCGTCGCGGCGGTATCGTGGGGCTGAACGGGCGGCGGAGGAACAACTGCCCGTGGCAAAGGTCGAGCCCAAGCAAGAGGTCCGCCCGGAGAAACCGGCCGAACAGAAGCAGGTGGCCGCCGGCAAAGAGGCACCGGCGTCGCACATAGACCAGTTGCTGCAGGCGAAGCGCAAGGCGGCCGAACAGCGCAAGGGTGATGCCGGCAAAAAGACATAGTGAATAAAAGTTCAGGAGAACCAGAGATGGCAAAGACGGAAAAAGATGTTGAGAAGGAATGTCGGGATTTCCGCAAGATGTTCGAGTCGCTCAAGGCGGAGGTTTCGAAGGTCATCGTCGGGCACGAGGACATCATCGAGAACGTGCTGATATGCCTTTTCTGCGGTGGGCACGTGCTGCTGGAGGGTGTGCCGGGGCTGGGCAAGACGCTGCTCGTGCGGACGCTGAGCGATGCATTGTCGCTGGAGTTTCGGCGGATACAGTTTACGCCGGACCTGATGCCGGCCGACATCATCGGTACCAACGTGGTGATGGAAGACCAGGCCACGGGCAGGCGTCGGTTCGAGTTTCAGTACGGGCCCATCTTCGGGCAGATAATCCTGGCCGACGAAATCAACCGTGCCACGCCGAAGACGCAATCGGCAATGCTGGAGGCGATGCAGGAGCACTCGGTGACAAGCGGGGGCCAGCTTCGCAAGCTGCCTGAGCCGTTTATCGTGCTGGCCACGCAGAATCCCATCGAGCAGGAAGGCACGTACCCGCTGCCGGAGGCGCAGTTGGACCGCTTTTTCTTCAAGCTGCTGGTTGACTACAGCGACCGCGAAGAGCTTGGGACGATCCTGGACAGGACGACGCGGGGCGAGCAGCCCAGCGCCTCTGCCATTATCGACGCGGACAGGATCCTGGATGCACAGAAGCTGGTGCGGCGGGTGGCGATAGCACCGCACGTGCAGGATTACGCGATTCGGCTGGTGCTGGCGACGCATCCTCAGGGTGAGTTTGCCACCGAGATGACCAATCGTTTCGTGCGGTTCGGGTCGTCTCCTCGCGGGGTTCAGGCGCTGGTGTTGTCTGGCAAGGTTCGGGCGCTGCTCGACGAGCGTTACCACGTCAGCTTCAGCGACATTTCGGAATCGGTTTTGCCGGGGCTGCGTCACCGGATACTGCTGAACTTCGAGGGCCAGGCCGAGGGCATAAGCACGGACGACGTGCTGCAGGAAATAGTCGAGAAGACTCCAAAATCACTTGAAACAGGAGCAAAAATACCGTGAAAGCAGGTGGAACCGGTTCTGTCAGGAAGTTGACGGAGCTTCTGGAGCCTGAGTTTATGGCAAGGCTCGATGCGCTCGACGTTCTAAGCCGGAAGATTCTCCAGGGCAAGCTTCAGGGCGAGCGTCGGTCGAAGCGTCGTGGCCAGAGCGTCGAGTTCGCCGACCACAGGCCCTACGTTGTGGGAGACGACCTGCGTTTCGTGGACTGGAATATCTACGGCCGGCTGGAGCAGTTGTTCTTGAAGCTGTTCCTGGAGGAGCAGGACTTGACGGTTAACCTTGCGCTTGACGCCAGCGCTTCGATGGAACTGCCGGAGCCTTCGAAGCAGGTCTTTGTCAAGAAGCTGGCGGCAGCGCTTGGTTACGTCAGCCTGGTCAACAACAACCGCCTTACCATCAGCACCTTCGCGGACGGGATAAAGAACCAGCTTACGAATATGCGCGGGCGGAATTATCTTCCACGGATGGCCGAGCTTTTGTTGACGAGCCGGTGCGAGGGTGGTGGGGATTTTGAGGCTACGTGCCGGCAGCTTGCGGCCAGTCGGGTTGGGACCGGCATAATGATTATCATATCAGATTTCTTCTTCAAGGAAGGTTTCGAGTCGGGGCTGCGTCGGCTGATAGGCACCAACTACGATGTTTACGTGGTGCAGGTGCTTTCGGATGCGGAGCTGGAGCCGGAGCTGTCGGGCGATTTGAAACTGATAGACGTCGAGGACGCAGATGCGGCGGAGATTACGGTAAGCTCGGCTCTGCTGAAGTATTACAAGCGGAACCTGTCGGCGTACTGCAACGAGCTGAAGAACTTCTGCACGCGACGTGGTGCGTCATACGTGCTTGCGCGTTCGAGCGATTCGGTGGAACTGCTGGTGCTGAATTACCTGCGTCGGATTCGGCTGCTGCGTTAGGTGACCGGGAGGAAGCGTTTATGCAATGGCTTACACCATTGACTGCGGTTTACGCCGGTACGGTTGCGATACCGCTGCTGGTGCTTTTGTACTTTCTGAAGTTAAGGCGGACCGAACAGCTTATTTCCAGCACGCTTTTGTGGAAGCGCGCGGTGCAGGACCTGCAGGTCAATGCGCCTTTTCAGCGGCTGCGACGCAACATCCTGTTTCTTTTGCAGTTGCTTGCGATTCTTGCGATTGTGCTTGGGCTGGGCAAGCCGGTGCTGTCGCTTCGAGGCGGGCCGGGCAAGCGGTACGTGGTGCTTATCGACCGCTCGGCGAGTATGACCACTGCTGACGGCCCATCGGGCCGTACGCGGCTGGAGCAGGCGAAGGAACAGGCCAAGACGTTTGTGCGGTCTCTTCGCGGGGGGGAGTTTCTACCGCTGGGCGGCGGGGACCAGGTGATGGTGATTGCATTCGACGACCACGCAAAGGTTATGTGCAACTTCACGTCGGACAAGCGGCAGGTTCTGGCGGCGATCGACTCTATCAAGCCGGGGCATAACCGTTCCCTGCTGGCCGAGGCGGTCACCGTTGCGCGGGCGTTTACGCAGTCGCCGGGCGAGGAGGCAAACAACCGCAGTTCGCAGCCGCAGGCCCAGCTCGTTCTGTTCAGCGACGGGCGGCTGCAGGATGCCGACAGGGTGGCCGCTGCCGGCGGGGAGGTTCAGTTCCACTGCACGGGACGGTCGAGCAACAACCTTGGAATAACGGCGATGCGTGCCCGCAGGTCGTACGAGGACCCTTCCGAGGTAAGCGTCTTTGCAACGGTGGCGAACTACGGCCGGCAGCCCGTCAATGCGGACATTCAATTGAGCCTGAACGGCGACGTTCGGGCGGTCAGGTCGGCGTCGGTGCCGGGGCGGGTCGAGTCGGACAACGAACCGAATCGGCCCGGGACGGTGGGCGTGACGTTCACGCTTCGCAATGCCGAGGCGGGCGTTCTGGAAATCAGGCAGCTCAGCGAGGACGCCCTTGGCTGCGATGACGCGGCCTGGGCGATATTGCCGGCGGTTTCCTGCAAAATCTTTTGGATGTGATTT
>CAYSBK010000127.1:0-7166 GCA_964429265.1 uncultured Pirellulales bacterium | reverse complement strand
CAGCGGAATCGTTGATCTTGCCGACCTGAGGGCACTTATCTTCAATTGGCTCGCCCGCGGCGATTAACGTCCAATCCGGCAGGATGACACACAAAAAAAAGTTTGTCCCCACCCTTGCGGACCCTGCCAGATATGTGGTATTATGACCGTGCACGAATGCACCGGAGATGCTGCTGTACCGATGCTTTACCGTTAAAGCGGGAGAAGTATTATGTGCGCACCCTGCAGCCGTCAAGAAAGCGGAACCCGCCGAATCACGCCGCGTGGTTTTACCCTCGTGGAGCTACTGGTGGTTATCTCGATAATCGCCCTGCTTATGGCGATACTGATGCCCGCCTTGTCCCGTGCCCGCGAGCAGGGCCGTCGAATTCACTGCGCGACCAACTTGAAGAACCTCACCGCCGCCTGGTTTATGTACGCCGGCGACAGCGACGACAAGCTGTGCTCGGCGAACACCGACTGGAACAATCCCGGCTGCAACTGGGTGGCCGACGGCCCGATGGTACCGGCCAACCTGACGGGCGGTACCGAGCAGGCAATCAGAGACGGCGTGCTGTGGCAATGGGTCCGCCGGCTCGGCAGTTACAGGTGTAAGAGTGACCGCAGCGGCCTTGTCCGCAGCTATGCGCTTTCCCGAACGATGAACGGAGCGACGTGCGGTTGCGAAGAAGGTCATATAAACCCTTTCACCAAACTCAGCGCCATCGGCAGAGGTGCCGACAGGCTGGTATTCATCGACGCAGCCAGCCTTGCAGGGTGGATCGAAGGATCCTTCTCGGCCGTCGAAGACATACACGCCGACCCACCCGCCTGGTTTCGCAAGCCCAGCCGGAACATCACCGACAGGCACACCAGCGGCTGCAATGTTTCCTTCGCCGACGGCCATTGCGAATACTGGCCTTACAAAGACCGCAGGACCGCCGACTTTGCCCGCTGGCGTATCGACGCGTCGCAGGCCTCGCCGGATAATCCCGACCTCTATCGCATCGTACGTATGTCGATGGGCTGGGTAGTACGACGGTAGCACTTTTGCCGTGCGTTTCTTGTGAACAGGTGCATTGATGCGTATGAAAGTCCCTGAATGGTTGCGGCTCGAACTTGCCGACCGGCTCACGCGCTTGCGCAACCCGGGCCGGCGGGGTCCCTTTCGCCGCTGGCTCAACCAAAGGCCGAAACTGGCGATTGCATTTGCCTGCACCGCCGCCGTCGTGTTGCTCGTCGCTGTTCTCCGTACCGGCAACGACAGCCTCCCACGACTGAAGCCGATAAAAAAGGCGTGGTTTTATGACCTTAACACAGGCGAACTTTTCGTGGCAGGTGATGACCTGGTGCCGCCGATAGAAGCCCCTTCGGGTCCTTTACCCGACGGCGGGCCGGCCGGCGTCAGGGCATACGTGCTGACCTATAAGCCGCAGCCTGACCGGTCGCAGCGGTTCATCGCCTTTCTCGAAAAGGCCGACCCAAACGCCGGCGAAACGGGCGGTGCCGCACGGTGGCCAGGCGGCAGGGTCATCAAGAGAATCGACGACAAAAAGTGGGTGCCGGCCGACGGCACTGCCGGCCGGGCCATCCTCGACGAAGCATTCATCCCGGACGAAAACGGCGAACGGCCCTGGTATGTCCGCCCCCAATAGGGACCACAACGGCCACGTAACCTGCTTGTGCCCACGGAACGTGGCGATCAAGCGGTACTGCTGCGGGCCGGATTGTGACGATGCAATCACGATCCCTGCGCCCGGCCCCGGTTTCGAGCACCGAAGCCTCGACCGTCGCTGCTTCAGAGTAGTTCACCGGCCTCTTCGGGTATCCAGCCGTCGCTGCCGTTGCCCAGCCTTATGTGCAGCCACCCGGGCCTGTGCTCTATCAAGTCAAACTCTGTACCGGCGTGCAGCGGTTCTTTGAAACTGGGCGGGGAACTCTCCCAGTCCGCCTGGTGTGCAACGACCTGCTCAGCCACTATCACGCCGGACCTCTCGGTTTGTGAACGCCTCGTTTCCACTGCCAGCGACCCCGCAAAGCACGCAAAGAGCACCCCGCAAACGACCACCACAATTGCCGCAACGCCGCCGCGACCTCGCCAGACCATCACGCTTGCCGCGATGCAGACCACCGCAAAACAAATACAGCCGGCCAGAAACCTCGTGCGCAGCGAGAAATCATAGTGCCAGAAAAAAAGCGTCTGCAGAACACGCTGTTCCGCCGCCGGCTCAACCTTGTCCACCCTCCGGCTCAAGGCGAAGTCGAGGTTCTTGCGGATGTCTGCATCGGTTTCATCCAGGCGCTGCGCACGCCTGTAATTCAAAATAGCCCTGCCCAAATCACCCTTAAGAAGATATGCATTGGCAAGATTATAATAAAGCTTCGGATTTTCAATGCCGTAGTCACTTATGATTTTTTCATAAAGCATTATCGCCTTGTCGTACAGTCTGACCGCCCGCTGGTGGTCGTTGCTGACTTCGTTGGCCTTCCTGAAAGCACCGTTCGCCTCAACGAACAAGGCCGCCGCATCTTTTTCGGCTGCGTCGGTACCCGCCGCGCACACCATCGCGGCCGCCATCAAAACCACACCGGCAATTAAACACCTGCTCGTTTTCATTTCCGTGATTTCTTTTCCACCAGCCGGATAAGCTCGATAACATCTCTGACTTTTCCCGTATCGATATCCGCCTGACCGGCGGCATAACGCGCGGCCTCGCACCGTTCCATAATCTGCTTGTACCTGTCCGCAACCTCCCGGTCCCCTGTCGCCTCGGCGACAATCGCCCGGCAGTCATCGCCGGTCAGCGACCCTGCCGTTCTGCCGAAACGCTGCCCGACATATTGTTTCATTGCCGCCGCCACCTGCTCACCTGCCGCCTGGTCGCCGGCCCTGACCTTTTTCAGAAGGGCGATTGCCTCGCCCGCCGCCCGACGGCGACGCCTCATCGCCTTTTTCTCGGGACTGGTAAATGCGAACAACCTCGCCACGACACTGCCCGCCAGCACCGCCAGCGGCACCATCCACAGCGCCCCGTAAGACACGCTCAGCAACGCTTCGACCGGCGAAAATCTCACGCTTTCCAGCGCGTCAAGCCCCTCGTAGTTGGCCGAGATACCCTTCTTTAGCGCCTCCACCTCCCTGTTGACCGGACGAAAATCACCACCCTGCAAATCCCCCGGCGTCAGAACCTCCGTCGCCGCAACCTCCAACTTGATGGGGTCGGTTGCGGTTACCACGTACCGGCCCTGCTCGCTGTCGAAATACGCCAGTGGAATCGGCGGTATCCGCTCGACCTTGTCGGTCTTGGCACGTATCGTCTGTACGAAAACCTTCGCACCATCCCGGACCGTCCCCGCTGCACGCTCGGATGGAATCTTGAAATTCGCCGCAAGCTCCCCGACCGACTCGAGCCGCGGCCACCGCACCGGCTTGAGACGCTCGCCGCTTATCCTAATCGTCAGCGTGATCGGGTCGCCGACGTGCACCTTTGTCGGCTCGGCCGTCGCCGAAATCGTGTAACGCCCAACCAGACCGTAAAACCCCTCCGGCTTGCCCTGCTCAGGCAGCGGCAAAACCTCCAGCACAGCCGAATCCGAACCGACCATGAAGCGCTTGTATTGCGGACTGAACCTGAAAAAGCTGCGCGTCCCGCCTACGACCACGTCCGCCGAAACCGTCACCGCTGCTATCTCTATCCGACCCGGCCGCTTCGGTATCAACAACTTCCGGAACAACAGCATACTCGCCTGCCGGCCTTTATGAACGACCCTGCTCTGGGTGATGTAGACCGGCACCTGCGAACCCGCACTTAACCTGTACCGCTTGGCGCCGGCCGGGACTTCGTCCGGGTCTTCAAAGTCGAAATCCTCCTCGTTCTCGAATACCGGCACGTTTATCTGGAAATCCCCAAGCTCCGCTGAGGCGAAAAACTTAACCGTCATCGTCACCGCCTGCCCGACGTAGCAACGCCGATGCGATAATGTCAGCTCGATGTCCAGCCGGTCCGTCGTACCCGGCTTGAGAATGTCCACCTCTACCGGATTGGTGCGGTACTTCTTGCCTGCAACCTCAACCGTTACCGCCGGCAGCGTTATACGGCCCGCCGATTTCGCCGTCAGCAGGTATCTCATCACGAACCGCTTGACCGTTTTTCTCGTGGTCCTGCCGTTGATGATCGTTATCGACGTTTGCGACACGTCCTGGCTGCCTGCACTTTGTGGGCTGTACCCAGCCAGCGGCGACAAATCAACCTCCCCCGGCTGGTTCCACCCGTCTATGATTATGTTGTACGTGAAGCTTTCGCCAACGTAAATGTCTTCCGAGGTATCCACCTGTGCAGTCACCCGCACCTGTCCCGATGCACCTGCGGCCAGAAGCGACACGGCTGCCCAAACCCACAGAACGTATCTCGCATCAGCCTTCATATCACCAGTCCATCTCAACCTTCTGGTAACCACCTCGTTGTCTCATTTGCCGCAGCCTCTTCTGCCGCCGCTCCCTCTCGAGTATCTCGTCCGCAGTCGCATCAGCCGCGTAAACCTGCTCTTGCTGCTGCCCGGGTTTATTGGCGTCTTCTGGCTGTGTCTGTTGCTGAGTCTGTGGTTGCTGCTGTTGCTGGTTATCCTGTCCCGGCTGCTTCGGGCCGGAAAGCTGCTTCATCGCATCCTCCAACCGCTCAATCGCCTCGGCCTGCGACCGGGCGGCACTATTGGCGTCCGAGGCCTCCAGGTGTTTCTCTGCACGCTGCTGGGCCGACGCCGCCGCCCGAAGCTGTTCCGACGCCTGCTGCATCTGCGGGCTGCTGTTAGGCTCATTCGCATCCAATTGCTTACTTAGCTGTTGCGTTTCCTCCGCCAGCCGCCGCTGTTCATCGGCCTGCTGCGAATACTGCTTCGATGCCTCCTCCTGTGAAATCTGGCCCTCCTCGGCCTGCGATTTGGTCTGCTGCGTTTGCTGTGCAGCCGCTTTCTGTCGCTGAAGCAATTCCTGCAGCTTCTGCTGGATTTGCTTTTGTCTTTGAGCCTGCTGCTGTTGCTGCTGCATCTGCTTATTGAGTTGGTCCAGAATGTCTTTGATAATCAGCCTCGCCACTTCTATGTTCTTTCCCGCCTTTTCGTTCGATGGCCGTAGCTCAAGAACCCCGCGCCAGTGCACGATGCTTTCCTTCAGTGCGTCCAGCGCCTTCTGCAAGTCCGAATCACGCTGCCGAAGCCCCTGCTTAAAGCAGCAGTTGCCGAGGTTGTACCGCGCCTTGGCCACAAGCTCCATATCCTTGCTTTGTGAGGCCACCTGCCTGTAAAGCTCCGCCGCCCTGGCCCAGTCGTCCAGCCTGTAATAACAGTTGGCCTTGTTGAATATGGCCTCCGACGCCTCCGCCTTCTCAACCAGTGCGCGGTCGTAAGCCTCTATCGCCTCGTTATACTTGCCCTGATGATACAATGCGTTTCCTTCCCTCACGCACGACGCCGCCGATTCCGCGCACGCCTGCTGTACTGCAACCGCCATCCATACGACAAGCGTCAGCCCGAGGGCCGGCCGTCCCGGCCGCTCACGCACCGGCTTGTGATTTCTTTCGCTCACCTAAAAGTGCCTCCCACGCAATCAGGCCGATACCCGCAGCCAGAAATATCTGAAACTTCTCGTCGTATCTCGTCATCGTCTGCGATTCGAGCTGCCTCTTTTCAGCCGACGCAATAAGACTGTCATAGATCTCGCCAAGGTCGAACGTCTGACCCGGACCCACGCAGAGATACTTCCCGCCGGGCGTCGCATATACGATATTACGCAGTAAATCACCGTTGAGCTTCGTCCACACCTCCCGACCCTTGTATTTCAGGAACGTCTTCTCACCATTCGGGCCGGTTACCGGTATCCTCGCCCCCTCATTTTCATCGCCGAGTCCTATCGCGATTATCCGAACGCCTTGCTGTGCGGCCTTTTCCGCTGCCTGAACCGCAAAGCTCTCGTAGCCCTTGTGCTCCTCGCCATCGGTTATCAGGATTATGTCCTTGAACAACCGGCTCCTGCGGTCGAATACGTCCGCCACCGCCTTGCGAATCGCGTCACCGACCATTGTGCCGCCCCTGCTGGTGCTCTCGGTCGAGATGTCCGCCAGCACCATCCGCGCAAATGCGTAGTCCTGCGTCAGGGGACATTTAACCGACGCATTGCCGGCAAACGTCACTATCGCGATCCGGTCCCCCTGCAGCCTCTCCAGCAGGTCCCCTATCGCCAGTTTCGCACGCTCAAGTCGGCTCGGCTTGATATCTTCTGCCAGCATCGACCGGGACGTGTCCAGTAAAATCACCACGTCCCGCCCGCTTCGCCTTATCCGCTGAGGTCTGGGGTTCCACTTCGGCTGCGTAAGCGCTATCACAACAAAGACGAAACCAGCCACCAGCAGAAAAGCCTTGAATAGCTGCCTGCCCAGGCTCACCGAAGGATTTATCTTCTTCAGCAGCTCACTCGACGCAAGTGCCCTCAGCATCGCCGCCTTCCGCCAGAAGCACCAGACGTACGCCGGCACCAGCACAACCGGTACCACAAACAACAACCAAAGTGCCCTGTCGTTGCCTAACGTCATACTACCTCCAACTCCTCACGGTATCTTCCGGAATATCGTACATCCCGCAAGTATCTCCGCCGTCAACAAGGCCAGTGCCGCCGCCGTCCACGGCCCGAATCGCTCCGCGTACTGGGTGTACTCGTAGGACCTGACCTTGCTCTTTTCCAGTTCGTCGATTTTCTCCACTATCCGCCGAAGCCCTTCGGCATCGTCCGCCCGGCCGTAAAGCCCACCAGTCTTCTCAGCAATCGCCTTGAGCAGGCCCTCGTCAAGGTCCTGTGCCGTCGGAACCTTGAACGAGCCCATCGGCGTCTGAATCGTCGTGTACGCTCGGCCCGACCCGATGCCTATCGTGTAAACCTTTATCCCCCATTTCTTGGCCAGCTCCGCTGCCTCCAGCGGCGCGTATCGGCCGGCATTGTTCCGCCCGTCTGTAAGCAGGATTATCACCTTGCTCTTTATCCTGAAGTCCGCCCGGTTCGGGTCGTCTCGCCCGGCCTCGCCGCTGAGCCTGGCCATTCTGATTTTCAGCTCGCTCTCAGCCTTGCGAAGCCTTGCCGCCGCAAGCGCGATTGCATCACCGATCGCCGTGCCGTCTTCGCTGCGCAACCGCACTATCTC
>CAYSBK010000126.1:0-7230 GCA_964429265.1 uncultured Pirellulales bacterium | reverse complement strand
GATTTTCAACAGGCCGTTTTCGGCCTCGAGTACTTCCGACTCTTTTGCACCGCCGCGGTAACTCCACCGCCAGCGATGAGCGCTCGGCAATTCCGCCGGCTCGTACACGTTTTCAAGTTCCGCCTTCACCGCCAGCGAATACGCCGACGGCGGCTCAGGGGCAGCAGGCGCAGCCGGCGGCAACTGCTTCAGCCACGCAAGGTTGAAGGCGTAGTGCTGTCGACTGCTGAGAAGGTGGATCACGCCGTCGGCGCTCTGGCATACGGTCAGGTAGCCCACCGGCTCGGAATTCCGCCTGTCCATCAAAATGAGATCCCCGTCCATCGTCTCGATGAACCGCCCGGGGCCGTCGTCCGTTATCAACCGCCGCCAGGGCCAGGTCTTGCCGTCATCTTCCGACAGTGCCGCGAAAAGGCCGGTGACCTTGTGGTATCCGCCGGAGGCGTTGCGAATCGGCATTTCGTAACAGAACGACGCGAAGAAAAGTTCGCCGTCCCGCAGTCTCATCAGCGCCACTCGCCGGCCGCTGTGGATCGGCTGCCACGGGCTGGCGCTGTAGCTCCAGCTTCTGCCCATATCGGCCGATATGCTCATCGGCATCCTGCCGTCAATCGCGCCGTGACGCCCGAAGGCCAGCAGTCTGCCGTCGCTTAACTGTGCCACGCCGGCGTGCGTGCCGCGAATGTTGCCGCCGGGGTCATACCAGCTCTTGCCGTTGTCGGCGCTTAGCACGATGACCGAGCCGCCGCGACCATCCATCGGCACGACTATCTCGCCGTTTTGTGCGCGAAAGACGGACTCTACAACCTTGTTGCTGCGCTTGCCGTGCTCGGCAAAAATGAGCCTGGCCCTGGACCAGGTTTGCCCGTTGTCCCTCGACGTCCGCAGCAACACCGCCAGGGACCGACTTGTGACACCCAAACCGTTGAAGTGATAGAGCCTGCCCTGCTCGTCTTTCCAGAAGGCGGTAGTATGGTCGTTCCGGTCGGGCGCATCCCAGAAACACGAGGCCTGTTCCCATTGGTCGCTGCCGTAGCG
Source organism: uncultured Pirellulales bacterium (assembly GCA_964429265.1). Taxonomy (GTDB): domain Bacteria; phylum Planctomycetota; class Phycisphaerae; order Sedimentisphaerales; family Anaerobacaceae; genus CAYSBK01. The sequence continues at coordinate 6,192 of CAYSBK010000126.1, read as the reverse complement.
AAGACGGCTGGCGGCGATGCTCAGCTCCCTGCCCATCTCGTCCATGCAACTGAACCACGCGGCAAGCAGGTCTCCGTTGGGACAATCCGTTACCGCGATGAAGTGATTATGCTCGGAAAACAACGGCCCTTTCGAGCCTTCCGGAATCCTGATGAATACCTGCGGCTCCTTGAAATACGGCTTCTTTGGGTCCGGCCCCTGCCTGATGTCCGCCGGCACTTCCTGGCTGACCCCCCGCTGACAGCGAGGGGCAGGTGCCCGCAGCGCCGGTCTGCTTGAAGGCATCGGCCCGATCACCACCCGGAAACCTATCAGCCAATGCCGGTCTTCGGGCAAAGTGCCGCTGCGATTTGCCGAGCGAAGATAATAAGCTTCGGTTGAATGGCTGCCGCCGCGCGTAACCTTGAACTGGCCGTCGGCCGGCCCAACCGGATCGAGCTGCACCCCGCGTTGGTATGGGCCGTACCAGTCCAGGCACCATTCCTCCACGTTGCCGTGCATATCATACAGGCCCCAGGCGTTCGGCGGCGTCTTCCCAACCGTAAGCGGCCGGCCCGCCGGCTTGACGAACGCCGGGTCCGGCAATGTGCCGGTGTAAAACGCCGTCTCCGTCCCTGCCCGGCAGGCATATTCCCACTCTGCCTCGGTCGGCAGGCGGTACGGCAGGCCTTCCTTCTTGCTGAGCCAGTCGCAGAAACTCTTCGCATCGTACCAGCTTACGAAAACAACCGCCTCGTCGTCGGCCTTTGAATAGCCGGCCCGGCCGCGAAATACAGTATGACCCGGGTCGAACTGCTCGTACTGGCCGTTCGTTACCTCGCAAAGCCCGATGTAGAAAGCCTTGCTGATCTGAACCTCGTGCCGCGGGTGCTCGTCGAAATCACCTTCCCTGAAAGCGCCCTTTCGCGTCAGCAGTTCCTCGGGCAGCGGCTTGCCCTCGAAGCCCATCCTGAAGCTGCCCGGCTCGACCCGAACAAACCGCATCCCGACGGAGTTCGTAAAAACTTTGCCATCCGGCATCGACCCGCCGAAAACCAACGATGGGACGGCCGTCAACAACGCCGCGCAACAAAACTCCACGCGCATCCATCAACTCCTTCCGGTAATCGAATTACTGCTTGACGGCCCGGCCGTCCACGAACCTTGTACGGCTTATCAATTCGCCGGACGGGTTCCATCGCTCGGCCGTACCTTCACACTTGAAGTTCCGCCAGGTCGACCGCGCCTTCATCCGCCCGTTGGACCACCACTGCGTCCAGACGCTCGTGCCGTCCTCGCGATGCTCCCACTGCCACTTCCTGGTCCCATCGGGGCGCCAGTACGTCTCCTTGCCGACCTTCCGCCCGAGCCGATACGTCGCTTCATACTGCTTATGGCCGTTTTCATAGTACCAGGTTTCGGTTCCATCGAGCAAAAAGCGGCCGTTGTCGGCGACCCCGCCGTGGTACCTTATCTTCACCTTGCCGCTGGGGTAGTTCTCCTGGTAGGGGCGGACGTTCGTTACTTTCGTCGCCGTCGGCTGCATCAACTCGGCATCGCTCATACTGTCGAACGGTGTATCGTCGCTGAGTATCCACGCCTCGTTGAACGCGAAATGCAGGCACGGCCGGTTCATCGTTGTTATAAGGTGAATAATCCCATTGGGCGCCTGCCGCGCCACCGCATAGCCCAGCGTGTCGGCGCCGCCGAGCCGCTTCTCGTTCTCGTGCTTTTGCGTACCGATCAACTTCTTGACGTGCCAGGTCTTGCCGTCGTCGTCGGACAACGCCACGTAGCTGCCGCGCTGCGTGATGTCGGCGGGGCTTTTGCCGGCGGGATTCTGAAAATCGCCCGCAAACAGCAGCCGGCCGCTCTGCAGTCGAAGGACCGTCGGCCTCTGGTTCGAACCCTGCGCAGCAAAAGGTGTCTTGCTGACCACCCAAGTCCTGCCGCCGTCGTGCGAAATCGACTTCGGCATATACCCGTCGATGTCGGTATTCTTGCCGCCCATCCCGAGAATCCCGCCGTCGCCGAGCAGCACAAAGCTCGTGTGCCGCCCGCCGGTTCTTCCGCCGGTGTCGTACCACGTCTTGCCGTTGTCTTTCGTGGCCCACAGCAGCGACCGCCCACCGCAGCCGTCGCTTGACACGTAGAGTGTCCCGGACAAATCACGAAGCGCACTGTTTATCGGCTGCTTCGAGTGACAGCCGACCTGGCCTTTGAAGTTCGGAAAGCTGATCTCGCTCCAGGTGGCTCCGTTGTCGTCCGACCACGTCCAGTTAAACGGAAATGCCCTGCCCTGGCGGAACCTCGGATTGCCCCAGAAAATGTATAACCTGTCCCCATCTCTCCACAACAGCGGTGCGTGATCGTTCAGGTCCGCAAAGTCGAACATCGGCGACGGCATATCCCACTGCTGACCACCAAAACGCAGCCGGGCCGCAATCAACGACACACCCGGCTCATACTCGCGGTACGACGTGTAGATTACCAGCAGCACGTCGCCGTTGGGACAGACCTCCAGCGCAGGGCTGTGGTTGTGTCTCCTGAACGAAGGATGCAGCCCCGCCGCATCTATCTCCTGCCGGCTGCAGTTCTCCGGCGGCGTCGGCAGCAGGTAACGCTTTCTGAAATACGGCTTCTTCGGGTCCGGGCCTATCCTGGCCGGCTCAACGTTTTGTCTGACCCCCTGGCGGGCAAACGGTCCCTCGTAAACCAGCGGCCGGCCGGCCGGCATCGCCGCCTGAACCACGCGAAACCCTATCGGATGCGTACCGAAAGGCTCCTTGTCAGAGTCGCTTTTCTCGGCCTGCGAGACAGCCTGCCGCTCGATTGTCTCCTTAGGCTTCGGATATGGTGCAAAACCCGGTGCCATCGAGGCACGATTCGCAGAACGGGCGTAACGGCCGTCGTCGGAATCCATCCCGCCTCCACGAACAACCTTGGTAAGGCCGTCTTCGGGACCGATCGGGTCCACCTGCTCACCGAGCGGGTATTCTGCGTACCAGTCGTTGCACCACTCGCGAACACCCGTGTGCATATTCTTCAAACCCCACGGATTCGCTGAGCCGGCCTTCGGCGGCGCATCGCCCGACCAGAACGCCGTCTTCGTGCCCGCACGACAGGCATACTCCCACTCCGCCTCCGTCGGCAGCCGGTACGGCTTGCCCTCCTTCTTGCTGAGCCACCGGCAAAAAGCCTGCGCATCGTGCCAGCTTATGCCCGAGACGTACGGACTGTACCGCTCGTTGACAACCGCATCCGGGCGAAACCGCCTGTATTGCTCTATCGTTACCTCCGTTTGTGAAATGTAAAACGCCTTGCTTATCGTGACCTTGTGCACCGGCTGCTCGTCCCAGTCGCACTGTTTCTCATCGCCGAGCTGGCCCATCAGGAACTGGCCCGGCTCGATGCGAATCATCTTCATACCCAGGCTGTTCTCGTACGAATCAGCCGCCCTGCCGCCGCCTGCCAGCACGCCGACCACCATCAATATCACAACCGCACGTTTCATAATCCGCTCCTGGAAAAAATGTTGATGTCCCCTTACCCGATCGGAACGACTCGACCAGCCTTTCTGCCGACATCGCCGGCCCACTTCTATGCGCGGCGCATTCTCACCAACGGCGCTCCTATGAAAAACACCCGTCCTCTTGCGACGGTTCGGCCGCTAATCCTATGCCGATGCCCCTTGCCTGTCAACCATCGTCGGCAGCCTTGTGCTGAAACCGTTCGCACCGTTGCAATTGATGCTTGCAGCCTTTTTACACGCGGTGGTAGATTATCACCGACCGGCGCCCCTGCAGCAACCAGGCTCATTTTCGCAGAGGTGTTTTTTGTTGAACGGATGATTCTGATTCTCGGTGTAACCGCAAGCGGCAAGGGCCGCCTGGCCTTCGAACTGGCCGAGAAAATCGGCGCTGAGATTATCAGCATCGATTCGATGAAGGTCTATCGCCGTATGGATATCGGCACCGCCAAACCACCCATCGAGGCACGACAACGTCTGCCTTACCATCTGATCGACGTCGCCGAGCCCAGCGAACCTTTCAGCGTGGGACGCTTTCTCGAACTGGCCCAGGCGGCCATAAAACAGATAAAGAGCCGACATAAACCCGTCGTCGCCGTCGGCGGAACGGCGCTGTACATCAAGGCCCTGCTCTACGGCCTCTTCGAAGGACCCGCCGCCGATGAAAAGCTCCGTGACCAGTTGCGACAGAAAGCCCGCACCGAGGGCTTGAGCCGGCTCTACCGACAACTCCAGGCCGTTGACCCCGCTGCCGCCGAGAACATCCATCCAAACGACGAAAAGCGAATCATCCGCGCACTGGAGGTTTACGAGCTGACCGGCAAACCCATTTCAAGCCTCCAGCAGCAGTGGCACCGCCCCGGCCCGGATCCCCGCTGGACCGTGATCGGGATTCGACGAGACCGCGACGACGCAAGCAGACGAATAAACCAGCGCGTCAGGAAGATGATCGAAGCCGGCCTCGTTGATGAGGTACGCTCGCTGCTGGCCGAAGAAAAACCGCTCAGCAATCAGGCCCGATGCGCGATCGGCTACGCCGAAATCATCGAGCACCTCCGCGGCCGGCTCAGCCTCGACCGCGCCGTCGAGCTTATAAAGAAAAATACCCGCCGACTCGCAAAAAACCAGCGAACCTGGTTCAAGACGTTCAGAAATGTGCACTGGCTCGACGTGCCGCCGGACCAGCCGGCCCACAAGACCCTGCCGACGGTATTGTCCCTGCTGGAACGCACCGGAACCGATTGACCGGCCGGCTCTCACGCCGGCTGCAGTTGCTGCTCGGCCGCCAGAACCGCCGCCGCATCGCCCAGCACCAACTGCTTCACAAGACTCGAAGGAACCACCGACAGCCCGAGGTTGAAAACCTTCTCTTCGACCATCGACGCAATCGCCCGGGCCGTTTGCCTTCCGATGTTGTACCGCCGCACAAGGTCCGACACTATCGTCGACTTGTCCCACCGACATCGACTCTCGTCACAGTTGCTGCGGAGCCTGTGGGCGTCCCGCAAGCCGCGAACCTTCACCGCCGCCACCTCCAGCCGCGAACGCCTCAGGCGCCGTTCAAAGTGGTGCTCAACAAGGGCCTGCGCCGCATCATCGTAACCCGTCGCCGACAGAACCGCCTCCACCACTGAGAATATCTCGTTGCTGCTGACCGTGGCGGACTGCCGTTGATGGTACAAGAAGTACGTCACCACCTCCGCCAACTGCTCTGCGAGAAAAACGTCCGCCCCGCCGACGGCCTCCAACGCACGACAAATCGTCCCCACGACCTTCGTGTGAAAGTATTCCTCCGTGCTGCCGTCCGCCTTCTTGACCTGAAGCTGCATCTGTCTACCCTCCCTGGAACCATCCTTGTCCAACAGACCACACCTGCAATCAGCCCCGGACCGGCACACGCTATTGCTCAAACAGCTTCGGCTGGTCCTCGTAGTAAGGCTGCTCTATTACCTGGCTGACCTCCTCGATCAGTTCCCCCGCATCCTCAAACTGCCGGTAAACACTGGCGAACCGAATGTACGCCACCTTGTCCACGCCGCGCAGGTGCCGCATCACCGTCTCGCCGATAAACTCCGACGGCACCTCCTTCTCAAACCCGCGGAATATCTCTTCCTCTACCTTGTCGGCGACCTGCTGTATCTGTTCCGCCGAAACTGCCCGCTTATAACAGGCCTTCCGCAAACCCGCAAGAACTTTCTCTCGCTCATAAGGCACCCGCGAACCATCCTTCTTCACGACCGACAGCTTGTACGGCTCTCCTATCCTTTCGTAAGTCGTAAAACGCCTCTCGCACGCCCGGCACCGACGCCGGCGCCGAATCACCCTGCCGCCGTCGATTGAACGCGAGTCCATCACCTTGTCGTCGTCTTCCTTGCAGAACGGACACCTCATAAGCCGCCCCCCGGCCCGACTATACCCCGGCAACACCCTACATATTGAATCTGTCCGGTATTCTAACACCACCATATAGTATGTCAACACAAATTATTCTCAACCTTGCGATGGCCAAGGAGCATCATACGCACCGGCGGTCGATAAGGTGAAGAACGGTGGATTACTGAAAAGGGGCAGCCGGGGGTGGATTGGCTTTGTTTGGCTTTGTTTTTTCCCATCGCACCAAGTGTCCAAACGTCGTAACTTCTTTTTCCATAAGGAGTTAGGCGCATCTTGACTTTTTTGAAATT
>CAYSBK010000125.1:2073-7234 GCA_964429265.1 uncultured Pirellulales bacterium | reverse complement strand
CATCACCCGTGAAGAACTGTCCTTAAGGGGGTACGATCCACCCTGTTATCCCTTTAATTTTGCACCAATTTCAAGTTGCTAATCTTGTAAAACTCCATATCGAACTGCTCTGTAAAGCAGCGTTCTTTCCCTGTTCCAACAAAATCGCCCGGTGCAGATTTCAACCTGGGTCTCACCGTTCTTGGTCACGAAACAGTTTTCGGATTGTAAGCACCACGTCCCGCTGTCCCTTCGCCGGCTCCGCCTTCCACAAGCCTTTCCCCGCCTGCACAAATGAAACCTTGTCTGACGAAGGCGTCCCGCTTTCCAGCCATATCGCAATCGGCCCCGATTCCGCCAGGCGCAGTTTCAGTTCCCCCTCGCTCACCGAAAGCACCTCAACGCTCGCAGGTGAAAGGTACTTGTCTATCCGCCCGACCACCGCCCAGCCCTTTCTGATCGGGCAAAGATGTATAAGCCGATCCGAAAAGCCCTTCAGATTAAACCTGTACGCACCCGAAAGCTTTTGCCCTTTCCCCGCATACCAGTCGTACACGAAAAGCCCCTCTGCCGGCACCTTCCACTTGCCCTTATACGGCTGAATCATGCACCCGGCATGGGTATAATCGTCGGCTGTAACCGCCGCCTCCATCGGCTCATCGCCCGACGGATGCCGCAGATCGTAAGCCACTATCGCTGCCGCCTTGCCCCCGAGCGGCACAATTACCCTGTAAGGACGATCCGCCCGCATCGCCGAAAGAAAAACCGAATCCGGCAGCGGAGCAGCCGGCGCAATCGGCCGAAGCAATTCCCCGTCTTCGTAACACAGCGGCCGGATGTACTCCGCAACAAAATCGTTCGGCTCGTCCGACAGGTAAACCGGCCCCCCCGACACCGCCTTCGACACCGCCATTATCCGCCCCGCAACCGGGTCGCTCGAGTGAAACATATCGTGATCGCCCCATACCGTTTGTCCCAGCCAGAGCGTATTCGCGTATGACTGCAGCAAATGTGACTTGCCCCGCGCCAGCTTGCCCCGCCGATAGTCTATGCTGCACCGCGTCACGGAACTGTAGCGCGTATTGAACGTGCACACAAGGTTGTGTGCCATGCAGTTGATGATGCCCTTGCTGTTCTTGTGCACGGCTCGTTCCAGTGCCTGGGCATCCCTGCACGCCGCCTCCACCGCGTTATCCGTCCCGATGTACCAGCAAATATTCCGTGCCTGCTCATCGATCTTCACGAAGTCGAAGCCGTGCCTTTTTATCGCCCCCAGCATCGCATCATAGAAAACCGCCGCCGACCGCTCGTCGTTCCGCGGCACAAGCGCATCTGTGAACTCCACGTGCATCAGGTGCTCGTTCACCTCCTTGCCCAGCCTGTTCTCCGGCGAGACCGTGTTCCAGTAACCACTGGCGGTGTACCATAATCCCATCCACTTTACTTTCTCCGGCTTGCGAAGCGCCAGAAGAGGACCCCAGCCGTTCGGAAACTTCTCCCTGTTCGGCTCGAAGCTCCGCAGCTTCTTGTCCTCGCCCGCATCAAAGTGCCCGTCATCGACCAGCACGTATCGAATCGGAATCCCGGAAGACTCTATGCCGCGCACAACATCGGTAAGAACCTTCTCGTTTATATCCCACCAGTACTGCTCCCAACTGCACCAGCCCAGGTATTTGAAAGGCTCCGGATATGCCTTGTCCCCCCGCAAACGAACCCGGCCCCGCACCGGTTTGCACTCTATCGCCTCTCTCCAGGCTTCACGACACGCATCGTAAACGTCCTCGGCACGGCACCACGCAAAAAGCGGAACGTCCCCCGAAACCGCCGCCGTCCCAAGCGTCCCGACGTTTAACACGATCCGTCCCTCCGGCGCCGCATAAAGCCAACTCATCGTGACCGGCCCGCAGATGGGAACAAGTGCAAAATACCCGGCGCCCTTCAGCTCCAGCAGCAAAAACATCCCCTCTCTCACACGCGGATAATTCGACGGCCGCCGGTAGTAATCCTTGCTGCACAGTTCGCCGACGCTCCGGAAAAACCACGGCTGCGTGCGATTTGCTCCATCAGGCCACACAACCTCCGGGTGCGCGTCACCGCTGAAATAGCAACCCCGCTCGAACGCCGGCAGGATAAGCTCGTACCGTTTCAGTATCCCGAACGCGCCCGGCTTGCCCGAAAAATCCTCGATAACCCGTGCCCCGCTTCCCTCTAACCCGCTCAGGTCGATCCTGCCCGTAATCGGCTGCTCGCTGCATCGGGATATGTACTTCGTCCACACCGGTTTCGGGCCGCCGAACGTCGTCGAAACACCCAAAACTGCCAACACAATCGTTACCGCAATGCTATCGTGCTTCATTATTCCCATGGTCCTGCCTTTCGCATGTTTATCCTGGCGTTACCTTGCTCCGGCGAACGGATAATAGCCCGACCCAACGCCACGTGCAACCCCGCCGCCGTCCTGATACACCCCGCAGCGGCGGGAAAATAGACTTTTGCCTGCAAACCGTGAATAAAAACCGCGCGTCCACACGTCTATCCAGCGACGGTCTCAACCTGTAATCGCGGTCAATCCAGGTAAGAAACCAAAGGCTCGAACGTGCAAATAACCGCCAAAACCTTAACTCCCACGTCGCCTCGCGGCGGCAGGGGGGCTCTGCCGGCTCCCAGGGTCGTTGCGCCGTTGCTGTTGGTCATGTTTGTGGCGGCCCTGCGACCTGCCGCACGTGCAGAATTCATAGCCGACGGTGCTACCTTGAACAAACTCACCGACGACGGCAGGTCAATAGCGGTATCCTGGGCCTACCACGCCGACCTGGTAGCCTTCGTCCGCGAAGTCTCCGGCGGAAACCAGACCCAGCTCTTCATAATGAAGCCCGACGGAACCGAACCCAGGGCCGTAACCCCGGTGGGCAATCCCTTCTTCGTCGAATGGTCCTGGAAAAGCGACAAGATTTCCTACGAATTCTCCAACACCGACAACGACCAGAGCCAGGCCGGTGTTTACATATACGACCTCGCAACAAACCGCTCGACTATGGTTTCTGCACCCTACATCCAGGACGTCCTCGACGAGGACGATGGGCCTTTATGGTCACCCGACGACCGCTACGTGGCTTACAGGATTAAACCTCAGAACTCCGGCAATTCCGAGATGTGGGTCGCCGACGTCCAATCCGGCAAGACCTGGAGAATCCTCGCCGACCGAGGTTCGGTTAAAGAGCAAAGATGGAACTTCTACTTGCCCCCGAGGCTCAGCGTCCAGGTCCGCAGCCGCGGCGGAAGCTACGACCTCGCAACCGTCGACCCGGACGGCAGAAACTTCATCGCTATAACCGATATAAGCGCCGAGTCGATACGAACCGACGAACCGCGCTGGTCTCCCACCGACCGATGGATCGCCTTCAAGTACGATGTCGATATGACCGAGACCGAACGCCGCAGGCACGTCGAGGACTGCTGGATCGCCAGACCCGACGGCTCCGAAATGCGAAACCTCACCAACGCCTCAACCCCGGTCACCGAAGAACAGCTTGACATCGAGGAAATCTACTGGTCCTGGGACGGCCGATGGATACTCGCCAAAGGTGACAGGTATGACAAGCAGGGCAACAAGATACCAACCTATTACCTCATCGACCCCGTCAACGGAGGCTACGAAATAATAACCACCTGCTACCCAAGGGAAAAAGGAACTTACTTCGATTTTGACTCCGAAAAGTGGTCCTATGACAGCACCAAGATCCTCTTCCTCGGCGAACGCTTTAGGGCGAAAAATTGGGGCGCCGACCCCGAGTTCGAAAGACCCGAATCCGTCCTGGCCATCTACGACCTCAAAACAAGAAAACTCCACGACCTGCTCGTTTACGACCAGCAGCTTGACCGCAAGGAAATCCTCGGCAAATCCAGCCGCGGAAACATCGCCGATGTATCCTTTTCACCCGACAACCGCTCAATCCTGCTGACCGTCGGCGAAATAGTCAGTAGCGAAGACCACGTCCGGCGTCCCGACGTCTACCGCCTTGACCTGCCCGACAGACTAATCTCCGCCGAGGCTTCGCAACATATCGGCCCGCCCGTCCCTGCCGAATACGCCGCACCTTCGCCCGAGCCGACGCCCGAGCAAACCACACAGCCGCCTGCCGCCGTCGAAACAAAACCTCCTCAGCAGGGCCTCGTCACCGAAACCGTCAGACCCCGCCATATGACCGTCCAGGAGGCCGTCGACTCCCTTTCGCCCCAGTACGCACAGTACATTACCCTCAATCCTTCGCGAAACGTCATTATCTTCAAGGGTCCGCCCGATGTCCTCGATGCCTTTCGCCACGACCTCAAGCTCATCGACACGCGCGCACCCCACGTCCTGGTCGATATGCTGGCCGTCGAACTGTCCGACGAGGCAAACAGGATGCTCGGACTCGACTGGACCTATGCCGAGCGACACTTCGGCTTCTTCCAGCCCGCCGGAAACCCCATCCAGAAATACCCCCACACCGGAACCGGTGAAGATTATCGCGTCGGCTTCCCCTCCGGTGCCCTCGACAGCCTCACCACCTTGTCCGGTGCGGGCCAGTCCTTCTACCAGGGAGTCGGAACCCTCCCCAGGGAATTCTTCATCCGCCTCAACACCCTCGTCAAAAACGGACAGGGCACCATTCTTGCAAACCCAAGAACCGTCGCAACCAGCGGAACCGAATCGCAGATTCAAATCCAGAAAACCCTCAATTACTTCTTCAACGAAGGCTTCGACGTCTCTGGCCGACCCATCGTAAAGAAAAGCGATATCTCCGCCAACACCGAGGGCCTCATCACTCCAACCGTTCTCGACGACGGAACGATTCACCTGGTCGTGGACGTCCAGGTCGGCACCTTCACTTTCACCCGCGAGGCAGGCCTGCCTGAGCTGACCACCCGAGAATCCAAAACACAGGTCACCGTCCGCCAGGGACAAACCCTCGTGCTCGGAGGCCTGCGACAGCAGGAAATCGTCACCTCCGTCACCAGGGTGCCACTCCTATCCAATATTCCCTTGCTCGGAGGCCTCTTCAAACATCAGGAAAAGGAAGTCCGAAACAGCGTCCTCACCATCTTCATCACCCCACAGGTCCTCACCGACGCCAACACCACCCCGCCCTGGCCCGAACTGAACCCCGCCGACTACAACCTCGTACCAATCCTCAACAAC
>CAYSBK010000125.1:0-1973 GCA_964429265.1 uncultured Pirellulales bacterium | reverse complement strand
ATTTGACGTCGCTGGCCAACCTTAACGTCTCTTGGACGGATTGCTCCAATGTCCTTACGAAATCCGAGCTGTCATATGTCATTTTCACTATGTCGATGTCGCGGTCAGTCTTCTTGGTATACATCCTCTGAGCGGTGCTCAGGATACACATACTCTTGAAATATGATAATTCGTATTTCAAGGCCGCCTCAGCGTCGCATCCGGCTCTGGATGCCACCTCGTTCAAAAACAAATACAAGTACCACCGGCCGTGGCCGCTGCACTGCTTCATCATGCTTCGCTCGAAAAACGGTACCATCTCTTTCAGACTGTTATACCTGAGCGAGCAGCGGACCCAAACAGGGATAAACTTAGACAAAAAATCCGCGTCCTGCCAGTATCCCAACGTCTTGCACAAATCCAATCCGCTTTTTATAATCATCTCGTTTAGCTCGAACTTGTGCAGGCACTCAAAGTACGTTTGTGCCCATGACAGGGCGTCGTCGTCGGTCTCAAGCATTATCGCCGTCTGACACAGCATCTTTGCAAGCTTCAATCGCTCCCATAGCCTGCTTGCGTTGGCGAACTGCGCTAAAAAAGTCTCATATATGGCGCGTAAGTCGTCTAATTCAGAGGAACTGAAAGCATAAGTAGTGTGATTCTTCGTCGCCGCTCGCCACTTCTTCCGGACATATAGTTTCTTGCACCTCGTGTAATTCTCGTCGAAACCATACACCAGATCGTTGCTGTCAAAGACCCCCGTATTGTCCGCCGGCAGGTACTTGTAGTCATAGAACCTGATACTTCTCAGGGGGGCTGACCTGTCTGGACCGCGTACCACCACGCTCACAGGCAACGCCACTTGCGTGCCGTTCAACCCGACCGGCCTGTACTCAACCTCGCACAGTCGGTCTCCAGCGTGATATGGAAACGGCAGGTACTTGAACTCAAACAACTGCTGGTTATACTGTATCCTGTGGGGTGAGTCGCTCTCGTCGCCCACGAGAATATTGTGCTGGACCAAACGCACGGTCTGTTTGTGCAGCAAACCGGCGCTGTCGTATTGGTAATCAACCACTTTCACCAGGTCTTCCCCTCTGTACAATTCGCATCTGACAAGGCGCTTATCCTTCCAGTGCAGCCCGAACCTTTTATCGCCCTTTCTGACTTCTATGTATCTTTGCCCGTTCCGGTCCAGTGTCGCCCTATCCCTGGCGGTAGCCACAACGTCCCGCAGAAACAGACGACTCTCCGCCGCTTCCTGTGCCGCAAAGCGGATGTCATTTACCGGATAAACGTTGCATATATAACCAAAGGGGCCTCTTTCGGCCAGAGGCTTCTTGTAAGCCCAGCGCTTGTCCCACAGTTTATGCGATATGCAAAAGCTGCTCTTATCATCGGTAATTGTCAGCGAGGGGGGATAATAGAAGTTCGTGGCCATCCAGGAGGGCTCGGTCCAGTAATATTCCGACCGGTACCGGTCGGCAGTAACCCAGTAATGACCGAATATCGCGATGTGCGAACCCACTATTGGTGCGTTCACGACTATTACGACGTCAAACTCAACACCTCCACCTATATCTTTGCCTGTAGGAACACTACCACCCACTTCGCCGGCAAATGCCATACCCGTAGCCGTTGAACTTACGAAAAGCATCAACAGCAAGGCGTGTTGTTTCAGATTCGTTACTTTCATTCCAAATCCCTTTAAAGTTCGTGTGCTATTCGTTCGGATAAGTGATGACTACCTGCGGGTCAATGGCTTCCTGAACCAGTATTGCCGGGGTTAAAAGGAAGTCCACGTTCTCACGCATTTCCAAGGACGGCCCGTAAAAAGTCTGTGAATTTGCGCTTACTATCTCCAGTGCCTCCGCCCGCTGTCTGGATTGTCTCTGCGAGAGTCTTTCTCCGAGTGAATCCAGCGTGGTCATAAGCGCCAGCAGAAAAACAGATGCTGACAACAAAAAGATACGCAGCGTCTTTCTCTGAAACCC
>CAYSBK010000124.1:5574-7382 GCA_964429265.1 uncultured Pirellulales bacterium | reverse complement strand
CCGAAAACCCCAGCATCACCGCGCAGTGCACCGGCCAGCGGACCGACGCACCCGTCGTTCCCCATCTGCCGGGCACCACCGTTATGCTGCCCATCATTACAAATGGGTTCAGGCAACCAAGCAGCGTATTCGATACCAGCGGCTTACCCTGCCACTGGCTGACCGCCTGGTTAAGCGCCGGAAGCCCAAGGTACAGCCCCAGGCAGACAAGAACCGTCGCGCTGACCACGTTCGGCGCCTTGTTGCGGTAAATCGAGAAAAACAGGCTCACCGCCCCCACGAAAAGCGCCGCCGTCAGCGTAACCGCCACCGCCGCGAAAACCCGCTGCCACGGAACCCCCCCCAGCATCCGCACAACCAGTAGCAGCGGCAGGCTCGCTGCAAGCAACAGGACCAGTTGCAGCATCCTGCTGCATAGCTTGCCCATTACGATTTGCACGGCCGTTATCGGCGTGGTCATCAAAACGCCCAGCGTCCGGCGGTATATCTCGTCGCTTATGGCCGTACTGAGCATCACGGACGCAATCACCTGCGCCGCGATGAATTGAAACCAGATTATGGTGCTGGTTGCATATAGCCCGGCCATGGGCGTACGGGATACCTGAAGAAGCAGCGAACCTCCTGCTGGTCGGCCTGCCGTCGCAAACCACGCAAACCCGACAAAGCAGGTCAACGCCGCGATGTAAAAAAAACGAAGCGCGTAATTGCGCTTCCTGCGGCTGGCCACACGAAGCTCCTTTTCAAAAATAGGCCCCGTCAGCCACCACAGCGAAGCAAGCCGACCCGCAACACTCAGCAACTCACCACTCACTGTTTCCCGTTATCCAGAATCAGAATATGTGCCGTCGAAAACCGCGCTTTGCCCGCCACGCAAGGAATAAGCCCGCCGCCGCGTACGCCGCCCAGCTAACCACCAGTATCCGCATACACTCACCGAGCCCTGCGCGGCCGGTCGGCCAGTTGTACAACAGTTGGCCAGGCGCCTTCATTGCGTTTGCTTCGCCGCCGCTGCCGGTCATAACCACGGTGGCCTGCACAATCGGGTTCATTGACGTCGCCGTCAGCGCAGGGCCGCTGCCGTGCGTCAAGGGCGCCGATAAAAACAGCATTATCGGCAAAACAACCCACAGCGTCACCGCAAAGCCGATACTTGCAACCACCGACGAAGTCGTCCGGCTAAGCCGGCTGCTGAAATAAAGCCCCAGCCCCTCCAGAAACACCACAACCCACGACGCAATCAATAGAACCTGCGGGATTGCCATTGGGTGAATGTATCGCATTACCACGAATAATAGCACGTGCCCGGCCAGAAGCGCCCATATCGGCAGGCAACGCCGAAATACCGCCGCTGCTTTTTGCCATAGTATCTCCCAGTCGCCGATGGGCGTGCCAAGCAGAATCGGCCAGCATCGCCTCTCCTTTTCGGATGTAATAGCCGATGCGGACAACACTACGGTCACCGCCGCCCCCAGAAACAGGAAAAGCACCACGTACGCCATCTGCATAAGGTCGTAATGGAGACAGTTCTGGTATCCAGCCATCGCGTACGTAAACAACAGCGCCGCCAGCGTAGCAACAAGGCCGATAATGCTGTTGGTGTCGTCCGGCCCTTCAATCGTCGGCGAGCAAAGCTCTTTCCACATAATCGGCGAACCATCCACCGCCTTGACGGCACGACGCGAAAGCCGTTCTTTGCGTCGAGCGGCCCGCTTGCCAAGCCGCCCCGTCTCGTGCTCAAGTGCTCCCGCCGCCTGGGCCAACGCCACGCGCCGAACCACCTGCACGGACCGAAGCCACAGCAAAACCGT
>CAYSBK010000124.1:0-5474 GCA_964429265.1 uncultured Pirellulales bacterium | reverse complement strand
GGGCCAACGCCACGCGCCGAACCACCTGCACGGACCGAAGCCACAGCAAAACCGTAGCCACGAGCATAATAGCGCAATGCCACCACCACCCCAGTATCCCACCCGCACGGATAGGCAGTAGCGGAAGCAATACGCTGCTGCACGTTGCCACTTGCCCGGATCCGGATATCATCTGCCTGCTCAATACCTCAAGTGTCACAAAAGGGTTGAGCAGAAGAGGGGGGGACCCGCCCAGCGCCTCAATCACCCAGGGCACAAAAAAGTACGCAGACGCCAGCACGAAAAGTGTCTTGAGAATCACCACGTAGGCGGCCCGGCTGCTTATCGAAAAATAGAGACTCAAAACTCCCGCAAAAAGCACCGCCGTCAGCGTAATGGAAAGACCGGCGACCACGAACAACCACGGCACGCCGCCGAACACACGCAATATCGCCAGAACCGGCAGCGTTATCCCCAGCAGCAGCATAATCTGCAGCAGCTTGCTGAGCAGCTTGCCCGTTACAATCTGGATGCTGCTGATGGGCGTGGTCATCAAAAGCCCCAGTGTCCGATGGTCGACCTCATCCCTGATGGAAGTGCTCAGCATAACCACCGCCACAAGCTGCATCGATATAAACACGAACCATATCACTTTATCCACGATCGTCCGTGCCGCCGCGGCCATCAACGGAAACTGCAGCCGGCCCGTCGCGTCCTCGAGCCCGCTTTGTTCCACCGCCGTAACCCACACAATCGCCACGAATCCGCACAGCAAGCCCACGTACACGAATCGCAAGAGGTAGTTGCGACGCCTTCGACTCGATACGCGAAGTTCCTTGGTGAGAATCGGCCCGGTAATCCGACCAGGGGCCAGTGCCTTGCCCAGCTTGCTTACTGCCGCAATCATTGCTCTTTGCCGCTCCTGCAGACCTCCGGTGATTACTGAACCGCGCCTCTGGTCAATTGCAGGAACGCGTCGTCGAGCTTCAGCTTTTCAGGCTGGATGGATATGATGTCGATCCCGCCGTTCACCAGTGTCCGCGCAATCATACCGTCGTTCTTTTCCCCGTCCCGGAACGTCACCGTTATCGCATCGGCCATCGCCTGAACCTGCTGAACCTGCGGCAGCGACGACAGCAGGTCCACCGCCTTTTCCTGGTCCCTCAGTACCTGTACCCTCACCCGCGACTGAAGACCAAGCCGGGAAATAAGCTCATCGAGTCTGCCGCTGAAGACCAGCCGGCCCTGCTCGATTATGCCTATGTGGTCGCAAATCTCTTCCAGCTCGCTGAGAATGTGGCTCGATATCATTATCGTTTTGCCCATCCGCCGCAGCTCGCGCAGAAGCTCACGGATTTCTATCCGCGCACGCGGGTCCAGCCCGCTGGCAGGCTCGTCGAGTATCAACAACTTCGGGTCGTGAATCAAAACCCTCGCAACCCCAAGCCGCTGCTGCATACCACGCGACAGGCTGTCCACGTCCGCGTCGTGCTTCGATTTGAGGTCCGTAAGCTCGAGAACCCCCTCCACGATGGCCTTGCGACGGCGGCGCTCAATCCCGAACGCCGCCGCGAAGAACTCGAGGTACTCGAAAACCTTCAGGTCGTCGTAAACACCCATAAAGTCCGGCATATACCCGACAATCTTGCGAACCTTCTTGCCCTGCCGCGCCACGTCCAGCCCGTCGATAAAAGCCTTGCCTCGCGTGGGCTCCAGCAGGGTGGCGAGGATTCGCATCGTGGTGGTTTTGCCCGCCCCGTTGGGACCGATGAATCCGAAGATGTCACCAGTCTCGATGTTCAGGTTCAAATCAACCAGAGCACCGAGGTTGCCGTAGTACTTCGTAAGCCCTTTTGTTTCTATCATTTTTAAGCCTCGTCCGTTTACAATTTAATGATACCTGTATTGCGGTTATGTTACGTGTCGCCTCGGGGCCGTCGGCCGCTATCCCGCCGACTCTGCCTCCTTCGGAAAAACAATCTGCCGTACTACCTGCCGATGCGTGTAGTTGCCCGGGCGGTTCGCAACTTCCAGCGGCAGCGGCGCATCGGCGAACTCAACACACACCAGTACCGCACCCTGCTTCAAGTATCCCCGTATCCCGAGCGTGCGATTCAAAGATCCGTGAGCAACGAACGTCCTTTCTTCTCTGAACGCACCCGACAGCGCCAGCCGGTATTCCGTCCCTCTCCGCAGCAGCTCCTCTATCGGCTCTTCGCGGAACCCACCGACATTGGCAACACCCTGGAACCGCCTGCTCTGGCGCGGTTCGACCTGCCCCAGCCATATCCCTCTCCTTCCTTCCAGCATCGCATAGCCCCTGGTTATCTTGCTGTCGCTGTTGTTGGTGATGTTGACGATGAGCCGGCCGTTGTGCCTCTCGACCTTGGCCTCTATAGGGCAGCTTTCGACGCGGGCTTCGCAGCACAAGCACTGCGTATCCCATATATTGATGGGCACCGAATAGGGAGCGTTGTAGCCGTCCTGCTGGAGGTAGTAGATGGTCCGCCCCGCCAGTTGTGTGCTGTAGGGGTTCGCCCATTCCTGGCTCGGCGCCATCCCGGACCACCATTGCCCGGCCCACGGCCGACCAGCCCCGGTCTCCTGGAGTCGGTAGTCCCCGCTGCGCGGCGCAAAAATCCCAAGGTAGCGCGTCGTCCACACTTCCGGGCTGCCGGCCACGCTGTCAATCACCGATACCGCCCGCACCTGCATATCGCCTCCGCGCAGCGCCTGCACGCCGTAATACGCGCCGGCTGTAAAAACTGCAATCCACACCGCACAGGTGACCCAGGTCAACGGCAGCCGACCTATGCGCTTCAGAACTTGATAATCCACCGGTCCCAGCAGCACCGCCAGCAGCCCAAGCAGACCCATCACCCACCAGATACTCAACGGCTTCATCTGCGCAATATCATACAGGTACTGCATCACGGCGTTGCTGCCGCTGTCGGCCAGTGACATCCTGTACTGGTTCTGGTAAACCTGCTGCATCCCCGGGTCTACTGCGGCGCTGTCAATGTCCTCGACGTGCTTTATGCCGCGATAAACGCCCGCCGTGAACGGCAACTCGCCCCCGGGTCTTGGCCTGGACCTGAGTGGTGCCGTCGGGTTAAACTGCAGCGTATCGTCCGGATTGAGCGGCTCCAGCGTCATTGTCACCCCCTCCGGAAGTCCGTGCGAACTGTCGAATGTCACACTTTTGGGCCGGGCCCCGGCATGCATCCCGACACCAACATATCCCGGGGCGACTGCCTGGCCTCTGGCCCCGATGTCAACCCCGAACAGCCGCTCGTACGTGCCCCTCGGCCCGACCCTGGCAAGGTCTAATCCACACAGGACCGCACGACGGTTATACGGTGATTCCCGCGGCTTGAACTCTACTACCGCATTCCCGTCGGCCGCCACCACAAACGACGATACCGCCCTTGCCGCCGGGGTCCGGTCGTCTCGGACACTTGATTGGGCTACGTGGCGTGCACAAAGCGACCCGTTGACCCAGATGTCAATGGGCGAATGCTGGCGATTAGGGTTGTTGTGGTAAGACGTCATCTTGTACCGCCCCGGATCAAGACCAGTTATAATCAGCTTGATGCCGCCATCGGCGTCGTTCGGATGCGTCACATCGCCCACAAGCTGGAATTCAACACCGCGCGGGTTGCCGTCGGCCTGCGGCTGGGTTGCCGTGCCTTCGGGCTGGTCCAGCAGCGTTGATATCAAGTGACTCCAGAAACGACTCGACCTTTGCCTCTGCCGAGCGCTTAGCCGTGAAGGGTCGAAACCCAGCACAGCCACCCGCCCGAATCCGGCGTAACCTACCCCGAATATCCGTTGCCGCCCGCTTTTTACCTCACTGCAGCAGCTACCCGGCCGAGACTTCGCGGCCAGCGGTCGGCAAACCGCACGCTCAGGCTCATCTGCGTCCAGTTGAAGCTGCAACAGTGCCTGCGTATCTATCACGGTCTGCTCGGCAGGGCCCGGCTCGAAAGGAAGCATCTCCGCCAGGGCGCTTCCCGACGGTATCGGTTCACTTCCCAGCACAACAAGCAGCTTGCCACCATTCGATACCCAGTCGCACATCCCCTGCACCTGGTGCCGGTTGAACCGGCTGAAGTCCGGATTATACAGAATCAATACATCGAGGCTCGAAAAACCACTCCAGTCCCACGGCACCAGCCGAGGCAGCACGTCGCCGAGGTAAACCATCCCCTGGCCACGGCTCGTAATGCACACAGACTTTTTTGGCAGCTGCGCAAGCCCGAACTTCCGAGCCCCCACCAGCCCCACCAGCAAATCGACGTCCCCCACAACCGTAAGGTACCTGTTCCGGCGAGAATAATCCCAGAGGCTGTAGTCGTGCCGCCATACCGTCCGGCCGCGGTCGTTCCTGACCACCACCCGGCAGCGGTCGGCCGCAAAAGCCAGCCGAAGTGCAAGAGGAATATGCAGTGGAATCTCCGGCGTCAGCACAAACGGACGCGTTATGTTCATCGTGTTCAGGCTGTCCTGCCGTGCCGAAACGTTCAACTCGCCCTGGAAAGGCTTGGTCAGCGTGCTGCTGATGCTGACCGTCGCCGGCGTCCATTCGCCCGGCCTGAAGTACCCCGCCCAGCCGCACGCAAAGTCAATGTTGAATACCGACTCCTCCGCGCAAAACCCGGGCAGCACAACCGCACACATAACGCACAGAAACACACCAGTCCGCAGCATCTCAAGAACCCTCAGTATCTGCCGACATAATCGCTTCAAATCCGCACTTTCGAATTATACACCACCCACTCAACAAACGCAAGCCCAAGCGCCGCCAGCACCAGAAACGGCCAGAAAGGGATGTTCGCACGCAATACGGCCGGCTGCTTCGACGCTATCTCTTCGCCCGACAGGTTCAGCACACGCCTCGGCGAAATGTCGCTCTCGGCCGAGTCAAGCAGGTTCACCGCGTAAAGCATCGGCTCGCGACCGGCAACGGTCAGGCTGTAGATACCCACCTGCTCGGTTTCCGCCAGCCGAATCGTTCCGGAATCATCCGCACGCACCTCCAGTGCCTCCATTCCGGGGCCTTCGAAGCTCCCCATCGCGCCCGCCGCAAAACCCTCGGCCACAATCGGCGCCCCCACCTTCAGGTTGTTTTGCTGGGTCAGACCGAACTCCGTCGATAGGTAACCGAGGGCGTTGTAGCAAAAAACGACAAAACTCGGCTCAAATGGCCAGTTGCTCTCCAGCACGTTGAAGCTTACCAGCACCAGTGCGCTGCCGGCCCTGCGAAGAACCGCCACCGCCGGCGTGTCGTTGAACTCCGCCAGAACCTCCGCGTCGCGCGGCAGCTCCAGCACGCAGCTCCTGGCCGCGAACAGGTTGCCAAGGTTGACGTATTTCAGCACCGCGTGATTCGCACGCCAGTCCACCAACACCTGGTTCTTCACAATCCCCCCGGATGAAACGCCGATATCCGCCGGCGGCCGGCCGAAAACCAGGTACCGGCACCGTGGCAACGG
>CAYSBK010000123.1:0-7440 GCA_964429265.1 uncultured Pirellulales bacterium | reverse complement strand
TACGTAGGAGAGACAACGTTGCCCGAGCCACAGGCGGTGCTGGACGGGGCTGACCTTAATCATGACTGCGTGGTTGATTGGAAGGACGTGGGAGAGTTTGCAGATCTCTACCTGAGCCAATGTCTGTGGGGTTGGCAGTGTGGCGACCTCAACGAGAACCTGAGAGTCGATATGCGTGACTTTGCGATTCTGGCAAACCACTGGCTCCAGGACCACCGCTGACCGTGAAAGGGGGTGCAATGATGCTGGACAAGGATAGGAATGAGAAACGCGGCATGGCGTGGCGGGTGGCGGCTATTGCTATGGTGTTCTGGTTGCCCGGCGTTGTGCAGGCGGGGGCTGTGTTGCTGCAGTGCGACGTGGGCGGCTGCGGCCCACTGCAGAGCGGGTGGACAGCTCTGGATAGCTGCGGGACTTTCACAAACGTCGGCGGCACGGGCATCGACGTGACACTTGCAACCGGCAACCCGGGCGTCTGCGAGTGCCGAAACCCGGGCGGCAGCGGCTTGCTTGCGGATGTCGAGGCAGACTTGCTTTTCGCCAACGATGAAAATACAAGTCCCGGCTCCGATTTTATTCTGACGCTGAATAACCTGGCGAGCGGTGCGACCTATAGGCTGCTGAGCTTTCATAACCGCTCTGACGAGGGTGATACCGTTATTCCATCAGTGACGGTCAGCGGTGCGACGGTGATAAGTGCACCCGGCAGCATCGTTCAGAACCACGCAATTATGGATAACCCCGCTGAGTTCATTTTTGTTCCGACAGGTGGCGAGGTTTCGTTTCGGTATCGTGGCCCCGATGGGGGGTGCCCGGGTTGCCAGGTGTTTATGAATGGTTTTACACTCGAGCTTTCCGGCCCGGTCGTCAGCTTCTACGAGCCATCATCGGGCGAAGTGGAAAGCGCGCACGTGGCCGAGGTAACCGTGGTGCTGTCGGAGGAAGTCAACGAGGCGGTAACCGTTGATTACGCGGTTGTCGGCGGTACAGCCGAGCGTGGGACGGATTATCTGCTGTCCGACGGGACGTTAAGCTTTGCACCACGACAGACGATCAACACGATCAACATTATCGTACTGGATGACGGTCTCGACGAGGACGACGAGACGATAATCATAGAGCTTTCGAACCCCACGGGAGGGGGGGTGATGCTGGGCGGTGTTTCTCGACATACCTACACGATAATTGACCCGCGGCCGACGGTGGAGTTCGCCAGCACCGCAAGCAGCGACAGTGAGGGCACCGGCACGGACAACATCCCGGTGGTGTTGTCGGCACCGGTAGACAGCACGGTGAGCGTCGATTATGCGGTTGTTGGCGGAACGGCAACGGGCGGCGTTGATTACACGCTGCTGGGCACGGGAACGCTGCAGTTTGCGCCCTTTGATGTCAGCGAGAACATCCAGATTTCGGTGGTGGACGACACCGATACTGAAGAAGACGAGACGGTCGTCATCGAGCTTTCGAATGTTACAGGCGGCAACGCCCGGCTGGGCAGCAACAACCAGCATACTTACACCATTGTCGATGACGACGAGGGTATCCGATTCGATGATTTGGTGTGGTTTTATTCCGACTATCCCAGCCCGCTGACGGTGGTGGACGGGGCACTTCGCTGGGATCCGGAAAAGGGCGGGCAGATAATAACCCGGCTGCCGGACCAGCCCCTCAGCAGTCCCGGCGACTACGTGGAGATTACCTACTGGTGGATGACCGACGGCCAGCACGACTGCCCGGATTGCTTCAGTTGCGAGCTGTATTGTTTTGATGATGATATCACCTGTATAGCGGGAACGAGTGATATGCGTGCGGGCCTGTTTGAGGCCGACGGCGAGTACATCACGCACGACGGCTTTGATGTCAGCAGTTCGGTGTTTGAGGGCTATAAAGGTTATGGGTGGCGCTTTGGGCCCAATATGGAGGCCGAACCCACACGCTGGGTCGACTGTACCGGCGAGGTGCACAAAACGGGCATGTTCCAGAAAAAACCTGTTGGTCTTGGCAACCTGCTTACCACCAACGACGGCCTGAAGGATCGTATCCCGGGCTTTGAGCTGCCGCCGGGCGAGTGGTCGCTGTGGACGATTTCGCTGGAGAGGTTGTCTTCGAGCGAGGTGGAACTATCGATAACACTCAACGACCGGACCTACACCTGGACCGATGAGGACAGCAGTGACCAGCCGAGCAAGATAGACGTTTTCGCGATTCATATGCGCAACGGCCGGCCCTACAGTGAGCTTAGGCTAAGGCCTGTGTGCGAGCCGCCCGCCGGCGACGCCGACCTGAATTGCGTCGTTGACTGGCGGGACCTGAAGCTTCTGGCAGACAACTGGCTGACTCGCTGCCGCTACGGCGGCGATTGCGGTGACGTCAACGGCGACTGGCGTGTTAATCTGTTCGACCTTCAGACTATGGGCGCCCACTGGGGGGAAAGCACAAGGTAATGCGGTGGCAATTCGCGGCCGGTAGAGGCGGTCGGGATGTGCGTCTGCGCCTCCAAAGGCCGGGATAATCCAACAGCCAGCGAGACAGGCCGATTGGTTTGGGTTATAATGGTATCCGGCCGGTCGGTAGTTGTGGGTTGTGGGTAGATAATGGGTCTTAAGATAGCAATCGGCGGCAAAGGCGGAGTCGGCAAAACGACGGTCTGCGCGGTGTGGTCGCAGCTTTTCGCGGCGGACGGCTTTGAGGTGCTTGCAATTGATGCGGACCCGAATACAAACCTCGCGATGGCCTTCGGACTGGGCGCCGAACAGAGTCCCGAGCCTTTGATCAATATGAAGCAGTTGATTGCAGAGCGGACCGGGACTGAGCGAGGCAGCGTGGGGGCGTATTTTCGGTTGAATCCGGAGGTTGCGGACTTACCGGAGCGATTCAGCGTTGAGGTGCCGGTCGCAGACGCAGATAAAACCGTGAAGCTGCTTGTACTGGGTGGGATAACACAGGCCGGTGCCGGCTGTGCCTGCCCGGAGGGTGCATTCTTGAAGGCGTTGCTGAGCCATACGCTTCTTCAGCGGGACGAAATAGTGCTGGTGGACCTGGCGGCGGGTGTGGAGTTTATGGGCAGAGCCAGCATCCAGGGTATTGACGCGCTGGTGGTGGTGACCGAGCCGGGCCAAAGGAGCATTGAAACCACCAACAGAATCGCGAAAATGGCGACGGAGCTTGGTGTTGGTTATACGGCGGCGGTGCTTAACAAGATTGCCGGGGCCGGGCAGATAGAGACAATAAGGTCGCAGTTGAATACCGCTGTGCTGGCAGCGGTGGCGTATAATCCGGCGGTTCAGAAGGCGGACCTGGAGGGCCGGGGTGTGGTTGGAGCCGACCAGCACCTCGTGGAGCAGCTTCGGGCTGCCAAGGTCCAGCTTCAGGCGGTGCTGCCGGCGGCGAGACAGTAGTGGTGAGCGACGAAACAAGGGCTTTGAATGGATTTTGAGTACGTACCGACCACGTGTCCCTACTGCGGGTGCGGGTGTGGTTATTACCTGAAGGTGCGGGACACTGAACTTGTTGGGGTCGCGCCGAGCAAGAATCATCCGGTCTCGCAGGGGCGGCTGTGTGTAAAAGGGGCCACGGCCTGGGAGCCGGTCGTTCGCGGCGACCGGATAACACATCCGTTGATAAAGAAGAACGGACGATTCCAACGTGCGGGCTGGGATGAAGCTTTGGGGCTGGTCGCGGAGCGTCTGTCGCAAATCAGGGCAAAGTACGGGGCGGATTCGATCGGCATCTGGTCGTCGGCCAGGTGCACGAACGAGTTGAATTACCTGGCGCAGAAGTTTGCCAGGGCCGTGATAGGTACGAACAACATCGACCACTGTGCCAGGGCGTGTCACTCGCCTTCGGTGGCGGGGTTGGTGCGGGCGTTCGGGTCTGGGGCGATGACCAATTCGATAGACGAACTGAAGGATGCGGCGTGCATATTCGCCGTCGGAGCCAACGCTCCGGAGGCGCATCCCTTGATCGGCTGGCGAATCCGCACGGCGAAAGACAACGGTTCAAAACTGGTGGTTGCGGACCCGAGAAGGACCGACCTTGCGGAATATGCGGACGTGTTCCTGCAGCTTTATCCGGGGACGGACATAGCGCTTCTGAATTGCATGATGAATGTAATTCTGTCGGAAGGCCTTGAGGACAAAGAATTCATAAAACGGCGCACGGAAGGCTTTGAAGAGCTCAAGAAAACCGTCGAAAAATACACTCCGCAGTCCACCGCCGCGATTACTGGTGTTGGTGCCGAGCTTATTATTGAGGCGGCGTTGCTGTACGCACGGAGCAAGCCGGCCGCTATCGTTTATACGATGGGGATAACCGAGCACACGGTCGGCACGCACAATGTTATGAGCGTTGCCAACCTCGCTATGTTGACCGGCAATGTCGGCATTGTCTCGGCAGGGGTCAATCCGCTTCGCGGCCAGGCTAACGTTCAGGGCGCCTGTGACATGGGGGCGCTTCCAAATTATTTTCCCGGATAC
The DNA here is from genome assembly GCA_964429265.1 of uncultured Pirellulales bacterium. GTDB lineage: Bacteria > Planctomycetota > Phycisphaerae > Sedimentisphaerales > Anaerobacaceae > CAYSBK01. The sequence goes on along the minus strand of CAYSBK010000123.1, from coordinate 2,965 downwards.
CAGAAGGTTGAGGACCCAGTGGTGCGCGGGAAGTTTGAAAAGGCCTGGGGTGTGAAGCTGAACGGCTCGCCCGGGCTTACGACGACGGATATGGTTTTGCAGGCCGAGGCGGGCAGGATGAAGGCCTTTTACATAATCGGGGAGAATCCTGTGATCAGCGAGCCGAACATCACGGCGGTTCGGGCGGCGATTGAGAAGCTGGAGTTTGTGGCCGTACAGGAACTGTATATGTCGGAGACCGCCAAGCTGGCGGATGTTGTGCTGCCCGGAGCCAGTTTCGCCGAAAAGACCGGCACGTTCACCAATACCGAGCGGCGCGTGCAGCTTGTCAACAAGGCGATTGAGCCTGTGGGTGAGAGCCGTCCCGACTGGCGGATAATCTGTGAGCTTGCCAATAGAATGAAAGGGCGGTTCAATTACGGCGGCACGGCGGAGGTGATGGATGAGATAGCCTCGCTGACGCCGATATACGGCGGGATAAGCCATGAGAGGATTCGGGGCTTCGGGCTTCAATGGCCTTGTCCCGACAGGGAGCATCCCGGCACGAAATACCTGCACAAGGACAAGTTCGTGCGGGGGCTGGGAAGGTTTCACGCCGTCGAGCACGCTCCGCCGGCGGAGGTTCCGGATGATGAATATCCGTTTATTCTCAGTACGGGGGTTATGCGATTTTTTGTGAACACCGCCACCGTTACCAGGAGGACTTACCTGCTGGACCGTGAGTTTCCGGATATGTTCGTGGAGATAAACCCCGCGGATGCTGAAAAGTTCGGCATTCGCGATGGGCAGCAGTGCACGGTTTTGACGCGAAGGGGTCGTTTGACGGTAAAGGCCAGGGCCACTGAGCGTGTCAAAGTCGGTGTTTTGTGGATGCCGTTCCACTATGCGGAGCTGCCGGCGAACGTTCTCACAATAGACGCTTTTTGCCCGATATCAAGAATCGGGGAGTATAAGGTCTGTGCCGCGAAGCTGGAGAAAACAGCCAGTTAAAGAGGGGTCCGAATGCCTGTCGTGTCGAAAATCGAAATCCAGAGCGCCTCAATCAAGAAGGAGAAGTTGCCGGAGTTTTTGCAACGTGTGGCCCGTGACAGAACGCTTATAGCGCCGGTGCGGGACGAGACGTACGGCGATGTTAATTTCCGGCCGGTGACCGATGCGAAGCAAATATGCCCGGATTACGAGAACAGCACAACGTCCGCGAAGGAGTTTTTCTTTCCGCAGAGTGAGTGCATGTTCGGTTTTCAAGGTCGGTCTAACGACTCAATAAGGCCGCGGCGCAGCGACGAGCATATAGTGTTATTCGGCGTGCGGTCCTGCGAGGTGAAGGCGATTGAGCTGCTGGATAAGTTCTACGAGCGGCAGTTTGAGGATAATTACTATCTTGAAAAAAGAAGAAAGTCCGTCTTGATATCGCTTGCGTGTTCGCAGCTTTTCGAGCAGTGCTTCTGCACGTCGACGGAGACGGGGCCGGTGCTGACGGAGGGTTTCGACATCCAGCTTGTCGACCTGGGCGGTGAGTATGCAGTTCAGGTCGGCTCGGAAAAGGGGTTGGAGCTGTTTAATCGGTATGCGTACTTTTTCGGTCGGGGCATCGACGTTGACATCGTGGAGTTGCTTGCCAGGGCGAAAAAGCCGGGCAAGAAATTCGAGATGGAAAAGGTCTACGAGAATCTTAAGCGGGACCGGGTCCGCGAGGAATTGTGGGAGGACATCGGTAGGCGCTGCCAGAGCTGCGGGCTGTGTTTGTTTCTATGTCCGACGTGCTCGTGTTATACGGTCGCCGATGGGGCATTGCCGGATGGGACACAAAGGCGGACCCGCCAATGGGACGCGTGCTATTTCAGGGGCTTTACCCGGATGACCGGTGGCAGCGACCCGGTAAGCAGCCGGGCGGAGATGGTTAAGCGGAAGTACCAGCACAAGCTGGTTCAACAGGTTGACGAGTTCGGGATGAGTGGTTGTACGGGCTGTGGCCGATGCAACCTTGCCTGTGTCGGCAACGTCAACTGGCTTGAGAATATCATAAAGATTGAACGGGGAGCTTAGCGTGTTCAACGAGGAGCTTTACATTCCCAGGGCGGCGGTTATCGAGGACGTAAAGGAACTGACACACGATACCCGGCTTTACGGGTTGAAATTCAAATCCGGGGATGGAGGGCAACGGGAACACAGCTACCGGCCGGGGCAGTTTGTGCAGGTTTCGGTGCTGGGAGTGGGCGAAGCGCCTATCTCGATTTGCTCCAGCCCGACGCAGAAGAACCGTCTGGAGTTGTGTATCCGCAAGGCAGGGCAGGTTACATCTGCGATCGCTGAACTAAAGGCAGGCGATGAGCTGGGCATAAGAGGGCCTTATGGGAATAATTTTGGGGTCGAGGGACTGACCGGTCGGGATATGGTTTTCATCGCCGGGGGGATAGGACTGGCGCCGCTTCGCTCGTGCATCAGGTACGTGCTCGATAAGCGCCCCGAGTACGGTGAGCTGACGGTACTGTACGGTGCGCGAACGATGCAGGATATTGTTTTTGCAGACGAGTTGGAACGCTGGAGCCAGATTGAAGGAGTGACCGTCACCACGACCATAGACAAGGCCCAGGAAGGATGGAGCGGCAACGTGGGTGTGGTGACGACGTTAATCAAACGGATCAAGGATAAACGCGGGCAAAAAGTTTTTGTGTGCGGGCCGCCGATTATGATCCATTTTACCGTCAAAGAAGTGCTGGATGCCGGCTGGAGCGCCGAGGACGTCATCACCACGCTGGAACGCCATATGAAATGCGGCGTAGGCAAATGCGGGCATTGTTATATCGGCGACAAATACGTATGCACCGACGGGCCGGTTTTCAGCTATGCTGAGATTGCGAGAATGAACGTACCCGTTTGACGGATGTTGTGGTAAGAACACGCCAAAGTCTTGCCGTAGCGTTTGAATTGATACCTGGAGCGATTCGCAAAGGCGTTGGAGTCG
>CAYSBK010000122.1:0-7510 GCA_964429265.1 uncultured Pirellulales bacterium | reverse complement strand
ATCAAAACCTGCTACAGTTGGGCGACGGATCCGTCGAGGTGGACATAGGCTCGCTGCTGACCGACACGGTCAACATCAGGAATATCAGGCTCGATAACGTGGTCGTCACACTCGAGCAGCGAGGCATATCCGGCAACAATCTGCAGGACATAATCGGCAACATCGGCAGCGGCAGCGAAGGTCCAGCCGAACCATCGGGCAAGAAGCTGCACATCGACAACCTGGAGCTGACCAACGTAACCGTAAAGGTCAAGCTGCTGCCGGTGCCCGGCAAGGCCGACACCGTAACGCTTAAACTGGACCCCATTCGAATGCAGAACCTCGGCACAGACAACAAGCTCGACACTGCCGCGCTTGCGGGCAAGATACTGGTCGCGATAGCTGCGGGCGTGGCCCGGCAGGGGGCCGGCGTGCTGCCTGAGCAGATAGTCGCACCGGTCAAGGCCTCGCTGGAAAAGGCCGGGCAGTTGTCAAAGGAACTGCTGGACCAGGGCCAAAAAGCCCTCAAGCAGGGTACCGACATAGGCAAGCAAATAACGGGCGGGCTGAAGGGACTGTTGGGCCCGAAAACAACCCAGCCGGCCGACGCAAACCGGTAAGCCCCGGCAACTCTCAGCCAGCCGACACAGGTCCGTGCGCCGGTAACTGCAGTCAGGCCAACCCGGCGGCCCTCTTGGCCGACTCGACCGTGTTGAAAAGCAACATGGTAATCGTCATCGGCCCCACCCCGCCCGGCACGGGTGTAATCAGCGAGGCCTTTTCCTTCACCGCCTCGAAGTCAACGTCCCCGACAAGTCGGTAGCCCTTCTCGCTGCCGGCGTCGTCAACCCGATTTACGCCGACGTCAATCACCACGGCGCCATCCTTGACCATATCGGCGGTGATGGTATTGGGCCTGCCGGCTGCGGCAACGAGTATGTCGGCCTGCAGCGTGTGGAAGCGCAGGTCCCTCGTGCGGGTGTGGCAGACCGTGACCGTGGCGTTTCCACCGGGGGCCTTCTGGATCAGCATGTTGGCCAGGGGTTTGCCGACGATGTTGCTGCGGCCCACGATAACAACGTGGGAACCCTCGATCGTCACGCCGCTTCGCTGCAGCAGTTGCACCACGCCGTGCGGCGTACACGGCAGAAACGCCTTCTGGCCGGCCACCATCTTCCCGATGTTCATCGGATGGAAACCGTCCACGTCCTTGTCGGGATTTATCGCCAGCAGGACCTGCGATTCATCGAGATGTTTCGGCAGCGGCAACTGTACGAGGATGCCGTTGATTTTGGGGTCGTTGTTCATCCGCCCAATGAGCGCGATCAAATCCTGCTGCTGCGTCTCAGCAGGCAAACGGTTATCGTCGGAGTATATGCCGAGTTTCTCGCAGGCACGCTCCTTGGCGCGAACGTACGACTGTGACGCCGGGTCCTCGCCGACAAGAATCACACCAAGCCCGGGGACGATACCCTGCTTTTTCAGGTCTTCGACCTGCTGCTTGAGTTCCTCGCGCATAGTCTGTGCGACCTGTTTGCCGTCGATAATCTTTGCAGCCATTTCTTCGACTCCGATAGCTTGTTGAACCGGCCCCTGCCCGCGGGGGCGTCTTAAAAAACACCAGTTACTTTGCCTGTTTCGAGGTCCACGTCAATCCTTCTGAAGGCCGGGTTCGAACAGGTCCCCGGCATAAGTTTAATCGTTCCGGCAATCGGGACGATAAAACCGGCACCTTTGTACAGCAGGAAATCCCGGATAGGCAGCTTCCAGTTGCGCGGCCGACCCTTGACATCCGGGTCGTGCGACAGGCTCAGGTGGGTCTTGACCATACACGTTCCGAAACCCTGCAGCTCCTTGTTGGCCTCAAGTGCCTCGGCCTTTTCCACCGCCTCCGGTGAGTATTCCACGCCGTCGGCGCCGTAGACCTCCCTGGCGATCAATTCCACCTGCTTCCTCAGTGGAGCGTCAAGCTCGTAGAGGAAGCGGAAGTGATTCTGCTGGTTGCAGGCCTCTATGACGGCCTCGGCCAGTTCGACCGCCCCCTCGCCGCCTTTGAGCCAGTGCTCGGAGTACGCCACAAGCGCGCCGTTTTGTTCTGCGACCTTGCGGACCATCTCGATTTCCGCCTTGGTGTCCGTGTAAAAGCCGTTGATACAAACCACGGGCTTGACCCCACTTTTCTTGACCGTCTCAATGTGCGCGACGAGATTTTCGCAACCGGCCTCCAGCAGCTCCAGATTTTCCCGCTTGTACTCGTCACTAAGCGGCAGACCCGGTTTTACCACCGGCCCGCCCCCGTGCATCTTCAGCGCCCGAATCGTCGCGACGATAACCACGGCGTTCGGTACAAGCCCCGACATCCGGCACTTGAGGTTCCAGAACTTCTCGAACCCGATGTCCGCACCGAAGCCACTTTCGGTAACGTGATAATCGGACAGCTTCGTGGCCAGCAGGTCGGCGATAATGGAGCTTTGGCCTATTGCAATGTTTGCAAAGGGACCGGCGTGAACGAACACGGGCTGACCTTCTATGGTCTGCAGCAGCGTGGGGTTGAGCGTCTCAACCATCCACGCGGTCATCGCGCCGTCCACTTCCAGGTCGGCAGTCGTTACCTCGTTGCCCTTCTTGTCGTAGGCCACGACAATCTTGCTTATCCTGCGGCGCAGATCCTTCAGATCCTTGACCAGCGCGAGTATCGCCATCAGTTCGCTCGATACGGATATGGCAAAGCCCGACTCCATCTCGTAGCCGTCCATCTTCCCGCCCTTGCCGATGGTTATGTTCCGCAGGGCCTGGGCGCAGAAGTCCATAACCCATTTCATCTGCACCCGATTCGGGTCTATGTCCAGGCGCTTGAGATTCCGCTGGGCCAGCTTCGCGTCGTCGTAATTCCTTTCGTGTTGCATCCGCGCGGTCAGTGCCACCATAGCCAGGTTGTGGGCATTGGTGATACAGTCGATGTCACCGGTGAGGCGAATCGAGAACGGCACGAGCGGGATGCATTGTGCCAGGCCACCACCGGCCGCCGAGCCTTTTATGTTGAACGTAGGCCCACCGCTGGGCTGGCGGATGGCGCCGGTAACCCGCTTGCCGAGCCTGCCGAGGCCCTCTATCAGCCCGATGACCGTGGTCGTCTTGCCCTCGCCCAGCGGCGTCGGGGTGATGGCCGTAACGTCGATGTACTTCGCCGACGGGTTGCCTTTCAGCCGCTCATAAGCCATTGCGAAGTCCACTCGCGCCAGTTGGCGCCCGTACGGCAGCAGCTCTTGGTCTTTAAGGCCCATCTCAGCCGCGAGCCTGGCCGGGGGCTTCATCGATTCCTCGGCGGCCGCAGCGATCTGCCAGTCCTGCATCTTTGTAGGGTCCAGCTTCATGTTTGTTCCCTTGCCTGATCACACTAACTTGTTTGCCGAGCTACATTTAAGACCCTTGGGACCTGCCGGTCTGCCCCGCCGGCCCCCGGGGGAAGTGAAATTAAACAGGAAAGACTGGTGGCGTGCAAGCCAAAACCCCCTACGGAACCCAAGCAGGAGACAACGCTACGTTGTGGATAACCTGTTGTCAGGGTGTTGGCGGCCAACGCCAGCAAGAAGGAATAAGCAGCCCCCAGCGCATAGAGCCGGAGAATATGGTGGTTTTTAACCAATCATCTAACAGGTTTTCCACAAGAAAAGAATGGCTCCGCGTGGCGCTAAGCCCCCGCAGGCAAAGGACTTACACGCGCCTCCAGCAAGAGTATTCACAAAGGCCACGGCCATATGACGAATATGTAATGGGTTAAATTAGAACCTTAGTCTTAGCAGGATATCTCCCAAACAAGGCAGAGCCCCCGCCCCTGCAGCTCCACAACACCGTCACCAGGATGGGGAGCTGATAGTGCCACGGTTGTACTTGCGGGGCCGTTCTTTTCTGGTATACTAACGAACCCTGGTCGAATGGCCGACGTTTATTACGGTGCCAGCGTTTGTCAGGCCCTTTGAGGGCCGCCGACGGGCACCGGATATTGGAGTATTAAGTTCAGCTGGGAGACGTGAATTATGAAATACTATACCACCTTCGGCATAGGCTTTATCGCCTTGCTTCTGCTTGCCGCCTGTGGTTGCCAGCAGCAAACAGCGGAAAAGTCCGAAGTCTCGGCGGAAAGGCCGGTTGCCTTGAAAGATGCGGGTACTCAAGCCCAACTACCATCTGCAAGCCCTGGTGAGAACGAAGCTGAGCAGACGATGCCGAAAACACCGCCGTCCGAAGTCGCCGCTACGGCCACGAAGCAGCCACGCTCGCAGAAGGGCAAGATCGGTCCAAGGATCGCATTTGAGCGGACTGTCCACGACTTTGGCGAGGTCGCGCCCAGCAGCACCAATACCTGCCAGTTCGAGTTCAAGAACACCGGTGATGCAGTGCTGAAGATTCTTAAGATCCGCAGCACGTGTGGTTGTACCGTGCCGACGCTCAAAAAGAAGACGTACGGCCCGGGCGAGAGCGGCAGCATCACGGTCAAGTACCATGCCGGCAGCTACGCCGGCAAGTTCGCCAAGAGCATCTACGTCAGCACCAACGATCCCAATAACAAGCGCGTGCCGTTGCACGTCAAGGGTGTGATTGTCAAGAAGGTCAAAGCTGAGCCGGCCAGGCTGCAGCTTATGCTGAAAGGTGACAACGCGGGGATCGTGCCTATTACTGTCTCAAGCGTTGACGGCGAGCCTTTCGCGATAACCAGCTTCTCGGCCACCAGCGGGGCCATAACCGCCGAGTTCGATAAGTCTGAGAAAAAGAGCAAATTTACTCTTGAACCGCAGGTGGACCTTTCGAAGCTGCGCCGAGCGACGCGAGGCACGATACGAATCGGCGTGAACCACCCGCAGTGCAAGATGATTTATGTGCCGTTCACGGTGGTCCCGAGGTTTGAGACCCAGCCCCGGTCGATAATCATCCGCGATGCGGAGCCGAACAAGCCGGTTGTCCGCAAGGGTGTGTGGGTGCTCAACAACTACGACGAGCAGTTCGAGGTGGAGTCGACGTCGTCCCAAAAGGGCACGATCAAAGTGCTCTCAATGGAAAAAGGCGAGCACAACAACGGTTATAAGTTCACTCTTGAGATAACTCCGCCGCCGCGGGATGACGACCGGCGAAGGAGGATTTTCACCGATGTTCTCTTTGTCCAGATAAAAGACGGGCCGAAGATTCGGATCGACTGTCGGGGGCTGTATCGGGTGACACAGTAGAGCGGGGTCAGCCGCGTTTCATTGGGCTTAGTGTAGTATGCGGCAGTTCTATCCTTTTTTAGTGCTGGCAATAGCGGCTTCGTGCGCTGTCAGCGTGTCGCGCCAGCCCCGCCCCGGCATGGCGGCCGGGGCCGAGGCTGTCACCATTTTCCTCACAGGCTACGAGTTGGGCCAGTTACGACCCTGTGGCTGCTCGGCAGGCCAGCTGGGCGGCTTTGAGAAGCGGGCGGCGATCCTCTCAAGCGTTCCCCGCTCGAGGCGCCTGGTGGTCGATGCCGGTCATCTGGTCAGCCGAACGGACCAGCAGGGCCGGATCAAGCTCGAAATCATGCTCGAGGCCCTGCGACGCCTCCAGTACGATGTGCTGGTACTGCAGCAGCAGGAGCTTCAGTTGATGGAGCAGGAGGGACTTGTCGAGCAAGTGCAGTCGCATTTCGCCCTCATAAGTGCGTCCGAGCCGAATATGAGTTCCAGCTACAGCAAGCGTTTTCGCCTGAAAGACCGCACCGTTGTGCTGACTGTCGCGGCGTTCGATGCCCAGAAGCAAGCCATCGGGCTCTTGCCGCAGCTCTTGCGTCGCCCGACCGATAGCAACGCCGTCGGCGTCAATGTGTTACTGGCCGACCACTGCGACGCCGGGAGCATTGACGCCATTATCCGGACCGGCCTGGTGGACTGCCTTGTGTGTCCACCCGTCGCGGATGAGCCGCAGCGGCTTCGCCCGGCCAAGGCGGGCGGTCCCCTGGTGGTCTCGTCGGGCCGGTACGGCAGGTACGTGCTGAAGGTGGAGGTGACCGGCTCAGGGGAGGACGGACGACCCCGGCTTGGCTTCGGGGCGGTCCCGGTGCTTGATACGCTGCCTGCCGAAAGCTCGCTCGTTGAGCTGTACCGCGACTATCAGCGTCTTCTTGAGGTATCCGAGTTGCTCGTCAGGCACCCCCGATATCCGCTTGCCGACGGGCTCAGGTACGTTGGCTCCGAGACCTGCCGGGGCTGCCACGGGTACGAATACTCAAAGTGGAGCTTGCAGAGGCACGCCAACGCTTACCAGACTTTGGAAAAGGTAGGCTCCCAGTACGACCCGGAGTGCGTTGTCTGCCATGTCGTGGGCTTTGACTACGAAGGCGGCTTTATCACGCCCCGGCAGACGCCGAATCTCAAAGACGTGGGCTGTGAAAACTGCCACGGACCCGGTTCTGCACACGTTGCGACCGCCGGCGCGGCCGCCCCGGCCGAGCCGCAGAGCAGCTGTGAGGACTGCCATACGCCCGAAAACAGCGTCCATTACGCCGGCAACGAGGCGGAGTATTTCGAAAAAATCGTCCACTGGCCGGAACCAAATGCCCCCGCCAATGTCAAATAAACAGCAGACAGTGAGGCTGTTATGGTAAAGACATTGCGCATAACGAGCATTCTGGTGGCGATTGTGGCGATCGGGCTGCTGGCCTTCCCCTTTTTCTTCGGGTTCCGCAGGGACGACGCAGTCGAGGCGTTCCTGAGCACCCCCAGCGTGCTGGAGAAACTCTCGCAGGCCAACACGGCCGGTTCGCGCCGTCGAAACAAGGTTTCACCCCTGGTCTCCCAGGCAAGGGCGCTGGCACGCATCTTGAACCCGCCGGCACCGCCGCCGCGCACTACGGCCGGGCCGCGCCCGCCCGTGGACACGCGGACAGGGGATCCTCCTCCTCCGCCTCCTCCTCCGCGTCCGCCGACCACCTTTGCCCTTCTGGGTACCAGCTACAACGCATCCAATCCGGCCGAGTCGCTTGCCCTGGTTGATGTGCCCGGCAAGGGCGTCCACTGGGTCAGGCAGTCCGGTAGAGTAGGTCACTTCACCCTGCAGATCCACGATGGTTACGTGGTGGCCACTGGCGGCGCCAAGACGGTCGAGGTGCGTGTCAAGCACAAGCCCGAAATAAGTCTTCTGCAGGCCGGGTCGTCATCGGCAACGCCGCCGCCCGCGACAGGTTCGCCGGTTTCGGGTGGTGCTGTTGCCGCCTCTGCTTCCACCCCTGCATCGCGGGCGGTGCGGATGTCCCCTGAGGAAATCGAGAGGCAGCGGCGGATGGCCGAAGAGATATTTGCGGAACTCGAAGCCAAGGTCCGACAATCGGCCGGTGCCGACGGCAGCTCCGAGCAACAGGCCGCACTGGACGAGATATTCGGGCAGTTGAAGGCACGGGCTGAAGCGCAATCGGGCAAGATAGCTGGCGACGCAGCGGCACACGTGACCACGCCGCCGGCGCCCGCGCCGGCGCCGGCCAAGTCCGAGCGTATAACCGGGCGCGAGACTAGGAACCTGCGGGACC
>CAYSBK010000121.1:0-7535 GCA_964429265.1 uncultured Pirellulales bacterium | reverse complement strand
ACAGTCGCTATATTCGAAAACACTTTATTGAAACCACTGGCACAGGCGAATAATGGCCCAAACATTCAAAGCCACAGAAATCAATGTTGGATTCCATCCGGACGGTTACAGGATAGATAAAACGGCTTCGCCAATGAACAGGTATACAAAGTGGGATATTTTGCAAGGGAACCGCTGGTGCAATCCGAAACCGGTCTGTTTCGACTCGTTACCGCAGGAAGGCTGGTTTGCGAAAGAAGATACCTTCGATTGGGATGAGAGTAACGTAACCGATGAAAGGAACACAAGATTATGCTGATGCTCGGCATAGCTGTTCTATCCACCCTTGTCATTTCGTTCGTGATGAGTATGACCGGCCGTGGCGGCGGTAACTTTTACGTCCCGGTCTTGGTGGCTTGTGGACTGCCAATGCTTCAGGCTGCTACGTCTGCACAATGTATCCTGCTGTGCACGGCTGTGGCGTCTGCCTTGGTCTTTCAGAAAAGCCGGATGATTGACTGGAAGCTTGCGATGGTGATCGATCCGCCGACAGATTTAATGGCACTGGTGGGTGGATATTATGCTCATATCCTGCCGGGTGGAATCCTGAAAATTGTCTTTGCGGGTCTGCTTGTATTAGCCGGCTTCTTTATGTTGAGGCCTGCCAGGGATACATCGTATCCCGACAAGCATCGCTTGGGCTTCTGGCACCGAAAGTTCGGCGAACATGAATACACGGTGAACCTATGGCTGGCCTTGCCGATCACCGCAGCAGCCGGCCTGGTTGCCGGAATGGTCGGTATCTCCGGAGGCTCTTTCAAGGTTCCGTTGATGGTCTTTGCTTGCGGCGTACCTATGCATGTGGCGGTAGGCACATCATCAGCTATGGTTGCCGCTACAGCTTTTATGGGCCTGGTCGGACATTCGGCGGCTGGGGATTTCAATACGCTTCGGGTGGTTCCTATGGGCGTCGCCGCCGTGATCGGCGGGCTTCTGGGCGGTGCATTCTCGCTTAGAGCACGGCCGAAAAACCTCAAAAAGATATTCGCTTACACCACGTTAGGCGCAGCTTTATTCATGGCAATAAACGCTTGGTTATCATTTGGAAATAGTTAGGACACAGTATGCAAATAGCGATTGCAAGTGGTAAAGGCGGAACGGGTAAGACGACGATCGCGGCAAACCTGGCGCATTCAATTGCGCAGATGGGCAAAGCGGTGCAATACCTCGACTGCGATGTAGAAGAACCGAACGGCCATATATTCTTAAAGCCTGACATAGAGAAAACCTTGAGTGTCACCATCGGTGTGCCGGATGTTGACCTCAACAAGTGCAACGGCTGCGGCAAATGCGGCCAGCTTTGTCAGTACAGCGCTATTATCTGCTTGAAAGACAAAGCAATGGTCTTTGAGCAGTTATGCCATTCCTGCGGCGGATGTATGCTCGTTTGTCCAACCGGTGCAATTAAGGAAAAACCCAAAGAAATTGGCTTCGTTGATTTTGGCAGCGCAAATAGTGTAAAGTTTGGTCAAGGTCGGCTAAAAATCGGTGATATACATACACCTTCGCTGATAAAGCGTGTTAAGCAGGAAGCTATAAATGACGGTCTGGTCATAATAGACGCCCCGCCCGGTACGTCCTGCCCGGTGGTTGAAGCCGTTAAACGCACAGACCTGGTATTACTGGTTACCGAGCCGACACCCTTCGGCTTGAATGATTTGAAATTGGCCGTCGAAATGATCAGGGCATTGAAGCTACCCTTCTCCGTAGTGATAAATCGCAGTGACGTGGGTGATACGCAGGTACGCCAATACTGCGACGAGCAGAATATAGAAGTACTTCTCGAGATACCCGACGATCGTCGCATTGCAGAGACCTATTCTGCGGGCGAAATGATCGTTGATAAGCTGCCTGAGTATAAAGCTGAATTCAAGCGGTTATACCAACACATTTTGGATAAGGCACCGGCTTATGAAAAGAGATGACTGGGATTTTTTGGAAAGAATAAGTCGTGACATCGAAGTACGCAGGGCTGCTTGTAAAATTCTCGAAGTCGACGAGAACCCAAGTAAAGAGCTTTTGAAAAAGGCCTATAGAAAAGCCTCGCTGAAATATCATCCAGACCATAATCCGAACGACCCTGATGCAAATAAGAAATTTGCGATTATCAAGTGTGCGTACGAAATGTTAGCGGAGGACAAGCCTTGCCCGGAACTGTTGCAAGAAATAGATTCCTGGCCTGGTGTCCCGGAGGACGATAAATACAAGCTTGATAACCCCTGGGGCCACTTTTTGTGGTGGCGCGAAAAATACTTCGGTTCCGAAAGCCAGAAAAAATCAAATGATAAACGCTGTTCTTGCATTTAACAGAAATCCATACGAGGGTACAGATGTTGCATGGAATGAATTTCGGGTGACAGAAAACTACTTAATGCCCGCTTGGAAGTGAATATGTTTTTTATGAACGATTCGGTCCACTTGGCTCGTGATGCGGCTACGCCGCCTGAAGGTTACTTTGAGTTATGGGAAATGTTGAAGGAACTGGTTAAAAAAAGTGTCCCTGTCAAAGTATGCGGTACCTGCGAGTTACGCTGCGGTATACATAGAGGCGCGCCTTGCTTTGAAGGTACACAGCAAGCCAAGATGGTCGAATCAGCCCAATGGGTCAAGCAAGCTGATAAGGTTATTTCGTTTTAGGCGCTGCCAATGAGTCCTGAGGACCTGCCCAATAACTTTTACGACAAGATTAAACCACGTTTGTATCAACGTGTCGGTCGCGAGTTGCGTTTAGCTTATCGTGTGCTCGATTTGGGATGCGGAGCGTGTGAGCTTGCCAGGTACTTATCCAAAACCTATGATCAAGAAGTTACAGGAGTGGATATTTCTGCCGATAGTTTCCCTAATAACCGCAATATCACCACACACACCAGACGCGTTCGCTGCATTCGCAAAGATGCATCTCGGCTCACTTTTATTCGAAACAAAACGATAGATGCAGCGATAATGTTTTGGGCTTTGCATGAGATGAAAAATTCTCAGCGCATTTTACAAGAGACCCATCGAGTTTTGCGACCAGGCGGCAAAATACTTATTGTTGAATTCCCTCGCAACTCGTTGGCCCAAAAGTTATGGAACGAGAGTTACTATACCATCAAGGAATTAACGAATTATCTGCGGAAGGCCGGTTTCAAAGATATCCGGGCTAAACGAATTGAACATAAACAAATTCTTTGGGTAACGGGTTTTCGCAGTAATAATTGATCTGAGCTGTAGCACTTGTAAGTCTCAAAATGTATGAAAATCCAAGAGACTTATGTGCTTAAACATGCGACATTTACAAAAGGTGATTTTTGAATTGTGTGCAAATAGAAAAGGAGATAAAGAATATGCCCTGGGTAAATGAGGATTTGTGTGTGGGTTGTGGCGTATGTGTTGATGAGTGCCCGGCAGGAGCAATTAGATTAAACGATAATCACAAAGCAATCATTAACGAAGACGAATGTATTCGGTGCGGCCGATGTCACGATGTATGTCCTGAGGAAGCTGTTCGACACGATAGCGAAAGGATACCGCAGGAAGTCGAGGCAAATGTAGAGAGAACCAAAGACCTTTTAAAACATTTTGAAACCCTACAAGAGCAACAGGCGTTCCTGGAACGAATGGTTCGGTATTTTAAGAAGCAACAAAAAGTGGCTTCTCTTACTATTGATAGAATAACTTCCATAAAGGCCAATCTTGCAAGCCGCTGAGAACCGGCATCCCCCAAGCCGGGTTCGAGAGTGGTTAATACCGTTGTTGATGGAAGGTAGATTTATGAAGGAATTGGTGGTTATAAGCGGCAAAGGCGGCACCGGCAAGACGAGCATCGTTGCGGCATTTGCAGGACTTGCGAAGAATGCCGTGTTTGCCGATTGCGATGTTGACGCTGCGGACCTGCACTTAGTTTTGGAGCCGAAGGTAAAACATATGTCCGATTTTTCGGGCGGCAAACAGGCATCTATTGTTGCTGAAAAATGTATTGCCTGCGGCAAATGCCAGGAACTGTGCAGGTTCGGCGCTATAAGCCTCGACGGGCCCGCAAATGAGGCGGTTTCCAAGACATTCACCGTCGACCCGATTTCCTGTGAAGGCTGCAAAGTGTGCGTCGAGTTTTGTCCCGTCGATGCAATCGAGTTTAACGACAGCATAAACGGCAGGTGGTTTATTTCGGATACCCGATTCGGGACAATGGTGCACGCCCAATTGGGAATTGCAGAGGAAAACAGCGGCAAATTGGTGACTCTCATACGCAAGGAAGCGAAAAGAATCGCAAGCGAAGAGAACAAGGACTTGATTATTGTTGACGGCTCACCGGGCATCGGCTGTCCGGTGATTGCGTCAATTACCGGGGCGGATTTAGTACTGGTAGTCACGGAACCCACACTCTCAGCAAAACATGATTTAGAGCGAGTTGTTGATTTGGCCCAGGGCTTCAAAATACCTGTTATGGTTACAATTAACAAGTGCGACTTGAACCCTGATATGGCCGGCCAAATTGAAAAGTATGCCGATATGCGGAATGTGAAAGTGGTCGGAAAAATACGTTACGACACCGCCTTTACCAAAGCTCAGATACTCCGGTCAACGGTGCTCGAATATACCAGCGGCGCAGTCTCGGAAGAAATAAGGGCCTTGTGGAGAAACGTCACCTATGCCCTCATCTGATAAAGGCTTGAAAAGTCCAACAGATAAGCCCTCACGGTTTGACTTCGGCCCCGTGGCTGATACGTATGACAAGTGGTACGAAACGGCTGAAGGAGCAATGTACGACCGCCTGGAAAAGAAGGCTGTTTCGAGATATCTTCCGCGAGACGTTCATAGGATGAAGCTGCTGGAGGTTGGCTGTGGTACCGGCCACTGGAGCCGGTTTTTCGCCGACCGTGGCTTTGAGGTTACCGGCATCGACATCTCAGAGAATATGATAAGGGTCGCACAAAGCAAAGCCATTGAAAACGCGTCGTTTCAAGTGGCAGACGCGCATTGTTTGCCGTTTGCCGACGGGGCATTTGATGTATCAGCGGCCATCACGACTTTGGAATTCGTTCGCGGCCCGGATTTGGTATTGCAAGAAATGGTCCGCTGTACTCGCAGGCCCGGCGGGCAATTGGTGGTCGGCGTATTGAACGCCCTGGCGCCGTTGAATCGCAACAGGCAACGGAACCCCGAATCACTTTATTCAAAAGCCCGCCTGTTTTCCCCCAGACAAGTCACGCAGCTTTTAGAGCTGTATGGACCTACACGCGTTGTTACCGCCGGCTTCGCACCGCGCTCGAAGCCGTTGTTGTGGTTATCACCGTTGACGGACACCATTAACCATTTGTTGCATTTGCCCTATGGGGTCTTCATTGCTGCGAAGGTAATATTATGAAAGCACAAGCAGAAGTCAGTTTGTACCCACTGCGTGAGAGTAACTTGGCTGAACCAATCAATGAATTTGTTGAAATACTACGGAACAACAAGGTTGATGTCAGGGTTGGAAGCATGAGCAGCTTAGTCGTTGGAGACAGCCGAAACCTCTTTGAAGGCTTGCGAAAAGCCTTTGAGCAGCTTGCTGAAAAATACGCGATCTTTATGACACTGAAGATTTCCAACGCCTGTCCAGACGCCTGACGGTATGTACAGCCAAGGTAAATAGGAAGGAACCAGCTATGGCAGAACAAACACGCGATCCTCGGATTAGCAAAGAACAGCTGAAGAAAGCGCAAGCTGAGCAGGAGCAAGTCCGCCAGAGGGTTAAAAGAATAAAACACAGGATACTCGTACTCAGCGGCAAGGGGGGTGTCGGCAAGAGCACGGTGGCAGCGAATCTCGCAATCTCCCTGTCCCTGGCAGACAAGCGGGTGGGCCTGCTCGACGTTGACATACACGGCCCAAGCATCCCAAAGCTTCTGAATCTGGAAAGTAAGGCCGTCCACGCGGTCGGCGATGCGATCCTGCCGGTGGAAACAACTGGCGGCTTAAAGGTTATGTCGATAGGCTTTCTGCTGCGTGGAAAAGATGACGCAGTGATATGGAGAGGCCCTATGAAGTATCAAATGATAAAGCAATTCCTCAAAAATGTGCAGTGGGGCAATCTGGATTTTATGATTATTGACAGCCCTCCCGGCACCGGTGATGAGCCGCTTTCAGTTGTGCAGCTTTTGGAAAATGCCGACGGTGCAATTATAGTTACCACCCCCCAGGAAGTGGCCTTGAATGATGTTCGCAAGGGGATAACTTTCTGCCGAAATCTGAATCTTCCTGTGTTAGGCGTATTAGAAAATATGAGCGGTTTTGTCTGTCCCAAGTGCGGCGAAAGAACTGATATATTCAAATCAGGTGGAGGCGAACAAATGGCAGCGGAAATGAACGTACCTTTCTTAGGGCGAATACCAATTGATCCACGAATTGTCCAAGCCTGCGATGACGGCCGGCCTTACGTATATCATTACAGCCGAAGCGAAACAGCAAAGGCTTTCAAAAAAGCCATGCAGCCGCTGCTTGATCTCGACTGAAAGCCAAGACCATAGTTACCATTTAGAAGGAGATAACAAAATGCGTATAGCAATACCATTAGCCCAAGGCAAGTTAAGTCTTCATTTCGGCCATTGCGAAGAATTTGCATTGGTAGATGTTGATGAAAAAACTAAAGAGATTTCCAGCATCGCCACGTTGCAACCGCCTGCTCATCAGCCGGGTGTGCTGCCCCAATGGCTTAGCGAACAGCAGGCTGACGTTATTATAGCTGGTGGCATGGGCCAACGTGCGCAGCAGCTCTTCGCTCAGTATAACATTGAGGTTGTTATCGGTGCAGCAGGAGGCCTGCCGGAAGAACTTGTATCCACTTATTTGAATGGCACACTTCAAACCGGGGATAACATCTGTGACCACTGATTTGATAAAGGAAATATAGGGACGATCTGCTGTTTAGAAGGCTCCTTCCCAGTGATAATGAAAGGCTTTAGCCTGAGGGCGTATATCCTGTTACTACTGCATATTTCTTAGGCTCGGGACAATGCCTACATATGAATACAAATGCGAGGCGTGTGGTTATACGTTTGAGAAATTCCAGAGCATGAAGGATAAGCCCTTGGAGAAGTGTCCTAAGTGCGATGGTAAAGTTCAGCGGTTAATCGGCCGTGGAGCAGCCGTGATTTTCAAAGGCTCAGGTTTCTACGCAACAGATTATCCCAAGAATAGCTCACCGTCCTGCGGCAGGGACAAACCCTGTTGTGGTCGGGATACACCCTGCGATAAAAAACCCTGCGAGCCTTAACAACACAGGATAAAGCAGAAAAAACAAGCAGTACCTTTTCAAAGAAATGCCAAATTCGAAGGAAGTGACGATTGATGGAGGAAAAATAACAGATGACTTTGGTGAATTTGCCCAGAATCTTCGAAAGAACTATATCGTGATGAAAAAGAAAAGAAAATGAGTTCCGGCAATATTACAAAAGGAAAGCAGATCAACAGGGTCAAAGGCTGTAAGGTCAGTTTTGAGCCGAGTGGCCTGAAAACAGAAGTTTCACCTGGGACAG
>CAYSBK010000120.1:0-7586 GCA_964429265.1 uncultured Pirellulales bacterium | reverse complement strand
GAGGCTGATTGGCGGAAGCCGTTGTGAAGGTCGGCCAGCGGCATCAAGTGCGAGGTTGTTATCGCGACTGAACCTGTGGATGCGGTGCGATCGCCGGGGCCTGGCTCAAATCCGGAATGGCGGCGATTCGATGACTGCACTAACCGGCCGGTTTGGGGCCGTCTTCTGAGCGACGCGGCACAGGGATGTATTCCACGGTTCGCTGGCGACGGACGGGCTGGGGATAGAGCTGCAACAGGCGGAGGACATCCTCGGGCATTTCGCAGCTAACGGGCAGGCCAAGCTCCTGGGCTTCTCTGGCGGTTATTGGATAGTCGTGCGTCCACTTTCCGCTGGTAAGAAGATCGCTGATTTGTTCGGCCTTGTCGGGGGGCATTTTTCCGGTGAGCAGTTCCCTGACGCTTGCCTTGACCTGGGCGGTGGCTTTTTCGGCCTGGTCGGCGAGCATAATCGTCTGGTCGTCGATGTCCTTGATGGGCTTTTTTTCGAGGACCTTCAGGAGAGAGGCCGCGGCATACTGTCCGAGCTGGGGGTCCACGGGGCCGAGCGTTGCGTGGCCGCTCATTACGATTTGGTCGGCTGCAAGAGCGATGAGTGTACCACCCGACATTGCGTAGTGCGGTACGAAGACGGTGACCTTGGCCTTGTGGTCGGCAATGGCACGGGCGATTTGCAGCGAGGCCAACACGAGTCCGCCGGGGGTGTGGAGGATAAGGTCTATAGGCAGGTCGGGGTCGGTCATATGAATGGCGCGGAGGACCTCTTCCGAATCGTTGATGTCGATGTAGCGGAATATGGGGAATCCGACGAGGCTCATAGTTTCCTGCCTGTGGATGAGGAGGATGACGCGTGAATTGCGCTGGTGCTCTATCCTCTGCAGGAGCCTTTGCCTGGCGGCTTCGAGGAGCTTTTGTTTGAGGATGGGCTGAATGGCTGCGAGCATAAAGAACAGCCAGAAGAAGTCCATTGGGCCAGTACCGCTCATTTGCAACTCCTTACAAGCTAAAAGTTGAACCATGCACCAGTGGTTCCGTATTCGTCGGCGAACATCGGCCTGCGTGGTTTGCGTCGGGGAGTGAAAATCGGGATAAGAGCCATTCCGGCAAAGAAGCCGCCCACGTGCGCCCACCAGGCGACGTTTCCGATATTGTGTGTGGCTACGAGAGAAAGGGTTCCGGCGAAGAACTGACTTAGAAACCAAAAGCCGAGATATAAGACAGCCGGCAGTTCAAAGAACAAGGGCCAAAAGAAAACAGGGAACACGACGAGCACACCGGCCAGCGGAAACAAGAGAAAATAGGCGCCGAGCACGCCGGCTATGGCACCGGAGGCTCCGATGGTCGGCACGGGCGAATCAAGGTTTGTCAACACGTGCAGGATGGAGCCGAGCACACCGCAAAGCAAGTAGAAAATCAAGAAGCGGAGGTGACCCATGCGGTCCTCGACGTTGTCGCCGAAGATCCACAAGGTCCACATATTGGCGATGATGTGGAGCCAGCCGCCGTGGAGGAACATACTCGTGAAAAACGGCACGATGCTACAGGCGGTAAATCCAACGTGGGCACCCCAGGCGGGGTTCGAAAATCTTGCCGGTACCACCCCGAAGACGTAGAGCAGACGTTCGAGGCTCTGCTGGGAGAGGGACAATTCGAAGAGGAAAACCACAGAGTTCGCCAGTATCAGTAGATACGTGACAACAGGCACGCGGCGGCTGGGTATGTTGTCCTGCAGCGGAAACATCGGTTATCCCTAAACTCTCAAGTATTTCCAAGATAAACACACTGCTGGCGGCGTGCAAGCCTGATGTTGACCGGCGGTCACGCGCATAGTTCGTGGAGCTGTTCTATAGTGAGGTGGTCGAGGCGGTCGATGATGATTTCCGCATCGGCGAGCTGGTCGGGGGGGTAGGAGTTTGTGACGGCGACGGTGTGCATACCGGCGGCTCTTGCGGCGTCGATGCCCCAGTGAGAATCCTCGATGACGACGCAGCGGTCGGCGGTGAGAGGGCCGAAGCCGCTCCGGTTAAGCTTCTCCAGCGTCAACAAGAAGCCGTCGGGTGCGGGTTTTCCGCGTGGGACCTGTTCGGCTGAAACGATAACGGCGAAGAAGTCGCGGAGGCGGGCGTTTTCGAGGACAAGCTCGATTTCGGCGGCCAGTGCGCCGGAGCAGATGGCCATCGGGACGTTTGCCTGTCTGAGTCTGAAAAGCAGGTCTCTGACGCCGTCGATAATGTCGGCCTTGGTACGGACGAGGCTTTCGAAGATGTGCTTTTTGTCGCGGGCGAGTTTTTCGATGGAGGCGGGTTTGATGTGGCCGTGTTCGGCAAGTTGTTTGAGCAGTTCGACGTCGGTAAGGCCGAGGTAGTGCTTGTAGTAATCCTGCCTTGAAATCTGGGTGCCATAGGGTGCAAGTGCGCGGTTGAAGGCCTGCAGATGGAGGATTTCAGAATCCGTTATCACGCCATCGAAGTCAAAGATTACGGCGCCGAGCATAGATTTGCTACTCCGTTTGGGGGGCACCGACCATTGCGGGGTAATCGGTGAAGCTGGACCTGTCACCGCTGCAGATGATTTGGACGGCGGCGTTGATTCTGGGGATGGCGCGAGTGATATAGCGGCGGGCGAACAATTCCTTTCGCATTTTCATTGGGATGGTCCGGGCGTCGCCGTTTGTGTCTCCGGGGAGGGTGACTTGCATATCGACGGTGGTGTCGGCCTGTCGGCAAAAGAGATGGCCGATTATGAGGTCGATTGCTATGTCGACCAGCGGCCGGCCGTACAGGTCCATATACTCGTTGCCCTGTTGCTTGACGAAGGCTACGGCCCTGGCAAGCTGTTCGCCGGCGGTGCGTAATTGCGACAGCAGCGGTTCGAGAGAAGGGGGATATTGTCGTGCTGCGAGCTCGTCGATGAACTTTGCGGCGGTGCCGCTGCAGACGGCGCGGACGGCGGCGACGATCTGGAGCTGGCTCGTGCCCTCGTATATGGTTGTAATCCTGGCGTCACGGGCGTGTCGTTCGACGGGATAATCGCGCATATAGCCGCTTCCGCCGAGGACCTGGATTGCGTCGTAGGCGACGCGGTTGCACATTTCGGAGCAGTAGTACTTGCTCATCGGGGTCAGCATTGCGGCGTAGCGTTTGTAACTGCGGGCGGCTTCCTTTAGTTTTTTTGCGTGTTCCTTGTCGGTGGGTCGGTCTGCCTGGAGCTGCCTGGCGTAGCCGACGTCGATGTCCACCACGCGTGAGGTTTCGTACAACAGCGCCCTGCCGGCCTCGATTTGCATTTTCATATCTATGAGCATATCGCGCACGGCCGGCAGATGCTCGATGGCGACGCCGAATTGCTTTCGGCTGGCGGCGTATTCACGGGCGACGCGAAAGGCGGCTTCTGCTATGCCGACGGACTGCGCGGCGATGCCGATGCGGGCACCGTTCATCAGGCTCATAACGTAGGTGACCAGTCCTCGCTGTCGCTCGCCGATAAGCTGGGCGGGGGTGTTGTCGAAGAATATCTCGCAGGTGGGCGAGCCGTGGATGCCGAGCTTGTCTTCGAGCCTTCTGATATGGACGGTGGGTCCTTTTTCGCAGACGAACAGGCTCAGGCCGAGGCCGCCGGAGCGGTCCGGCTCGCTGCGGGCCAGCACGAGCAACACGTCGCCGCATCCGTTGGTTATGAAGCGTTTTACGCCGTGGAGGCGCCAGTTGCCGTTATCGTCCTGGAAGGCGCGAAGTTTTACGGCCTGGAGGTCTGAGCCGGCGTCGGGCTCGGTAAGGACCATTGCGCCGGTGATCTTGCCGGCCGAGAAATCGTGGAGGTATTTTTGCTTGATTTCTTCGGAGGCGAAGGCGTTTATGGTTTCTGCGATGCCCTGCAGGCCGAAGATGTTCATCAGGGCGGCGTCGGCGCGGGAGACGATTTCGATGGCCATCGAGTAGATCAGGTTCGGGAAGTTCAGTCCGCCGAAGCGGAACGGCAGGGTGAAACCCATTACCTCGGCCTGTGCGAGCTTTTGAAGGTTTTCGCGGGTTCCCTGTGCGTAAGTGACAGAGCCGTCGGGGTTGAGGGTGTTGCCCTGGCGGTCGACATCCTCAGCTCGGGGAGCTATGAACTCGGCGCTGAGGGCACCGAGCGAGTCCAGCACCATCTCGTAGTTGCGGATGGCTTCATCGGCGTCGGCGGGGGCGTAATCGAACTGCCGGGCGAACGTGAAGTTTTCTTCGCGCATCCGGGCCAAAGGCCGCAAGTCGATGTGCCTGAACAAGAACCGGATGTCGTCGTTGTCCCTGTAGAAGTTTGCCATACCTTAGCCCGTTGTCTCGATTTGTTCCCGTTGCGGTTTGAAAGTTTTTTCTCTTATGGCCTTTATCATTTTTGGTACTGCGTCGTTAAGGTCTGCGACGATTTTGTAGTGGGCTATCTGGAAGATGGGAGCGTCGGGGTCGTTGTTGATTGCGACGATTTTGCGGCTCTGGGCCATTCCGGCCTGGTGCTGAATGGCACCGCTTATGCCGACGGCGATATAGAGACTTGGGCGGACGGTGGTTCCGGTCTGCCCGACCTGATGGTCCCTGTCGATGAAGCCCAGGTCGACGGCGGCCCGGCTGGCGGCAGGTGCGGCGCCGAGGCAGTTTGCCAGGTCCCAGATGAGCCTGAAGTTTTCCTTGCTGCCGACGCCTGCACCTCCGGCGACAACTATCCTTGCAGCCTTGAGATTGACCTTCCTGGGTCGCTGGTGCTGGTCGAGGATTTCCAGCGGCAGGTCGTCGGGTGTGACGTCGACGTTTTCGGTGATGATCCGGCCTTGCCTGGTGGGGTCGGCGGCGGCAAGCGGCATCACGCCTTCGCGGACGGTGGCCATCTGGGGCCAGCGGTCGTAATTGATAATGGTTGCGATGATGTTGCCGCCGAATGCGGGTCTTATCTGGAACAGGAGATTCTTGTGAACCCGGCCGTTGCCGCCGGCGGGTTGATGGTCACCTATCTGCAGGTCGGTGCAGTCGGCGGTGAGGCCCGCCTTTGTGGCACTGGCGATTCGCGGTGCCAGGTCACGTCCTGTGGCAGTTGCGCCATAAAGCACAATCTGCGGGTGATACTTGCGAATCAAGCCGCAGATAACCTTGGCGTAACTGTTTGTCTGGTAATCGGCCAGGAGTGGATGTTCGGCGAGATAAACGAGGTCTGCGCCGTGGTGAATAAGTGTCTGGGCGAGGTGGCCGACGTTGTGGCCGAGCAGGACCGACGCCAGCCTCACGTTGAGGATGTCGGCGAGGGTCCGTGCCCTGCTCATAAGTTCCAGTGGTGTGTCGGCCAGCGTGCCGTTGTGCTGCTCGGCAAAGACCCAGACGTCGCCTTTTCTGTTTACGGGTATCATCAATCGGTCTCTTTTCCTGCTTTGGGACTGTTATGCAATGATTCGATTCTCGATGAGTTCGTGTATCATATCGGCAAGGCCCTGGTCGGTGGGTTGGACGTGCTTGGTTTCCTTTGCGGCCAGCACGACGCTCTGGATGCGGTGCACCTTGGTGGGGGAGCCGGTTCGGCCGCACCAGTTCAGGTCGGCGCCGACGTCGTCGAGGTTCCATTGCTTAATCAGCAGACCCTTTTCCTGCAATTGTCGGCAGCGACGGCGGACCAGGTCGGTGATCGTCTCGTCGTCGGCGTCGGGGTTGAGTTGTTTTATCTGCTGTTCGACCTCGGCCGGTGCCAGGGCATTTTTATACTTCATCATTTTCCTGGCGGCGGGGAAGCGTGGTTCGTTGGCGTCGGCGGTGACGGTCAGCAATACGGGCAGCCTGCAGCGGACGAGCTGCCAGCCGTTGCCGATGTTGCGTCTGGCGGTTATGGTGTCGTCGTGGAGGTCGGCGAGGTGCTCGACGTATGTGATTTGCGGGAGGTTGAGTTTCTCGGCCAGTTGGGGGCCGACCTGAGCGGTGTCGCCGTCGATTGCCTGCCTGCCGCAGAGGACGAGGTCGTAGGGCAGTTTTCTCACAGCGCAGCTGAGGATGTAGCTGGTGGCCAGGGTGTCGCTGGCGGCGCATCTTCTGTCGGTAAGCAGAATGGCGTCGTCGGCGCCGCGGTAGAGGGCTTCTCGCAGTATCTGTGCGGCGGCCGGCAGGCCCATAGTTACGACGGTGACGGTGCCGCCGTGCTCGTCCTTGATGGTCAGGGCCAGTTCGAGGGCGTTGAGGTCTTCCGGGTTGAAGATCGCCGGCAGGGCCGAGCGATTGACCGTGCCGTCGGGATTCATCGCCTGGCCGGTGATCCTGGCGGTATCCGGTACCTGTTTTATCAATACGACGCAATTGTAAGCCACGTGCCGGCTCCTGATATTCAGCAATACGGCAAACCAATATGTACCGTCGTCGATTCGAGGCGGCTGTGAGTAATTTAGCGAGATTTGCGCGGGCGTCAATACAAAAGCGTGGTGCAGCGCCGGGGGCTGTTGCTGCGAAGGCGGGGCCTTCGACAGGAAGGTGTCCGTGTGGCCTTGAAATCGGCTGCGAGAGCATTATGATTACGGCGAATGATGGCAGGTAATTTAGGGACCGTGGTATGGGCAGGCTGACAAACGTGGTATTCAGCAGGAACCGGCCGCTGCAACTCGAAGGATACCTCCGAAGCCTGTACAGGTACTTTTCGCGGGAGTCGATAGACAGCTACATTGTGTACAAGCCTGAGCTTTTCGAGGCTGAGTACGAGGACGTATTCAACAGCTACCCGGATTGCCGGGTGATACGGGAGGGTGATTTTCACAGTGATTTGCTGGGGCTGCTTGGGCGAATAGAGACGGAATACCTGCTTTTCGGGGTCGATGACGTGGTATATTTCGACTCGGTTAAGCTGGAAGTGATTGACGGGGTGTTCAGGCGGTTTCCGGCGGAGGCGTTCGGGTTCTCGCTGCGATTCGGCAGGGAAATGGTGCAGGCCGGCGGCGACCATATCGACGAGGTGTCCGTCAACGGCGAACAGGTGTATCGGCTTCGCTGGCCGGACGGCCGGACGGCGAACACACGGTATCCTTTTGAGCTTTGTGCGACGGTGTATCCGGTTGAGCTGGTGCGGCGGGTAATTAACAGCGTTGTCAGCGGCAACCGGCTGGCCAGGAAGTTATTCGCGCCCGGGGCGGGGCTGATGAAGGTTTTGGGGCGCCTGGTTAACACGCGAAAGATTTTGAAGTCGTTCGGCTTCTTTTACAGTCCGAACACGCTGGAATCGTGGAACTGCCGGTGGTGCCGGCAGCACAGCGAACAATTGCCCCAATACCTTTACTTCCAGAAACATTGCGCCACCGCGATACAGGTCAACATGGTAAATACCTCGACGGAGAATTTGTTTGACGGCGGCCGGGAACACACCGTGGAAGCCCTGGCGGAAAAGTACCGACAGGGCTACCGGCTGGATATCGATTTTGTTTCACAGAACAAACCAGCAGAAACACATTGTGGATCAGAATGCTTCAAGGTCAAAATACCCTGATCTTTGGGAAAATTAGAGCGTCCATGAACATGAACTTGAACTTGATTTATAAAGTCAGGCAATTTTATAGATACTACAGGAATGTGCAGAAATACAGTAGCCTTTCGC
>CAYSBK010000119.1:0-7744 GCA_964429265.1 uncultured Pirellulales bacterium | reverse complement strand
GCGCGATTGCATCACCGATCGCCGTGCCGTCTTCGCTGCGCAACCGCACTATCTCTGTCTTTTTCAGAAACTCCACCAGAACATCGTGCCCGAGCACCAGCGGACACTTCGTGTCGGCATACCTGGCAAACGTTATCAGCCCTATCAGGTCGTTGTCCCTGCCGCTGAAATTCTTCTTGTCCCCCACGATGAAATCGCTCAACACCTCCTTGACTACCTCAAGGCGGTTCATCTTTTTCCCGCCGTAATCCATCTCCGCGCCCATACTGCCCGACCGGTCCACCACCGCCTCGATCGCCACCGCCTCGGTGGAAATCTCCGACAGCACCGTCCCTTTCCGTGGACGCGCAAGCGCCACAATCAAAAGCCCCAGGCACCCCAGCCGAGCCGCCAGAAGCATCGGCCTGAGCCGAATCCGCCACGAAACACCACACCGCTTGATGTTACCCAATGACGGAAACTTCACCGCGGCACTGGCCCTGCGCCGAAGCTGCACGTATGCCAGCACCGGCAGAAAACCAAGCAAAACCAACGCCCAGGGCCAGTGCAGTTCCATCGCTAACTCCCAACCTCTACCGCCTGTCCCGCCGCAATGCTCTGCGTAACATCAACTTGTTTCGCATCCGATTTCGTTTCTTCGATGAACGTCTTGACAAGGTCGAACGATTCCTGAATCTGTTGATTTGTCGGTTCAAACCGCGCGAACTTGACCAGGTCGCAGTGGGCAAGGAATCGCCCCAGCCGCTCTTTCTCGCGCCCGGAAAGCACGTCCGTACCGGCGATTTCACCCAGAAACTCCTCCGTCGTTCTTTCCGGAGCGCGCAACCCAAACCGGTCCTCGATATAGTGCCGCAAAATATCGCTTATCCGCTCGTAAAACTCCTTCACCCTGCCCTGTTCAACCAGTTCTGCACCCACCAGGGCCCTCAAACGCTCGTAGGCAACCTCGTGAGCAGGTTTGAGAATCCGCTCGGCCTGCTTCCCGCCGCTGCGCCGAAAATAGAACCACGCGCCGCCGCCCAGAACCGCCCCAGCCGCGCACAGCCCCCACAGCCACCACGGTGACCGCTCTTGCCTGATCTCCACAACGTCTTCTATCTCCGCTATCTCCAGCCTTGAACGGTCTTCGCCCAGCAGCGATGTCACCTCCACCTCTATCGGCTCGCTGGCGAGCTTGTACTTCTTGTCCGGCTCATTCGCATCGTAAAACTCGAACGTAAATGCTGGGACCGAAAACTTCCCCGACAAAAACGGCTCCAGCCGGTACCGGCACGCGTTGACCACGTTGTTGTTCGGGTCAAGACGCCGTGGCTCCACCTGCCAGTCCACTATTCCGAAATCCTTCAGGTCCCTGCCGACCACCGGCATATTCACCTCGTAAGGCGGCTCAACCGTCGCCTCGAGTTCGAGCACCAACGTCTCCGCAATCGTCAGCGTATCCTTGTCCAGCCGAACGACAACCTTCAACGGCCCCCGTTCGTAAGACCGCTCCACCTGGAACCGCTGGCCCGTATCGCGCTGCGCAGACTCCTTCTTGCACCCCCCCGCCAACAGCAAGCCGACGCAAATCACCGGTATGAGATATCCCTTGCTTGACCCAGGCGCCGTCATAACTACTGCGATTCCTCTTCCGCCTTGTTTTCTCCGCCGCCTGTCAGCGCCGAAGTATGAATGACCACGTCATATTTGTCGGACAGTTCTCTTATGTACTCTTGCTGAACATCCTGCCTCTTCTGATTCAACAGTGCCGTCATTATCTGCTCCCGAACCTCCTCGAACTCCTTCTGCCGGGCCGGCTCCTTGCTGTCCACCCTGACCACTTCCCAACCCTTGTCGCTTTTGAAGGCCCTGGCCAGAACCTCGCCGCTGTTGGCATCGAATATCGCCCGGTTCAACTCGGCCGCGTTGCCTATCCCCGCAACGTATGAACCCTCCGTCACCGCAGAAGCTATCTTGCCGCCTTTTTCCGCGGTCGCCTTATCCTCCGAAAACTCTTTCGCAAGCTCCGCAAAGTCCTCCCCTGCCTTGAGCCGCTCCAGAAGCTTCTCCGCCTGCTGCTTCTCGCCTACGACTATATGGCTTATCCGCGCTCGCGCAGGCTCAACGTACTGCTCCTTGTGGGCCGCATAGTACGTCTGCAGGTCGCCTTCCGTGATGTGAATCTTCGCAGCAAGCTGCTGGTTCATAAGGTATTGGCTGAGCACCTGCCTGGCCTGGCGTTCGATCAGTTTCTTGACTTCGTCTTTCTCGGCCAGCTCCTGGCTCAGCGCCTCACGATATAAAACCTCCTCCGCCAGCCGGCCCCGCAGGAACTGCTGCCTCGCCTGTGCAGACTTGAATCGTTCCAGCATCCGCTTCTTTTGTTCGTTCAATTGCTGCGGCGTCATAAATGCCGACCACTGCGCCATCTGGTCATCGATACTGGCTTCGATCATCGCGTCAAGGTCCGCCTCGGTTATCTTCTCCGCACCGATCTCCGCCACCACCTTGCCCCCTGATTGCTGCGTCGGCTTCAGGCTCGTTCTCGCCATCATCTCGTAACGCAACGCCGAAAACTTGCCCAGCCGCTCGAAGCAGTCCTTGATATGGCTGTTTATCTGCGGCCCAAGCTCCGCCAGTTTCGCCGCCGCCTCGCTGCGGTAATAGTATTCAATCGCCCGCGCATACGAACCGGCCTTCTCGAAAAGCGTCCCTATCTGGAAAAGCACTTTCGCACGTTCCGCATCGCCCAGCCTGGCTGATTCGAGATACTGCCGCCACACCTCGGCGGCCCTGTCATACAGGCTTCTGTTTGCCAGCTTCGTCGCCAGTTCCTTGACCTGCTCGGCCGAAACGCCTCTTCTTGTTTCAGCCACCTCGCCCGCACCCCGCCTTGACACAAAAAACAGGTTCGCCACACCGACGCCAACCGATACCACCAGCAGCACTATGACAACCGCCGTTTGCCTTGAGCCTTTCGCCTTCGCATCGGGCAGCGAAAAATCAAGCTTCTGTTCCATCTACTTTTCTCCCGAAAAACACCACTGAGAACAGCCACTTGTGTGCTCAGAACCTCCGGTGACGCATATGGAAAAACTGTATCAGGTCCTGAATGTAAGGCCTGTCCGTGCTGATACTTATGCAGTCCACGTTTATCGACCGCAAAAGACCGCGAAGCTCCTCGAATCCCCGGCTGCTCAGGTCCGCGTACCTCTGCCGAAACCTCCGCCAGCTCGTGTCCACCAGCATAACCTCTCCCGTCTCGGCATCCGCAAGTTCAACAAGCCCCACCTCCGGCATCGAAACCTCCGCCCGGTCACGAACCACCACCGCAATAAGATCGTGCCGCTTGTTCAAAAGGCTCAAAGGCCTCTTGAAATCCGTCTCGATGAAATCCGACACCAGAAACACCGTCGCCTTCCTGCGAAGAACCTTCCCCACGTAATCCAGCGCAAGCGGAATGTCCGTCCGCCGACGAGGCATCCGAAAATGCACAAGCTCACGAATCAAGCGAAGCACGTGCCGGCTGCCTTTCTTCGGCGGAATGTAAAGCTCAATCCTGTCGGTAAATATCAACAATCCAACCTTGTCGTTGTTCTTGGCCGCCGCAAAAGACAGAACCGCACAAAACTCCGCCGCAAGGTCGTTCTTCGCCTTGTTCACCGTCCCGAAGTCGCCGCTGGCGCTCAAATCCACCATGAACAAAACCGTCAGCTCACGCTCCTCCACGAACCGCTTGATGTAAGGTCTTCCAGTCCGCGCCGTCACGTTCCAGTCTATCGCGCGCACGTCGTCCCCGGCCGTGTACTCCCGCACCTCGTCGAACTCCATCCCCCGGCCTTTGAAAACGCTCTCGTACTGACCGGCGAAGCTCGCATCGACCGCCCGTGACGTGTATATCTGAATCTGCCTGACCTTGCGGATCAGTTCCTCGGATATCATCTCGCCCACCGCTGAATGCTCTTTAAGCTACGGAACCTCGATATTGTCGAATATCGTCTGTATGATGTCTTCGCTGGTCTTGTCTTCCGCCTCCGCCTCGTAGCTCACAATCACCCTGTGACGCAACACATCCGCCCCGATGCTCTTGACGTCCTGGGGAGTCACGTAACCGCGACCCTCGATAAATGCGTGCGCCTTCGCCGCCAGCGTAAGGTATATCGTCGCACGGGGCGACGCACCGTAGCTTATGAAATTGCCGAGTTCCAGGCCGTACTTCTCCGGCTCTCGCGTCGCACAGACAACGTCCACGATGTAATCCTTCACCTTGTCGTCAACGTATATCTCGTCGACCACCGACCGAACCTCCGTTATGTCCGACGGCCTGATAACCGCCTTTACGTCCAGCTTCTTGTCCGTAACGGCCATCCGGTCCAGAATCTCACGCTCCTGCTGCTTCGTGGGGTAGTCGATCTTCAACTTCAGCATAAACCTGTCGAGCTGTGCCTCCGGAAGCGGATATGTCCCCTCCTGCTCGATCGGGTTTTGAGTGGCCAGAACCAGAAAAGGACTCGGCAAAGCAAAGCTCTCCTCTCCTATCGACACCTGCCTTTCCTGCATCGCCTCAAGAAGGGCGCTTTGAACCTTCGCCGGGGCGCGGTTGATTTCGTCCGCCAGGATTATGTTCGCAAAAATCGGTCCCTTCCGAGTGTAAAACTGGCCGTCAGACTGCCGATAAATCTGCGTGCCTATCAGGTCCGCCGGCAAAAGGTCGGGCGTAAACTGTATCCGCCGGAACTCGGCCTCGATCGCCCTGGAAAGCACCGTCACCGCCATCGTCTTCGCAAGACCCGGCACCCCCTCCAGCAACAGGTGCCCGTTCGCCAGCAGCCCTATCAGCATACGCTCCAGCATGTATCGCTGGCCGACTATAACCTTCTCCATCTCCCCGAAAAGCGACCGCACAAACTCGCTCTTCTGCTCCACCAATGCCCCGATTTGCTTGACGTCTGCCACCATAAGCACTCTCCTGCAATCGTTTAACCGTGAAATCGCTGCCGCCTCACCGGTCAACCACCCCCACAACCCGGTGACATAGTATAAAAAAAATATACGTCCTGCGCCGGCGGTATGTTCCCTTCTGCCGGCAAATTCGTCAAGTCCCCAAGCCGGTCCCTTCCGCATCGCATTTGCCGGCAGTCGCACCGCCCCCACCTGCCGGCCGCCGTCCATCCGCAACTTCGCCGGTCTTTTTGTTCGACACAAAACAACCGCCTCGATATACTTACCCGCGGGCAATTGTAACGACACAGAGGGCCTTGTCTTATGGCTAAGAAAGGAAACTACGTTTACAACTGGCCGAGGCCGATGGTGGCGGTGGATATCGCCGTCTTCAGCTTTCGGCACGGCAGACCGCAAGTGCTGCTGATAAAACGTGCAAAACCGCCCTTCAAAGGACAATGGGCCTTGCCGGGCGGCTTCGTCGACATCGATGAGGAGCTTATCGACGCTGCCGCTCGCGAACTGGCCGAGGAAACAGGCCTTACAGGCGTGACGCTTCGACAGTTGCGAACCTTCGGAAACGTCGGCAGGGACCCCCGAGGACGCTGTATCAGTGTCGTTTTTACGGGCGTTGCCCCGAATACACCTGTCAAGGGTGCCGACGACGCCGAACAGGCCCGATGGTTCGATCTGCAAAAACTACCGGCCAGGCTCGCCTTCGACCACGACCAGGTGCTCGCCTGCGCCGTGGCCAGGCTCAAACGCACCCGCGCCTACCGCCAACACTGCACAAACAAACCAAAGGCAAAGGCGTCACTTTGACTTCTCGAATTGCTTGTTGAACATCCGCAGTTGCACGTCGATCGCTCCAAGCGCCCACTCGATATAATGCAGCTTATGTGCCGGCCGGCGGTGCATCTCCGTCATCAAGCCCGCCTGAACGGTCTTCAGAAACCTCGATATCGTATGCCGGCTTATCGGACTCGGCTGCGCCGCCCACTTCTTCAGTTTGCCGTACTCACGCCGAAGTTTTGCACTGCCACGCAGTTGTTCCGCGGTAAGGTAGTCACCAGGATTATACGCCAACTGTAAACCCTTCAGGCACATAATCAACGGCTCGTAGTTCGCGCGACTGTCCAAGCGAATGAACTTGTACTGCTGAACGTAGGCGCTCGCCTGAACGGGCGTCTTGTCTGCTATCTGGTCATTGCCCATATACCACTTCCGCTTGCTGGTCCTGGCAAAGACCAACTCCTCCCCGAACTCGCGCTGCATTATCTCGTCGTGGTGCATCCTCGAAACCCAGTATCGACCTTCACCGGTCTGCTCCAGCCCACCCCCAAGCACCAGCAAACACTTCACAAATCCCAGCGGCAGCACCTGCTGCTGCTCAATCTGGTGTCTGCGCAGCTGAAAAGAAAGGTGCAGACTGTGTGGTTGTATCTCGTAAAACGTAAGTATCTCGTGTATCAACTGGTTCAAAAGCCACGGGTCCGCAGTCGCCGGCCGTGAAAGCTCGCCCGCTATGCTCAACCTGCCAGGCGCCAGCTCCAGGAAACCCGATCTCCGAGGCCGGTCCGTTTCTCCGCTGTGGTCGTCGATATACCCGCCCAGCTTCCACGAAAGCACGTCCAGGTAAAAGTCGCTGAAGAACCTGAACCCGTCGAAAACGGGCTCCGGCACCGTCTGCCCGTCCTGCCGTCGCTCCACCGCACGGTAGCCGAGGTTGCTCATCTCCAGCTCCGCGCCCAGCGGCACCACACCAGGCTGAAGGTTCCGCCGTATCCGCTCAAGATACGCCTTCGCAACCCGAGGCTCGAAAATACTGTCCGCCACCTGGATCGCATACTTGACGTAATCAATCAGGTCATGCCTGCGATAGGGCATCGAACGCAGCGACTCTTCCACCACCAGGTCAACCGCCGAACGATTCGTGTTTATCATCTGCAACGCCGCCAGAAGGCTTATAGACCGGCTGAAATAGCGCTGCGACGTCCGCATATGTTCCAGCTCAAAACGGTACCGCTGCTGAATATGCTCCTCAAGCTGATTCAGCAGCACCTGCCTGACCACCAGTTCTATGTAATTCTCGACAAAAGGCTCCACATTCGGATCGTCATACAGATGCCTTATGCTCGGACGCGGCCTGTCCAGTTCGTGCTCAAGATAATAGTCGCTGATGCTGTCCGTTCGGTAATGGCTCATTACCAGGTCGCGTTCCGTCGTCGCCAGAAGCTCACGCTCGGCGCGGCGCTCAAGCTCGGCCTCCGCCGTGTGCTCCCCGGGACGGGTGTGCTCGTCGATGAACTTCTGAATCCGCTTCCGAAGCCAAAGCTCGTGAATAATGTTGACGTGAAACCTGTCACCGAAGTGCTTTTTCATTAACTCCGGCGTGGAGTGGTACGCTTGCGCCTCAACCGGTCCCTTGGCCGTGTGCACCCGAACCGTCGCCCGCACGTACCGCTTCCCCTCATACTTGTCAATCTCGCGAAACGCCGAGGCCGGGACCCCGTGGATGACGTATCCCTCGATCCTCGACCCCGGGTCCTCCACCGCGTAAAAGTACACGTTGTCCGGTGTCACGCGCCGGTAGTTCGACAGAAACGCCGGCTCCGCCGCAAGCGTCTCCTCGTCCACCTCCGAAGCCTTCACGGTGAAACCGAACCCCGTTATCGACTTGAAGATTTGGGGATCACGCAGCGACCCGTAAATGAATAGACTGTATTTTGGCTCCGTCGCCTCGTCCATATGCCGATTCTGTTGTCCACCCCCCTGCCCCCGTCAGTTGCGTCCCCCACGTTCGACGGACCCTTCATCCGCCGCG
>CAYSBK010000118.1:0-7823 GCA_964429265.1 uncultured Pirellulales bacterium | reverse complement strand
ATGCCCGATGAGGAGGTATCGACGGTCGGGCCGGGGCGGCAGCGGTAGTTACGGGAAGAGGGTTTTGTAGCGGGGGAGGTTCCGGTCGGCCCAGGTTGCGAAGCTGGCGGTGCTTATGGCGTGTTGAATGGAGGCCATAAGTTTCTGGTAGAAGCGGATGTTGTGCAGCGACAACAGGATCGGGCCGAGCATTTCGCCGACCTTGAAGAAGTGTCGTACGGCGGCGCGGGTGAAGTTGGTGCAGCAATAGCAATCGCAGGCGGGGTCGATGGGCTGGTCGCTGTCGGTGTGGCGGGCGTTGCGGATTCTGAGTGGTCCTTCGCTGGTGAATGCGAAGCCGTTCCGGCCGTTTCGGGTGGGCAGGACGCAGTCGAACATATCGACGCCGTTGCAGACGGCCTGGATGATGTCGGCGGGTGTGCCGACGCCCATAAGGTAGCGTGGCTTGTTTTCCGGCAGCAGTGGGGCCAGGTCGGCCAGTGTCTCGAACGTTTGTTGCCTGGTTTCGCCGACGCTGAGACCACCGATGGCATAGCCGTCGAAGTCGAGTTGGATGAGCTCTTGGGCGCAGAGTCGGCGCAGGGCGGCGTCGGTTCCGCCCTGGACGATGCCGAACTGCAGTTGGGCGGGGTTTTGGTGGGCGCGTTTGCATCGGTGGGCCCAGCGGATGGTTCGGTCGACGGCCCGGCGGAGTTGGTGCGGGCTGCAGTCGTGGGGGGTGCACTGGTCGAGGCAGGTGATGACGTCGGCGGCGAGGCGATTCTGGAGTTGGGTGGCGGTTTCGGGCTGGAGGTAAAGCTTGCTGCCGTCCATATGGCTTGTGAATTCCACGCCATCGTCGTCAACGCGGGTGAGGTCGATTCGGCGGCGTTGCCGGCTGTTGCGGCCGAGGGAGAAGACCTGGTAGCCGCCGCTGTCGGTCAGTATCGGTTTCTTCCATGCCATAAACCGGTGGATGCCGCCGAGGCGTTCGATGGTTTCGGTACCAGGTCGCAGCAGCAGGTGATAGGCGTTCGCCAGCAGCATTGCCGCGCCTGCCTGTTCGAGTTGGGCGGGTGTGATTCCCTTTACGGCGCCGGAGGTTCCGACGGGCATAAAGACGGGGGTCTGGACGGTGCCGTGGGCGGTATTGAGCCGGGCGAGCCTGGCGTTGGTGTTGGGGTCTTTTTTGATGACGTTGAACGCGGTCATATCAGTAGAGAGAGACGATTCGGGAACCCGGGTAATAATACTGGAGGATTTGGGCGGCGGAGAAGCCCCTGCGAGCCATTGCCTCTGCGCCGCACTGGCACATGCCGACGCCGTGGCCGTAGCCTCTGCCTGCGAGAAAGAACCATCGGCGGTTGCGTTTTTCGATTCTGAAAATGGTGCTGCGAATTCTGGTTCCGGTGGGGTCGAGGGTGAGTCGAAAGTCCTCAGCCCTGAGGAAATCAACGGCGCCGGTGGAGCCGGTGAGCTTCAGCGACGTTATCCTGGTGAAGGTGTCGTAGGTGCTGGTTCGGACGGGGGTGATTTGTGTTATGCGGCCGAGTTTTTTGAGAGCGGGGTACCTTCGGAGCAGTTTTTGCGTGAGGGTGTCCTGGTCGATGATGACGGCGGGCCAGAGGAAGAAGTCGGGTTTGGTGATTTGCCTGCAGTAGGGGCAGGGCCGGGCCTGCAGGGGCGGCCAGGCTTCTCCGAAGACGTTTTGCGCGTCTTCGGTATGGCCGCCGCAGGCTGAGCTGTAGTAGGTCGGGAAGAGAGTTTCGGCTTTGGCGGTGGGGGTGGTGCACATCAGGACTTTGCCGCGCGTGGCGTTGACGGCGGCCCAGACGCGTGCGGACTCACCGGCCAGTCCGAGGTAGACCTGGTTTGCCTGTGTTTTTCGGAGGTCCCACTGTCGGTTGGTGCCGAAGCGTTTTTTGATGTAGAGGCAGTATGTTCGTGCGGCGACGGCCTGGGCCTGCAGTGCGGCATCGTCCCAGTAGTCGGGCATTTCGGCGCCGACGACTCCGGCCAGATACGGTTCGAGGGGGACGATATTGATCGCGTCGAGGGTTGCGGCGGCGGGGTGGAGAATCAACTTGAGGTTTCCGCGGTAGGCCGAGCCATTTATGGAGAAGACGTATGGTTTATCGGGGCAGATCAGGAGGCTGTTGGTCTTGAAGGGCGTGGAGCCGATGAGGATTCGGTCGGCATCGGGGCGGACCAGGAGGGTGTTTGGGGGATGTTCGAAGCTGGTGGAGCGGCCGTTGTGGGTGCGTACCGAGAAGGAAGTGCGTACGGCAAGCGACAGTTGAGGGAGGTTTTTGTGGAGCAGGACCCTGACCCAGTATTCTTGCGGGGCGTTGATCTGCGGGGTGGGCGTGCAGAGGTTTCTCTTTCGACAGCCGGGCAGAAAGAAGGTGCACAACACGACAAGTGCCGTGGCGGCAAGGAGGATCGCGGTTGCGGCGGCAGAGCGGCGCCGATATGGTGCGCGAGCGTGCATCGAGCAACTTTGCATCGTGTTGCGGAGTGCATCAGTCGAGCGTCCGCAGGGAAAGGCCATATTTTTCGAGTGCCTTTTTGATTTCGTTGAGACTTGTGACTCCGAAGTTTTTGCAGCCGAGCAACTCGGCGTCGGTTTTGTTAGTGAGGTCCTCGAGGGTTCGGACCTCGAGCTTTGCAAGGCACTTGCGTGCGCGTACCGACAGGCCGAGTTCTTCGACCGGCTTGGCGAGGAGCATTTTTCTTTCCTGTGCTTCGGCGTCGTCGGCGTCTTCGTCGGTTTCCTGGGATTCGAGCGCGCCACCGAGCTTCAGGCCCTTGGATTCGAGGATCGTCTTGATTTCGCGGAGGGAAGTTTCACCGAAGTTTTTGTAGGACAGCAACTCCGCCTCGGAGATTTTAAGCAGGTCGCCGAGCGTCTTGATTCCCATTTTTCGCAGGCAGTTCCTGCTTCGGACGGACAGTTCGAAGTCCGACAGCGGGGTTTGGAGGATTTGGGCCTGCTCGTCTCGGCGTTTCTGCTTTTCCTCGTCGAAGTACATCGTCTTGGAGCTTTCGATGTCTTTCTTGAACAGGCGGGCCCGGTGGTGGTTGGGATGGAATTTGAGGACCTTTTCGACGCAGGCGGCGGCCTTGTCGAATTGTCCTGCGTCTTCGTAGAGGACGGCGAGGTTCAGCAGGGCATTGACATAGACGGGCGAGCGTGCAAGGACCTGCCTGTAATAGTCGATGGCGGCCTCTTCGTCGCCGGCCAAGTCGCACCTGTAGGCCAAGTGGAACAGTGCGCGGGGGTGGTCTGGGGCCAGATCCAATGCGCGTCTGTAGTTCTCGGTCGCCTGGTCGTACTGGCCGCGTTGCTCCTGGAGGCGGGCGAGCTGGTAGTGATACTCGGCATTGACGGACTCGAAGTTTGCGCAGGCCTGAAGTTGTTTTTCGCAGAGATCGAGTTGGCCGCTGCGGCGGTAGACGCGAGCTTTTTCGAGGGCGACGGCGAGGGGATCGGCGCCGTGTTTTTGGTAGTTGTCGAGGTTGTCGATGGCCTGGGTGAAACGGCGCAGGGCGGTGTTGGCACGAGCCAGGTAGAGGTACTTTGCCTGGCAGTCGGCGGCCTTTTCGAGTCTGTCGAGCGCTTCGTGGCAGCGGCCGAGTATTACCAGACCGATGCCCGTAGCGAGGCAGGCGTGCTGGTTTTTCTGTGAAAGGTTTGCGTCGACCAGCTCGGCGAAGGCCTGGCGATTGCCCTGACAGCTATTGACGTGTGCTTCGAGACCGGCCAGCTCGTCGAGGCTGGGCAGTTCCGCACCGAACAAATCAACCTGCTGGGTTGTGGTTTCCATAAGCGTCTGCTCCAGTAACTATCGTCAGTTCTCAATACTACCGCCGTGGGCAGGAGATATTATATGGTCCGGCGGACGGACTGCAAGGGGTTTTTGGGAGGAGGGGGCCGGCGGGTTTTTTGGGTTGAGGTGTTGGCGGTGAAGTCTTAACTTTGTGTCCGGTATGGACGACGTTCGACGGAGACTGGCTGCGATCGACGCTTCGCTGAGCGGTCCGGCGTGGCAGCGGTTGGCGGAGACGGCACCCCTGGTGGTTTTTGCGACGTCGCTGGCGGTGGGGGTTGTTATTCAGCAGGTGGCGGGGCTTTCCGCTTACCCGTACGTTGCGGTGCTGGCGGGGGTGACGGTGCTGGTGGTGTTTCTTGCGGTAAGCAAGAGGGTATCGCCGTTTGCCCTTGCGTATCTGGGTGCGGTGGGATGGGTTTGCTTGGGTGCGATTCGGCTGATAAGTTTCGAGCATTGCGGGGCGAACGACATTCGCAACGTGGTCGGCAGCGAGCGGAAGCTGGCGACGATCGGGGGCGTAGTGCTCGGTGAGCCGCACATAGTCAAGAACAGGGGGTGGGTGTTCGGGGAATGCAGGCCGCGGGACGCACGGAGCGTTTTTACGATGCAGGTGGGCGAGGTGAAGACGGTTCGGGGCTGGGCGAAGGCGGCGGGCGTGGTAGTGGTGTACGTGGGCGGGCCGGTAGTTGGAGTGAAGGCGGGTGATTATGTCCGGATTTACTGCTGGCTGGAACGTTTTTCGGGGCCGTCGAACCCGGGCGAGTTTGACGCGAGGCGGTACCTTGGGCGCAGGAACATTTACGTTGCGGCGTCGGTGAAGAGCAGAGATGGGATAGAGATAATCGGCCGGGGCGAGGGGGGACTCAGTGGTGGGCTGAAGGGGTGGTTCGGCAGGGCGGCGCGGCGGTGTCTTTCGGCGGGGCTGGATGAAGAGAAAAGAACGACGGGGCTTCTGGAGGCGCTGCTGTTGGGCCGCAGGGGAGAGATAGACAGTGAGACTTATGCGGCGTTTGAGAAAACGGGTCTGCTGCATTTCATAAGCCTTTCGGGCCTTCATATCGGCATTCTGGTAGGCTGCATGTGGTGGCTTCTGGAGAAGGCGGGCCTGTCGAAGTCGTGCCGGGCGTTGGTGTGTATGTTCGGGATCGGGGTATTTTTGCTGGTGGTGCCGGGGCGTGCGCCGACGGTTCGCGCGGCGATCATCGGTTGGGTGTTTTGTATGTCGTTTTTGTTTCGGCGTCGGCCGAGTCCGCTTAACACGCTTGGGCTTGCGTGTATCGTGTTGCTGTTGTTGAGGCCGACGCAGCTATTCGAAGCGGGGTGGCAGTTGTCGTTTGCGAGCGTGCTGGGGATAATAGTTCTTGCAAATCCGGTCCATTTTTGGCTTTATGAGAAGCTGGCGGGTATCTCGTGGTACAAGGATAAGCCCAGGAGCAGGCTGCTTTTGCGGATAATCGCAAAGCCGGGGCCTTACATTCTCCGGCTTTTTTCGATGGGCGTTGCGGCGTGGCTGGGCGGTGCGGGGATTCTGTTGTACCATTTTTACACGGTCAACCCGCTGACGTGCGTGTGGACGGTCGTGGTATTTCCGCTGGTAGCGGGTGTACTGGTCGTCGGATTTTTCAAGATTGTGCTGGGGTTTGTACTTCCGACGCTTGCGATGGGGGTCGGGATGATTGCGGCGGGGCTTGGCGAGCTTCTCATTCGCGTTGTATCGGTGCTGGCGAGGATCGACATTTCGCAGGTTGTTATAGGCAGGCCGGCGACGGCGTTGATTGCGGGTTACTACGGGCTGGTTCTTTTTGCGAGCCTGGCGAAGCTGGGCAGGCCGGGGGTAAAAAAAGCTGTTTGCGTTGCCGGTGCGGTGGTCATAGTTGGTTTCGTCGGTCTTACGAAATGGCAGAGAACGCATCGGGACAGGCTGATTCTGACGTGCCTGGATGTGGGTCACGGCCAGGCGGTGGTGGTTCGTCTGCCGGGGCAGGGGTGTTTGATTTTTGACGCAGGGTCGCTTTTCAAAGAGAACGTCGGCGACAGGATCGTGGAGCCGGCGTTGCGGTATTACGGTGTCGGCGAGGTTGATGGGATTATCCTGAGCCACAACGACGTTGATCACATAAACGGGGTTCCGGAAATCGTGCGGGACCTTCGGGTGAGGCGGATAGCGGCGTGCGGGGCGTTTTTCGGCGGGGATGACCCGTGGGGCAGCAGGGGACTGCTGGAGGAGTTCCTGGCAGGCAGGGGTCGTTGTATCGAGCCTCTGGAGAGCGTGAAGCCGGATGGGACGGTGCCGGTGGAGCACCTCTGGCCGGGCAAGTTCGGCGAAGACGACCCGAATCTCAGCGACAACGACAAGTCGCTGGTTACGCTAATAAGTTTTGCAGGCAGAAGGATACTGCTTTGCTCGGATATCGAGCGCTATGGGCAGAAGCGGTTGCTGGAACTTTATCCGGGCTTGAGAGCGGACGTGCTGGTATTGCCACACCACGGTTCGAAGAAGACGCTGCTGGCGGGCTTCGTGGAGAGGCTCGGGCCGGAGGTAGTGTTATGCAGTTGCGGGCGGGCGGACTACGAAAACGGCCGGGTCGTCCGCGTGGATGAGAAGAACTGGTTTTACACTGCGGCCGATGGTGCGGTAACGATAACAATCGAGAAAGACGGCACGATGACCGCCGAGACATTTTGCAGGAAACAGCGGCAGCGGCGACGGGTGAAAGACTTGCGTGAATCGGCCGGAAGGACTAAGATGCAGCCGTGAAAGACAGCAACGGCAGTTCAGGTGAACCGGCGGTGGTTGAGCTTGTGGAAAGGATTATTTATGTGTGAGCAGGCATACACCCGTGAGAAGACGAGGTGCCTGGTGTTCGTGGTGGTTGCCGTGGCGGCGCTGTTGTTCGGTGCGGGCGTTGGTGGCTGTGGTACCCTGTCAGGCGACAGGCAGTGCGGTTCGCATGCGGAGCCGATAGATTTTTCGGCGATAGAATCGCCGATTGTATTGCAGGGGGACAGCAACCAGGCGTTCAGGGACCCAGCGGTGCACTATCATAACGGGGTGTTTCGGCTGTTTTACACTTACTGGCTGAAGGACGCGGACGGCAAGCGATATTCTTATACCGCGGTCAGCAAGAGTTGTGACCTCAAGAGCTGGACGAAGCCTCGGATTATTACGCCGAAGGACCTGAATCTCAATTTTTCCAGCCCGGGCAACGTGGTTCGTTACGGCGATGAGTGGATATTGTGCTACCAGACGTATCCGACGCCCGAGGGTCAGAAGTACGGCAACGATGATTGCCGGCTGTGGATAACCAGGAGCAAGGACCTCGAGCACTGGGGCCCGCCGGAGATGCTGATGGTCAAGGGCCCGGATGTTGCGGTGGAGGATATGGGGCGACTAATAGACCCTTACCTGGTGCAGGACAAAGATGAGCCCGGCAAGTGGTGGTGCTTCTTCGACGACAACGCGGCGAATTTGTCGTACTCGTATGACCTGAAGACGTGGACTTATTTCAAGAGGATGCCGTGCGGCGAGAATCCGTGCGTTCTGGTCGAGGACGACGAGTACATTTTGATTTACGACCCGAAGAACGAGGGCCGCGGAGCCGGCATAATGCGCTCCAAGGATATGGTTCACTGGAGGGATACGGGTGAGCGAATTCCGCTGGGCGGGGACCAGTGGGACTGGGCGCCGGGCGGAATAGCCGCGGCGTTCGTGATAGACCTGCGTAAAGAGCCGAGGGTCGGTAAGTACCTGATGTTTTTCCACGCCGGTCCGGGATTCAAGGAGAACGTCTCCATTGGTCTGGCCTGGAGCGACGATTTCAAGACCTGGGATTGGCCGGGGAAGAAATAGGCGGTACTCCAAGCGGAGAGGCTGATTGGCGGAAGCCGTTGTGAAGGTCGGCCGGCGGCATCAAGTGCGAGGTTGTTATCGCGACTGAACCTGTGGAGATGGTGCGATCGCCGGGGCCTAGCTCAGGTCCGAGATGGCGGCGATTCGATGACTGCACTAAC
>CAYSBK010000117.1:0-7839 GCA_964429265.1 uncultured Pirellulales bacterium | reverse complement strand
CTTAGCTTCTGATACTGTTTCCAGGTCATACACCTTATCCTCACAGGGGGGATACAATGCTCCTTGGCCCTCCCACTGGCTAAACCGAACCTATTTGACAAATGGTCCTCTGCCTGTAGAATGAACAGTCTGCGCGAAATAGAAACAGAACCGGTTTGGTTGGGGGGTCTGCAATGAAGAAGACGATTTCCGCGGTTATGGCTGTGCTGGCGACGGTTTGCACCGTCGGCTATGGGCAGTTTGTCGATAATACCGAGCCTGATGCGAATATTCGCCGGGCAAGGATCACGCCTTCTCTGGTCCGGCTGAAGCCCGGTACGACACGGCAATTTCGTGTAATAATGTCGCCGAGGCACCTGAAATTTGCGACGCTCGCCGAGGGTGTAAAGTGGTCCGTCAACGGCGTGGCGGGCGGTAACCGCCAGCTCGGTACGATCGACGCCGACGGTGTTTATCAGGCCCCGGTCAGGCCGGCGCGTCACGAGATAAATATCGCTGCGGAGGTACCGGGCGCGACAAACCGATATGTCTTTGCGACGGTGCTTCTGGGTGAGCCTGAATCGCTGTACAGGTTCGTGCGGGAGTGGTCGGAAACGACGGACCCAAACGCCGCAGACACTCACCTGGAGGACCCACACGGACTGTGTTTGGATTTGCAAGGCAATTCTGTTGATAGTGGACAGGAAAAAGCCTTACGTTATGCGTTATACCGTCGAGGGTGAGTTTCTCGGCGAGGTGCGTCCCGAGGCGGGCGAGGGGGTATCTCTCAAGGAAGGCCGGGCGGTCATCGTTGACAAGCAGGGACGAATATGGGCCTGCGACCAGCAGGTGGACCAGCCGCGTCTTCACATTTATTCCTGCCACGGCGAGCATCTGCACGAGTTCGGCCACCAGGGAGTGGGGCCGGGGCAGCTTCTGCGGGTTCACGGGATGGCATTTGACAGTAAGGGCAGGTTGTTCGTGGTGGATGTGGATAACTTTCGGGTTAATGTGTATGCGAATAACGGAAGGTTCCTTTACTGCTGGGGCAAGGCGGGGCTGGAGCTTGGTGAGTTCAACGCACCGCACGGGATAATGGTTGACCCCAGTGGCGACGTGTTCGTGAGCAATTATTACGGCCCGACGCAGAAGTTCGACCCGAACGGACACCTGCTGTCTGCATTTGCCTATGCGGACCCTCCGGACGGACCGGTGGGTTTCCACAGCATATCGGGCGACCGCTGGGGAAACGTCTATATGACGGTACGATGCGGAGCGTATTACGGCGGCGACTACAAGGCGCCGACAACAGAAAAGATACTCCATATTCTCAAATACAACAACAATGGCGACTACGTGACGGGCTGGTCGCTGGCAAAGCCGCAGGACGGCCCGAGCTGGATAGCCGTGGCCGACGACGGTACGGTTTACTGTCTTTTCACCGCCCAGGACCGCGTGGGGGTACAGGTCTT
Source organism: uncultured Pirellulales bacterium (assembly GCA_964429265.1). Lineage (GTDB taxonomy): Bacteria > Planctomycetota > Phycisphaerae > Sedimentisphaerales > Anaerobacaceae > CAYSBK01. The sequence continues at coordinate 6,388 of CAYSBK010000117.1, read as the reverse complement.
CCAGCCCCGGTAGCAGCGCGGCGGTTGTTGACAGGGAAGTCCCGGACGTTAAAATGCCTGCCGGTGTGCCGCAGAATTTGTTGACCTCGGCATAGTGTTTTTCGCCGGGAAAGCTTCAGTCAACTGTTGTGGAAAAGGGGTGTAATATGAATGCAACGCGAATGATTGCGGGAATACTTGTACTGTGTGTGCCGGCCAGCCTGGTGGGAGGCTGCTCGACAAGCGGCCGTCGCAGCAGTGCAGACGCAGCGAAAATCAGTTCACGACCTGACTACCTGGGTATGGTTCGAGCTTATGCCGATACACTGCTGCAGAAGGGCCGGGACAGCTACGGCAGGGTTCACTCGCCGCTGATTGCCTCGACGCTGGACCGTTCGAGCCTTTCGCTGCCGGAGACTCGTCCGCCAAACATACAGGGCATCCGCAACGGCGACCGCTCGACAACGGGAGCGAACGTTTTCCACGACCAGGACCTGTACCAGGTGCTTTATGCCCTTAGCGAGGTAACGGGCGATCGGCATTATGCCAAGGCGGCCGATGCGGCGCTTACATACTTTTTCAAGCATTGCCAGAGCCCGGCCACGGGACTGATGGCATGGGGAGAGCACCTGTCGTGGGGGTTCAAGGAAGATTATGTAGCCGGCAGGGGCGGAGATGAAGGGCCGCATGAGTTTTACGGGCCCTGGGTGCTGTGGGATCGCTCGTTCAAGCTGGCGCCACAGGCTTGCACGAAGTTCGCGCGGGGATTGTGGGACCATCAGATCCACGAGCACAGCGGGGATTTTTCGCGGCATGCCAAGTGGGTCAGGCACGGCACCGGCATCAACAACGGCTATCCGCGCCACGGTGGCTTCTATATCGCAACCTGGGCCGAGGCTTACGAGAGAACCAAAGACCCGGTATTTCTCAAGGCCATTGAGACTTTGGTGGACCATTACGAGCGAACCAGCCACCCGGATACCGGTGCGATTCCCTGCTCGACGAATCCTCACCGCATCCATATTATGTGGCCGGAGAGCAACCTGTCGCTGGCAACAGACCTCTGGGATGCAGCCGAGAAAGTTCCGGAGAAACTGGCTCGTAAAATGCGTGAGCGGGCATTCAAGACCGATAGGGTCTTTATTTCTCTTGAGCACGAGTTTGACCCGGTGGGGCGGGGCTTCGTGGCCGGTGCCAACGTCGCCACCCTGAAACGGCTGACCGAAGGTCCCTGGACGGATACGAAAATATGGGCGACAGGCTACGGCAAGGCCACCGATGCACAGGTGGCTATGCAGTGCTACCTGCGCTACCAGCAGGTGGGGCTTCCGGGGTACGCTCGGCTTGTGCTTGATGCGGCGTCGCGTTATCTCTACACCGAGCCTAATCTGGCAATTACGCTGTATCCCGGCTCAATGGCCGATGCAATCTTTCTTATGCTCGCTGCATACAGGCTGACGGGCCGACAGTACTATCTCGACCGAGCGGACTATTTTGCCAGGCAGGCGGTCGAGATCTTCTTCGACGACACCAGCCCGCTGCCGAAAGCCAGTTCCAAGCATAACCACTATGAAACCATTACCGGGGGGGACGATTTGATGGCGGCACTGCTCAATGTGTGGGCCGCACAGAATCTGCCGGAGCGGAAGCTTTTGACTGTGTATAACCATCGGTGAGGAGCGAAAAACGAGAAGCCAACTGAACGGTGCTGAAGAAAGGTTCGCTTATGATTTACGAGGACCTCAAGGCTAAGAAGGTGCTGGTTACCGGTGCCAGCAGCGGCATCGGAGCTGCCGCGGCGATAATGTTTGCCCGGCAGGGCTCGGTGGTGGGCGTCCACTACAATCAGTCGAAACAGGGGGCCGAGAAGACCCTTGCCGCCGTCAAGCAACATAGCGACGGCGTGCTGCTGCAGGCTGACGTACGGGACAAGAAGCAGATCGACGATATGGTTCGGCGGTTCGCCGAATATGCCGGCGGCATCGACGTGCTCGTCAACAACGCCGGGACCATGGTAAAAAGACAGTCCCTGGAGACCGCCACCCCGCAGTACCACGACGAGGTTTACGCCATCAACGTCCGAAGCATCGTGCTGGTCAGCCAGGCTGCGCTGGAGTATCTGAAAAAATCGAGGGGTAATATCATCAATATCGGCTCGGTCGGAGGCCACACCGGCGGCGGCAACGGCTCGGAAATATACTGTGCGTCGAAAGGCGCGGTTGCCACTTTGACCATGGGTATGGCCAGGGATTTCGCCAGATACGGCATTCGCGTGAACAACGTCGCGCCGGGCCTGATTGAGACGCCGTTCCACGACAAGTTCAGCACGCCGGAGTTCGTCAGGTCGTTTGCTGAGCGAACGCCCCTCGGCAGAAACGGCACGGCCGAGGACGTTGCGAAAGCCATACTGTTCCTGGCAAGCAACGAGGCGGCGGGTTTCATAACCGGCGAGTATATCGCCGTCAACGGCGGCTTTTATATGCGGGCATAACGTGCACAGTGTTGTATTGAACAAGTGAGGTTCAACTATGGGTAAAAGACCTGGCGTTTGGCTTTGTGGGACGGTGATGCTTGTCCTGGCAGCCGTCACTGCACGGGCCGGGCAATACCAGCCCGTTAAAGAGCTGCCTTACACCCCTGCGGAACTTCTCGACAGAAAGCCCCGCACCACTTACCAGGGCGACAATCTGAACCTTGTCGCTTTCCTGATGGGCGGGATAGGCAGCGGCAGCATAAGTCTTGCCGGAACCGGCAAGCTCGTGGACTGGGAGATTTTCAATAAGCCCAACAAAGGCTACCAGCCGAAGTTCACGTTTTTTTCACTCTGGGCAAAGGCCGACGGCGAAAAGCCGGTCTTCAAGGTGCTGGAAGGTCAGTGGCGAGGACGTCTTGCCGATCCCATAGGTCCTGAACAGACCGAGGCGCCCGGCCTTCCGCGGATGAGGCATTGCCGATTTGAGGGCAGGTTTCCGTTTGCCAAGGTATATCTGGAAGATGAAAAGGTACCCGTTCAGGCGGTCATCGAGGGATGGAGTCCGTTTATTCCGGGCAACTCGCGCGAATCATCGTTGCCGGCGGCGATTCTGAACATCACGCTGACCAATCCCACCGACAAGCAGGTGGAACTGGTCCTTGCCGTGAACGTCCAGAACCGGGCCGGCAAGTACAACCAAGTTATCCGCGAGCCGGGCTTCTCCGCGCTGTATATGCACGAAGGCAAGGAAGGCGGAAACTCGATGGTTGTGGCGACACCCGCGGCGGTAACGACCTGGCAGCAAAACTGGCGCGGCAGCGGCAGCTGGAAGAATAACTTTATGTGTTTACAGCATTTTGTGAATACTTTCGCAACAACCGGGTGCTTCGACGATGTCGGCGAACCTGTCACCGAGAAAACGCAGGTCGCGGCCGCCGCCGAGCCGAAGCCCGCCGGCGACGATAACTCCAAGGTCGGTTCAATCGGCATTCGAATGACGCTGTCGGCCGGCCAGAAACGGACGGTGCCCTTTGTGCTGGGATGGTACTTCCCGACCATAGGGGTGCCGCGAGGATGGGGCGGACCAGACGAGGTGTTCTGGAGAAACTACTACGCGACTCAGTGGAAAAATGCGTTGGATGTCGCCCGGCATACCATTGCGAACCTTCAACGCCTGGAAGGGGATACCCGGCTTTTCCAACAGGCGTTGTTTTCGAGCACGCTGCCCGGCGTGGTTTTGGAAGCCGTTTCAAGCCAGCTTTGCATACTGCGGTCAACAACGGTCGTGCGTTATCCCGACGGCACTCTGTACGGCTGGGAAGGATGTCACCTGAAAAAGAGGCTGGGCTACGGCACGTGCAATCACGTCTGGAATTACCAGCAGGCGATCGCCTATCTCTTTCCCGACCTCCAACGCTCGATGCTGGAAAACTTCCTGTTCAACGGCTTGCGCGAATCCGACGGCGCGGTCATTTACCGTATGCCCGTCGGCCCCGGCGCGAAGGTAAAACAGAACAGCGGTTTTCAGTCGGCCGCCGACGGCCAGCTCGGGCAGGTCTGCCAGGTCTATCGCGAGTGGCAGATAAGCGGCGACGATGCCTGGCTGCGCAAGGTCTGGCCCAAGGCCAAAAAGGCCCTCGAATACGCCTGGGTCGCCTGGGACAAGGACCGTGACGGCCTTCTTGAAGGCAGCCATCACAACACGCTGGACTTGGACTTCAAGACGCCCGAGACGATGTGCGGCAGCCTTTACCAGGCGGCGCTGCTGGCCGGCGAACGAATGGCACGGTATATGGGCGACACTGCAGCGGCCGCAGAATACCGCCGCGTATTCGAATCGGGCAAGAAGCTTTCCGACGAAAAATTGTTCAACGGGGAGTATTATCACCAGATGCTGCCGGTATCTGCTGCATACCAGCTCGGCTCGGGCAGTATTTCGGAGCAGATACACGGCCAGCTCTACGCGCGGATGTTGGGCCTGGAGGATATTTACAGACGGCAAAACATTCACAAGGCCGCCGCTTCACTTTTCAAATATAACTACGTGCCCGACTCTTACGACCGAATCAACACGAATCGCGTGTACTCACTCGACGGCGAAGGGGGTCTGTTGATAGCCTGCTGGCCGAGAGGCGGCCGGCCTGCCAAGCCGTTGCTGTACTGCGACGAAACGCAGATAGGCTATGAATACCAGGCCGCCGTCAATATGCTCTACGAAGGCTATCTCCTCGAAGGCCTTACCGTAATAAAGTCGATTCGAGACCGGTTCGACGGCAAGAAACGCAACCCTTACTGCGAGTTCGAATGGGGCAACCACTACATTCGGTCGCTGGCGAATTACGGTGCGATGCTGGCATTGTCGGGTTTCAGATATTCGGCACCGGAAAAAATGCTCCGGCTTGTACCACAGGTTTACGAGAAGGACTTTAAGGTGTTCTTCAGCGTCGGTTCCGGCTGGGGCGTGGTTTCGCAGCGGGTTACGGAAAACAGGCACGTCATAGGGGTTGAGGTGCTCAAAGGCAAACTGCCGGTTGCTATGATCCACGCAAAGAAGTACCGCCGGGTCAAAAGCCTCGGCGCCGCCATAGGCGGTGAAACCATAAACGCAACGGTCCAGCCCGCTTCAGGTGAACACTGGGATGCCGACAAGATGCTTGCGGTCAAACTTGAACGGGCGGTTGTGGCGGAACCCGGCAGGGTGCTGCAGGTGGAAATGCGGTTTTAGGCTGTCTTGACAGGTTAACGGACAAAGGGCATAACTATGTTGAACGCAATTATGGCACGCCGGATGCTTGTGTGGTCGGTTGTCGCGGTGCTGCTTGGCGGTCTCGGCGGGTGCGCCGGACCAAAATGGCGTGATGAGCTTGCCGGGCAATTGCCTTTGCTTGGCCATCGCAACTGGATTGTCATCGCCGACTCGGCATACCCGGCCCAGAGCCGGGCGGGTATAGAAACCATCGCCACCGAGGCCGACCATTTCGAGGTGGTTGAGGCCGTGCTGAAGGCGGTGGATTCGGCCCCGCACGTCCGGGCAAAGGTTTATCTCGACGAGGAACTCAAGTACGTCAAGGTCGCCGGCGTCGAGGCTTATCGAAAGCGGCTGGCTGAGCTGATCGCCGGCCACCCCACGAAGTACGTCCCGCACGAGCAATTGATTGTGAAACTCGACGAGGCAGCCAAGCTGTTCAATATCTTGATCCTCAAGACTAATCTTACCATCCCTTACACCTCGGTATTCATAGAGCTGGACTGCGGCTACTGGGACCCCCAATCAGAGCAGGAACTACGCCGGTCTATGAAGCGGTAGCGTCGGCGTGGTAACAAGTTGGTTGTGGTGAATCGGTTGGACGGCCAACCGGTTCGGCGAGGTAGTGTTATGGTCATCGAGTCATATCAGTTCGGCCGAATTGTTATTGACGGGGCCGAGTACCAGGAAGACGTGATTATATGCGCCGGCAGGGTACACGCCGGCTGGTGGCGAAAACAGGGTCACCGGCTTGACCTGCACGACCTCGAAGCGGTCCTCGAGGCCGGGCCTTCGGTACTGGTCATCGGCTGCGGTGCCTCGGCAATGATGCAGGTGCCGGAAAGCACGCTCACGGCGCTGCAGCAAGCCGGCATAAAGGCGGAAGTTCTGGACACCCCGGCGGCGGTGGCACGGTTCAATGAGCTTCAGTCACAGGGGATAAACGTTGCAGCAGCCCTGCACCTGACTTGCTGAGCCGGGACCACAGCATACGGTGGCACAGCGGAAAACCAGCCCCGCGAACGTCGCTTATGCCGGCGCAATTTTTGCACCAACCCCGGCTACAAGGTACGCTACAATCTGCTCAAAAGGGACCAAAGGTTTTGCTTGGGCCTTCATCGGGCCGATACGATTCCTGGAGGACGATGCTTTCTCGGAGGTGGTTTTTCTTATGAGATGTTGCCGGCAGC
>CAYSBK010000116.1:0-7871 GCA_964429265.1 uncultured Pirellulales bacterium | reverse complement strand
GCCATTATGGATGCGAATCTGGTTGTGGGTACGATTAGTTACGGCTACAGCAGCACCATTCCGGACGGGATGATAATGAGCCAGAATCCCGCCGCCGGCACTCAAGTTGCGACTGGTTCGACCGTTGATTACGTGATCTCGACCGGCCGGCCGATCGTGCCCGACGTCGTGGGAATGACCAGGGATGCGGCCATCGCTGCCATACAAGCGGTGGATAATCTCGTGGCTGCGGCGACCTACGCCTACCACAACACCATCCCGGCTGGTATAGTAATCAGCCAGAACCCGGTCGGCGGTACGATTGTTGACGTCGGCAGTACGGTAAACATTGTTGTATCGCTGGGTCGGCCGATAGTGCCTGGTGTCGTCGGGCTGAGCGAGTCCGAGGCGGTAGCTGCCATCGAAGGAGTGGACAGCCTTATCGCGTCGGTCAGCTACGAATATGATGCCAGCGTACCGGCCGGCACCGTCATCAGCCAGTCGCCGCCCGGTGGGACATCGGTCGACGTCGGCACGACGGTGTATATCGTGGTTTCGCTGGGCAGGCCCGTAGTGCCGACCGTTGTCGGGATGCCCGAGACGCAGGCCATCGCTGCAATCGAGGCGGTCGACAATCTTGTTGCTGCCCCGATGTACGTTTACGACAACAACGTACCCTACGGCTACGTTTTGAGTCAGTACCCGGCCGGTGGCACCGAGGTCGACATCGGCACCGCCGTCAACATCACGGTCTCGCTGGGTCGGCCGATTGTTCCCGGCGTGGTCGGTCAAGACGAGGCAACAGCAATAGCCGCGATAGAAGCCGTGGACAATCTCACGGTGGCCAACGTCACCTACGAATACCATAACACCGTCGCACAAGGTCTTGTAATAAGCCAGACACCCACCGGCGGCACGGAAGTACCTATCGGCTCCACCGTTGACCTGGTCGTATCGCTGGGCAGGCCTATTGTGCCCGACGTAACCGGCATGACCCAGGCCGATGCAAATCTTGCGATCACATCCGTCGATAGTCTTACGGTGGGTACGGTCAGCTATGCTCACAGCGGTTCTGTTCCCGAAGGTAATGTTATCAGCCAGAACCCCGTTGGCGGAACGGCGGTGCTCGTTGGCTCGGCGGTGGATATTGTCATCTCCCTCGGACCATCGGTCGTGCCGGACGTAGTAGGTATGACCGAACCGAACGCACGTTCGGCCATAACCGAGGTGGAGTTGGTTGTGGGCATAGTCGTTTATGAAGTCAACGACACCATCCCGCCGGGTGCCGTCATAAGCCAGGACCCGAACGCCGGCCTGATTGTGCCCGTCGGTTCGGACGTCAATCTCGTGGTATCAGGTGTCATTGCTCCAAATACCGTCGGCTTGACACAGGCCGACGCAAACATCGCCATAGCGGATGCGAACCTTACCGTCGGCACACTCACTTACGAACACAACGACGTCATCCCCGCAGGTGTGGTCATAAGTCAGCAGCCGCCGGCCGGCGAAATCATCGGAATAAACTCGCAGGTCGACCTTGTGGTCTCGCTTGGCAGCCCCACCGTTCCATATGTTGTCGGAATGACCCACGCCGAGGCAAACTCTGCCCTGGCCGACTCAAGCCTGGTGCCGGGGGTGGTGACCTATGAGTACAATGACGTTGTGCCTGAGACCATCGTGCTGGACCAGAACCCTGCCGCCGGAACATTGGTGACCATCGGCTCACCGGTCGACCTGGTCGTTTCACTGGGTCAGCCGCCGGTGCCCAACGTCGTGGGATTGGCCCAGGACGAGGCAACGGCGGTCATAACCTCCGTCGACAGCCTCGTCGTCGGCGTTGTAACCACCCAGTACAGCGACACCGTGCCGGCCGGTGTGGTAATCAGCCAGAACCCCGCCCCGGGCACGCGGGTACCGATAGGCTCGGCAGTGGACCTGCTGGTCTCACTCGGCCGGCCGGCCGTACCGTCGGTAATCGGAATGACCGAGTCGCAGGCCCGCGCCGTCGTCGCCTCCGTCGACAACCTCCAGGTCGGCACCGTCGGCCACGCCTACGATAACATTATGCCTGTCGGACTGGTCGTAGCTCAGAACCCTACCGCAGGCACTCACGTGCCCATCGGCTCGCTGGTGGACATCGCGTTGTCGCTGGGCAGGCCCATAGTGCCGGGCGTGGTCGGAATGCACCAGAGTGATGCCAAGACCGCCATATTGTCGGTCAGCCTCACGGTGGGTGTGCTGACGTTCGAATACAGCGACTTGGTACCTTCCAACCACGTTATCAGCCAGAACCCAATCAGCGGAACAGTGGTCCTGGTTGGCACGCCCGTCGAACTGGTCGTATCGCTCGGAAAGCCCTGGGTCCCGGACCTGGTCGGTCTCAGCGAAGCCGAGGCACGTTCACTCCTTCCTCAACTGACCCTCACCGTCGGCACGGTCACCTACCAGTACAACGATACCGTCCCTGCGGGCATAGTCATCAGCCACAGCCCCCCTGCCGGCACAGAGGTACCTGTCGGTTCAGCAGTCGATTTGGTCGTGTCCCTGGGCAAGCCGGCCGTGCCCTACGTCGTCGGACTTACCGCCACCGACGCCAACCTCGCCCTGGCAGCCGTAACGCTGACCGTGGGAACCAGGGTTTACGAGTACAATGATACCATTCCGAAGGACGTCGTAATCAGCCAGGACCCGAACGCCGGAACAATAGTAAACGTGGGCTCTGCCGTTAATCTGCTGGTCTCGCTTGGCCGGCCCATCGTACCCGACGTCGTCGGTATGACCCAGGCCGACGCCAACGCCGCTATTATCGCTGTCGACAGCCTCCAGGTCGGCCAGGTGACGTATGAATATCACGACACCGTACCACAGGGAATAGTAATCCGCCAGGACCCGAACGCCGGCACCGCCGTGCTCATCGGCTCCAGCGTCGACTTCGTCGTGTCCCTCGGCAGACCCGTCGTGCCGAATCTCATCGGTATGAACAACGAAGACGCCAACGATACCCTTGCGGCGGTTACACTCCAAATCGGCAATGTCACCTACCGGTTCGAGCCAAACACGCCGCCGGGGATAATCCTCGAACAGAACCCTCCCCCCGGCACCGTTGTCAATGTAGGTTCTGCAGTCGACCTGGTGATGTCCCTCGCGGTGGTGCCCGATGTGGTGGGTCTCAACAAGGCTCAGGCCTACAATCTCCTTGCCGAAAGAGGACTCGTAATCGGCATCTCAACATATGAATACAGCCAGACCATCCCAACCGCCACGGTGATTTCCCAGAGTCCCGCACCCGGCACAAGACTGCCGGTAGGCTCGGCTGTCAACCTGCACGTATCGCTCGGACAGCCCCTGTTTGCAATACTGCTGGGAGGATGGAGACTCGTAGATCTCCAGAACACCGATGGTGGTTGGGACTGGCCTTTTGACGACGGCGACCCCAACACCGGCAGCGACCCCGACGTCTGGGCTCCCGCCGTTATGGGCCTGGCCGCAGCATATGACCAGATGCTCGAACCTAATATGCTCGCCGCTCTGCAGAAAGCGAAAACATACCTGCTCGCAAAAACAGGTGGTTTTACGCTGAGAGACGGCGTCGCTGCAGCAGCACTCGACAGCGTCCTCGGTGGACACGACTGCGCCGAATACGTCAGGACAAACTTCTTTGAAAGACTCGATGCCGGTGATTACAACGATGCAGCAACCGGCCTCACTTTCGACACCGATTCCTACATCCAGTACATACGCGACAGCCGTGCCGATCAGGGCATCGGAAACCTCGCCGCCTGGGAACTGGGCGTCGGCCTGTACAGCGCGCATATCGTCGGCGCGTCGACCGAGAAGTGGATTGCCGCCGTCAAGGCCGAGATCGATGAGCTCGACAGGGAGGCCGGCTACGACGTACTCGGGCTGGCCGGTGCAGTACTGGGCCTCGCCGCCGCCGGCCAGGACTATGACCCCCAGGCCGGCTCGCACGCCCACGCCTCCAATCTTCACGACCTGGCAGACATACTCGCAACTTACCAGTTGCCCACCGGCGGCTTCACCTGGCAGTCCCTCTTCAGGATGCAGAACTTCGACGAATCAACCCTCGAAACAACCTACGCCGTGATGGCGCTGAGCAAGGTCGACAAGGCGGCCTACACGGCGCCCATAAATGATGCAGCAAACTACTTCCAGCTTAGCCAGTTGCCCACGAATGGTTGGGAGGCCTTCCTCGGTTTCGGCGAGGACAACGAATCCACCGGCGAGGCCCTGCGGGCTTTGTGTGCGAGCCTGCCGCAGGTGGGCGATTTCACCGGCGACGGCAATACCAACTTCAATGATTTCGCCGTCTTCGCCTCGACCTGGCTCATGATGGAGTCAGACCCCAACTACAAACCCGAGTGCGACATATCAGACCCCAACGACGGCCTTATTGACACCCGCGACCTCGACGTCTTTGCGGAACACTGGCTTACCTCGGTGCGTTGAGTACTCCGCCCACCTTCAAACACCGCTCCCGCCAAACCATTTGACAACGGGCGCTGCCTGCCTTATACTGCCCACGCTGTACTCAAGAGCTGCTCAAAATCGCCGCAATAGCGGCCGTAAGAGCCGCAAAAAATCACAACAAGAAACCTCTCGGAGGTAACAATGATGACGAAAAGGTACCTGCTTGTAACGATACTGACCCTCGCCGTCTGCACGGCCGCCGCCTCCCCCGACGAACCACCTTCCTTTACAAACTCCCTCGGAATCAAGATGATTCGCGTAGAGCCCGGCACCTTCTTGATGGGAACCGGCCGCCCCTTCACCATCGAACCCTCCGACGATGCTGCTGCCCGCCGCGCACAAACCCACCAGTCAACCGGTGACTTCGACGAGGTACCACAGCACAAGGTCACCATAACCCGCCCCTTCTACATCTCACAGACCGAGGTCACCATCCACCAGTTCCGACAGTTCAGGGCCGATTACCCCGGCTATGACAAGTTCAGGCCGTATGCCTCCGCAATAAGCTGGGACGACGCCGCCGCCTTCTGCAAGTGGCTCAGCAACAAAGAAGGCCGCCACTACCGACTCCCAACCGAGGCCGAATGGGAATATGCCTGCCGCGCCGGAACCGATACGCCCTTCTGGTCCGGCAACAAGCCGCCCAAGCACGAGACCCCCAACCCCTGGGGCTTGAAGAATATGCACACCGGCGTTCGCGAGTGGTGCCTCGACTGGTACGCAATCTATCCCGAGCAACCACAGGTCGACCCCGCCGGACCAACCTCCGGCTGGACGAAGGTAGTTCGAGGCGGCAGCCTCGACTGGAGCGCCCAGGACCGCCCCTACTATGCACGCTCGGCCAATCGCGGCGCGCTGGCACCGGCATTCGGCCCCCCACCTCTCAAGTACCAGCTCAGCCAACTACAAAACGCCGAACTGGCCTTCAACCTCCCAAAGCCGATACTCGAAATGAAAAAACGCGAGTACCCCATAGCACATTTCAACGACGTCAACGTCACCCTCGCCGAGGCCCTCAACACCCCCTTCAGGTATAACGGCCTGCGGGGCAAATGGTCCATCCGAACCAGCGGATTCATACCGGGCCGACACGAGGTCGGCTTCCGCATTGTACTGGCCCCGATGCCCGAACGCTTCAACGACTTTGAACCGCCCTTCGTGCACCAGTGCGTAAAGCAGGTCCCAGTGGGCCTGGCCCAGGGACCCGACCTGAAGAAACCTTACTACCGCACGCGATTGTTGTACCCCGACCTCGGACGAACGCCGCTGACGACCGCCTGGAAGCTCGGGCTTGAACAGGGCTACGGCGGCGGACACCACAACTCCGCCCTGGCCGTCCTCGAAAACGGCGACCTCGTCGCCCTGTATTACAACACCAACTTCGGCGGTGAACGCGATGCCTGCGTATCCCTGATGAGTATGCGATTCCGCCACGGCGCCGACGAATGGGATATGCCCAGCCCCTGGCCCGACAACGTCGACTGCGACGACGAAGGACCCGTTATCTGGAACGACAACGGCACCGTCTGGCTGTTCTGGGGCTCACCAAGACAACAGGCCGGCTACCCCTTCCAGTTCATAAAGTCCACCGACAACGGCCAATCCTGGGGCCGCATCCAATTCCCCCTCTTCGACAAGCGAGTAGGCCCATACTCCGCCCAGCCCATCAATAGCGCCTTCCGCGACTCCAGGGGCACAATATATGTCGCCGTCGATGGCTCCTGGACACCCAAAAGCTCCGAGCTTTTCGCCAGCAAAGACAACGGCATCACCTGGTACGACACCGGCGGGCGTACCTACGGCCGACACTCTACGTTTATCGTCCTCGAAGACGACACCATTATGGCCTTCGGCGGCAAGCAGGCCAGTATGAACGGCTGGCACCCCTTGAACATCTCCACCAACGGCGGCAGAAGCTACAGGGTTATACCGTCCACGCTGCCTGCCCTCGGCGGCGGAAGACGCGCAAGCCTGATTAAATTGGCCAGCGGCCGGTTGTTCTACGTCGGCGATATGTACCTTCGCGATGACGACGGCCGAGTATTGTCGCCCCGGCAGTGCCCGCCCGGCTTCGCCGGCGAAGGGGCATACGTCGCTCTCAGCGAAGACCTGGGAAAAACCTGGCGCATCCGGAAACTCACCGGCGGCAACGTCCGCGACAAGAATGGACGGCCTGTCAGCGTCCACACCGTCAGCTACGTCACCGCACGCCAGGCACCGAACGGTATCATTCACATAATCACCTCGCACAATCACCCAGACCTCCACTTCGAACTCAACGAAGCCTGGATTCTCCAGGACCCGCAGGATAATACGCCGCCCATCGGCTCCGAAAAGCCCGACATATTGCCCTCCACCGTAAAGCAATACACCGAAAACTATCCCTCCGGCCGAATCAAAGTAACCTACAGCGCCGGCATCGGCACCGACGGAAACTTCCTGCTGCACGGCACCGAAACCTGGTACTACCCCGGAGGCTGCAAGCACTGGCAGGCCGAGTACAACGCCGGCCGAAAGGTCGGCCTCGAAACCTACTTCCGCAGGGACGGCACAATAAAGTGGCAAAAAAACCACGCCCACGACGGCACCTACACCTGGACAGTCTACGGACCCGACGGCAAGGTCAGGGCTCGCTCCCAGTGGAAAGGCAAGAAACTCTTGAGTGCGTCGATTATGGAGTGACTGCCGGGTGCCCGCGCACGGCGATTGCGAACCGCTGAAACAACAAGAGGAACGGCTGTGGTAGCTGGCAGACCATTCTTGCAAAAACGAACCAGGCCCTTGCTTATGATTATGCTGGCAGGCTTGACCCCCGCTTGTGCCCGGCAATCGCCGCAGGCTCACCCCGAGTACTTCCAGGCCGTGGTGGATTATGCCGATGCAATGATCGAGCACGGCACCGACCGTTTCGGCACCGTCAAGACCCCTCTCTTCATAGCTGGTGGGCTTGATTTGAGAACCTATCAATTCGTCCGCCGGGAATTGAAAGGCCAGGGCATACGCGCCGGCGACAGGGCCTACGGCGCCAATCCACACCACGACCTGAACCTGTACCAAATCCTGTACGCCCTTACGAAAATTACACATGACAAAAAATACGCACGAGCCGCCGACCAGGCCCTGAAATGGTTCTTCCAGAACTGCCGCAGCCACGCCACGGACCTGCTGGCCTGGGGTGAGCATCTTTACTGGGACGCCGAGCTTGAACGGTGTGGAGGCAGGGACATTCACGAATTCTACCGCCCCTGGGTGCTCTGGCGGCGGTCATTTAAGCTCGCACCGAACGCCTGTGCGGCCTTTGCCCGCGGTCTGTGGGACCACCAAATCTACGACCACTGGGGCGATTTCAATCGCCACGCGAAATGGTCCCGCCACGGCCCCGGCAGAAGCTGCAATATCAGCCG
>CAYSBK010000115.1:0-7882 GCA_964429265.1 uncultured Pirellulales bacterium | reverse complement strand
GCGCCCGTGTCGGCGCTGGTCGCCATTGAGGCGTACTTGGCGAGGCAGCCCTTGGTAATTCGCGGAGCGGGTGGTTTCCAGTGGGCCTTTCGCCGTGCAAGCTCTTCTTCGGATAATTTCACTTCGAGCCTGTGGTTCGGAATATCAACCTCGATTACGTCGCCGTTTTGCAGCAGGGCGATGGGGCCGCCGACGGCGGCTTCCGGACTTACGTGGCCGATGCAGGCACCGCGGGTCCCGCCGCTGAACCGCCCGTCGGTAATCAATGCAACCGATTCGCCCAGCCCGGCACCCATAATGTAACTGGTGGGGCTGAGCATTTCCTGCATACCTGGTCCGCCCCTGGGTCCCTCGTAGCGAATGACCACGACGTCGCCGGGCCTTACCTTTCCGGCGAGGATTCCCTCGCAGGCATCCTCCTGGCTGTCGAACACGACGGCGGGGCCGCTGTGGGTGAGCATTGCGTCGGCAACGCCGGCGGTCTTGACCACCGAGCCGTTGGGAGCGAGGTTGCCTCTCAAGACCGCCAGGCCTCCGGTTCTTGAATAAGCCTGTTCAACAGGATGGATGACCTCGGTGTTCTTGATTTGTGCACCGGCTATTACCTCGCCGAGTGTCTTACCGGCTACCGTAAGGCATTGCGTGTTCAGCAAACCGTCGATCCTGCTTATTTCCGCCAGCACGGCGCTTACGCCGCCGGCCGCATCGACGTCCTCCATATGAAACCGGCTCGACGGCGAGACCCTGCAGATGTTGGGGCACCTTGCCGAGATGGCATTGATACGGTCCAGGTCATAGTCGATGCCGGCCTCGTGTGCCAGCGCCAGCGTGTGCAGCACCGTGTTGGTCGAGCCTCCCATCGCCATATCGAGAACCAGGGCATTGTCGAGTGATTTTTCGTTGATTATGTCGAGCGGCCTGATGTCTTTGTCGAGTAATTGGAGGATTTGGCGGCCGGCCTGCTCGTAGAGTTTCTGTCTTGCGGGGTTCGTTGCAAGGATTGTTCCGTTGCCCGGAAGCGCTATGCCGATGGCCTCGCACAGGCAGTTCATCGAGTTGGCGGTAAACATCCCCGAGCAACTGCCGCAGCCGGGGCAGCCGGTGCGCTCGAGTTCTCTTAGCTGTTGTTCGTCGATCTTTCCGGCGTTAAACTCGGCCACGGCTTCGAATACGCTGATAAGGTCAACGGTCCTGCCGTCTGCCGTTTTGCCTGCGGCCATGGGCCCGCCCGAAACGAAGAGCGTGGGAATGTTCAGGCGCACCGCGGCCATAAGCATTCCCGGGACTATCTTGTCGCAGTTTGGTATGCAAATCAGGGCGTCGAAACAATGAGCCCTGCCCATTGTTTCGACGGAGTCGGCGATAATCTCGCGTGACGCCAGCGAGTATTTCATACCGGTGTGGCCCATAGCGATGCCGTCGCAGACTGCTATGGTGTTGAACTCGAACGGTACGCCGCCGGCGTTTCGCACGGCCTGTTTTACCGTGCGGGCAACTTCGTTAAGATGCACGTGGCCGGGCACTATCTCGCAGAAGCTGTTGGCGATTCCGATAAAAGGCTTGTCCAAATCCCGCTCAGCGACCCCACAGGCGTGCAATAGTGCGCGGTGCGGCGCCCGCTGGAAACCGCTTTTCACAGTATCGCTTGACATTTTTGTTCCTTTCACTTAACCGGTGCAGTTACCAAACCGAAAAGACCATTTTAGCCGGCGCGGCCGCGGCGGACAAAGAAAAATCAGTTGTCCGCGCAGGCGTGGCGGGTGTATAATTGCGGCAGAATACATCGTGAAAGCGTTTTTTGGAAGGAGACCTGGTTATGTATGCGTGCAGAGTTTGTAAAGCAGCGGCGGTGGCGGCGGTATGTTCCCTCATAATATGGGCCGGCTGCGCCGAGCCTGAAAAACCCGGGGCGGCGCCTGCGCCGAAGGTTAAGCCCGCTCCGGGACCCGTCGCGCGGGCCGCGGTGCCCCTTGTCCTGAAGTTCACAGCGGGCGAGAAGGCAACCTACAAGCTCACAACGGAATCGAAAAGGGTCGTCACTTTTCAGGGCTCTATAAGCAACGACCCGGCGCTGAAAGGCGGGGAGACCGGCCAGGAGGTTGAGGTGGTCTTCAGCGAGGAGATAGAAAGCGTCGACCAGGCCGGCAACGCCGTGGCGAAGATTACGCTGAAGCAACTGAAGGTCAAGGACGTCGTGCGAAACGAGGTGAAGCTGGACTTCGACAGTACGCGTGATGAAGACGCCACGAAGCCGCTGGCGAAGTTGCTGGGCCAGAGCTACAGGATAAAGATGAACCCCACCGGCGCGGTTACTTCCGTGATGGATACCAAGCAGGCTCGTGTGGCGGTAAGGGGCAGTGCCGCGGCGATCAACTGGGCCCGGTCACTGCTGAGCGACGAGGCGATCAGGCAGCGCCACACAATCGCGGCGCTGCCGGGTTCAACGGAGAAGAAGTTCGCAGTAGGCGACGACTGGACCAAGACCCACACCGTTGAGTTCGGGATGATGGGCAACAGGGTGTTCGAACGCATCTACGGCCTGAAGGAGCTGAAAGCCGAGAAGGGACACCAAATCGCGATCGTCGAGATGAATGGAATCCCCTCTACTAAGAACCGGCCGACCACCGCCGACCCGAAGAACCCGTTTGCCAAGATGTTCGACAGCGTTGACACGTACACCGGGCTGCTTGAACTGGATGTAACCGCCGGCAAGGTGAGGCGGTACAACGAAGACCTGACGTCGGAATGGATTATGGTGGACCCCAACGCGAAACCCGGCGGCAGCGAGCAGCCGGATTCGCTCACAATGAAGGCGGTGCGCGTCCATCGCCTCCAGCGGATCGATTGACGCGGTTTGTTCTACCGAAAGGGCGAAGCTTGAAAGCAGTAATGAGCATACCGGCGGCCGTTGCAATTATGGTCGTTGTTTGCGGATGCAACGGCCCTGCAGCAACGGACAGATTAAAGCCGCCGCCTGAAGGCCGGGAGTTCCTCACCGTCAACTTCCAACAGGGCAAGACCATCCGCTACCGGTTTGTCTCCCGCCGGCAAATAACCCGCGACTGGGGCGCCACAGGGGAACTGGCACGCCGGGCGAACGCCAAGCCGGAGAAGTTTTACGAATCGATGGAGATGACGGTTGCCTATACTCCCGAAAAGGTGGACCCGTACGGCTCGACCACGATAAAAGCAACCGTGGAATCGATAAGCACGAAGCGCAGCGGCGGCCCCGGCAAACAGGCGCGTGAGACAAAGGACCCCGTGAAATTCCTGGCGCAAAGGAGTTTCAGTTTCACCGTTAGACCCACCGGCGAGATGGGCAACCGCCAGCAACTCGAACAGCTTATCGGCGAAGCGGGCGAAAAAGCATTTACCACCAGCGGCCAGGGCAGGATAAAAGAACCCGATATGATCGGAGATTTCATTGCCAGCCAGTGGTTCCTGTGGGACCCGATATCCAGCATCGAAAACCCCATCGACGGGGTGGCCGTCGGTCAAAGCTGGCAATCGAAGCTGTGGGTGCCGGCACCTTTCGTGATGTTCGAGGCACGGGACGTCACCTACACGCTGAAGGAAATCCGACAGGAGCGAAACGGACGGGTGGCGGTCATAGAGGCTTCCTACAGCCACGCCGACAAGCGCCCCGGCGACTGGCCGGTTCCTTATACCGGCAGCATCACCCAGGTAAGAGGCAGGTTCGGCATCTTTCGTAACTTCAGAATCAAGCAGCTTCAGGGCCGCGGCACGGTCCTGTTCAATCTCGACACCGGCACAATTGAGCAATTTACAGAGAAGTATCGTATGGAGGTCTCGGCGTCCCTGTTGTTTCCGCTGCCCGGCACAAACCCAAAGTTCACCATACAACAGGACCTTCAAATGAAGCTGCTGAAGCGCTGACCACCATCCAACGTACGAACCAGGCAGGTTATGGCGGATTTGGAACGCAACAACTTGTGGGCGCCGTGGCGGATCGGCTACGTGCAGGGTCTGGATGACGGCCAGGCAAGCTCCGGCACTGATCGGCAGGGCGGGGGCTGCTTTTTGTGCCGGATTAATTCCGACACGGCTAACGACCGCGACAACCTCGTGCTGTGGCGAACCCCACACGGCATCGTGGTTCTGAACCGCTACCCGTACAACAACGGGCACATGCTGGTTGCGCCCGTGCGACACATCGCCGATCTGGCGCAGGCAGACGACGAAGAGCTGCTGGAGCTTACCAAGCTGGTACGCGACACTCAAAAGGCCTTGACCTGTGCGATCAGCCCACACGGTTTCAATGTGGGAATGAACTTCGGTCGATGCGCCGGGGCGGGACTTCCCGACCACCTCCACATACACATCGTGCCCCGATGGAACGGTGATACAAACTTTATGAGTGTTTGTGCGGATACCAAGGTTATCAGCCAGTCTCTGGCGGAGTTGCTCGAACAGCTAAGGCAGGTAAGCCGGGAACACAATTTGCCTGCCCTGTGAGCCTGCCCGGTTTGGGGGACGGCTCGGTGCGCGGGCAGGGATGCTGACGTGGCGGTACCTGATACAGGAAGCTATGAACGAAGGACTTGCCTCGTACGCCGTTTCAGAAAGGACCAGCCGGGGCCGTGCTCACCCCGAGCGGGCACATCCGTACCGCGGCGACTTCGAGCGAGACCGCGACAGGATAATTCATTGCTCGGCCTTTCGTCGGCTCGAAGGCAAAACCCAGGTCTTTACGCCCGGGCTGGATGACTACTATCGCACCCGCCTGACACACACCATCGAGGTCGCCCAGATAGGCAGAACCGTCGCAAGGGTCCTGGGCCTCAACGAAAACCTCACCGAGGCCATATGCCTGGCACACGACCTGGGCCATCCTCCCTTCGGGCACGCCGGCGAGCAGGTGCTTAACGAGCTGACGGCCGATTGCGGCGGGTTCGAGCACAACCGCCAGACGCTTCGAGTCGTAGATATTCTGGAGCACCCGTATCCTGATTTTGCGGGGCTTAACCTGATGTACGAGACACGGCTGGGCCTGGCGAAACACCGCACGCCTTACGACCAGGCGCAACAGATCGGCTTCAACGAGCAAAATTGTTCGCTGGAAGGCCAGGTCGCCGACATCGCCGACCGTATTGCGTATAACTGTCACGACCTGGAAGATGGTCTCCGCGCCGGTATCATAACAGACCAGCAGGTGGCGGACGTCGAGCTTTTTGCCGAGGCCCGCCGGCGAATCAACGCCGCCCGCATTGAAGATGACGGCATCCGCAGAACCAGAATCGCCAAGACGATCATCGATATGCTGGTCAGCGACTGCATAGATGCCAGCAAGACCCGCATCAGGGAAAGCGCCGTAAGCGGACCGCACGAGGTCTGTCAGCTCAGCGAAGACCTGATTGCGCTTTCCGAGGAAAAGGAGGCGGCACTTGCCCGGCTGGAGAGTTTCCTGCTGGAGAACTTTTATCACCATACCGCCCTTGCGCAGGTGGCCGAGAAGGTGCGGCGATGGCTCGGCGAACTGTTTCGGTCGCTCTGTCGTAAGAGTAACCTGCTGCCGCGGTACTTTCGCCGGCTCGCCGCCGAGCAGGGTATCGAGCGGGCGGTTTGCGATTACATCGCAGGTATGACCGACAGATTCTGCCTGAAAAGCCTCGAGGCGATAACGGGCAGGTCCGCCGAAGATGTTTGACTTGGCCGATACCTGCGGCTAACGTGGCCCTGCAATGAAACGAACGCTGTCATCCTGTTTTGGTCTGGGGTATTTGCCGGTGGCACCGGGGACATGGGGGTCGCTGCCTGCGGCAGTGCTGTTTGCCGTTATGCTCTGGCTTGAAGCACCGGCGGGCCTGGTATTCGGCGCGATGGCGGCACTGGTGCTGGCAGGGGCGGTGCTGTGCGTCGTTTGTGCTCCGGCCGTTATCGAGTTGACCGGCAGGAAGGACCCGCCGCTGGTGGTGCTGGACGAACTGGCCGGCCAGGCCCTGACGTTCATCTTTGTGGCCTTCGCAGCACGGCAGCACTTTCTTACATTGACTATCCTGGGGTTCGGCCTGTTCAGGTTCTTCGACATCGTCAAGCCCCCGCCGGAGAGGGCATTAGAAAAGCTGCCGGCCGGCTGGGGAGTCCTCGCCGATGACTTGATGGCGGCGGTTTACGCGGGCGTGTTGCTGCTGGTGGCATCGAAGACGGGCATTGTTGAATACCTCGCCACCACCGAAGTGCTGCACAGCGGCAGCCCCAGCGTCCTTGAAGCCTGCATACTGGGAGCGGTCCAGGGCCTGACCGAGTTTCTGCCGGTATCGTCATCGGGGCACCTGGTATTGCTGGAGACGGTGTTCGGGGCCGGGCCGGAAACGACAGGGATGGTGCTTTTCGACCTGGCCGTGCACGCTGCAACAGTGCTGGCCATATTCGTTGTGTTCCGGCGGTCGCTGGGGCGGTTCCTGAGGGGTATCGCTGGGGCCGGCGGCTATGGGCGGCTCCCGGCCGACGAGACCGGCCGACCCGCACCGGCAAATCCCGCCGGTGGGCAGCAGAAGCTGTATGCCCGGGCGGTCAAGATTTACAAAAAAAGTCCTTCCGTGCACTTGTTGATACTGGCGATCTTTGCTACGATGATAACAGGCGCATGCGGGTTTTGGCTGGAGTCGTATTTCGCTGCCGCACGCAGCAACCTTGGTTTGGTGGCGGTGATGTGGGTTGTAACAGGGACATTACTGCTGAGTGCCGACCGCCGAAAACGAACCCGGCTGGGACTGCGGCAGTTCGCGCTGTGGCAGGCCGGGCTTATCGGCCTTGCCCAGGGAATTGCCGTGATGCCGGGCATATCGCGCAGCGGCGCTACGATCTGTGCGGCGATACTACTTGGCCTGCGTCGCCGGTGGGCGGTGGAGTTTAGTTTTTTGCTGGCGGTTCCAGCGATACTCGGGGCGGGGGCGGTGAAACTGGCTGAAGATTTTTCGAATATCGGCGCCGTCGGGCTGTCGGCAAAGGCCGTGGCGGCGGGGTTCGTGACGGCTGCGGCCACGGGTATTGTGGCGCTGAAGATCCTGGTTGCCGCCACAAGGCGCGCCAGGCTGAAGATTTTTGCGTGGTACTGCTATGGGCTTGCTGTTTGTGTGGTGGTTTGTTGGTTGCTTGGGAGTCGGTTTTGACTCGGAGCCTGTACGACCGGTGCGCTGGGCGCCGGCGGGTTCGCAGGCTGGCGACCACCGGCGTATACAGAGGGAAGGGAGTAACAGATGAAACCAGAAACAGTGGCATCGACTCTTGTGAGGATGGTCGATCACAAGCACCTCAGGAAGCTGCTCGGCCGCAAAATCGACGACTACATCTACTCGATGCTGGTCAACGATGAATCGCCAGACCTCGAATCCGTCCAGTTGAGGCGCTACCAGTATCTTTCGGCGATGCTGCGCGCGGTCATAAGGAACATGGACAAAGGCTATATCTCGAAGGACGTGATAAAGAAGATAATAAACGTTTTTGTCGGCAACAACCTTGTGCGGGACGACCGCAGCTACCAGCAGACCGTCCAGGAATACCACCGGCGCTACGGGGAGTGGCCGCCCACTTTCATCGTGCTGTCGCCTACCCAGGTCTGTAACCTTAAGTGCGTGGGCTGCTACGCGGCTTCGGGGGCCGATACGCGGGCAACCATCCCCTACCCGTACGTGGACCGAATAATCAGAGAAGCCCACGACCTGTTCGGCTGCCGGTTCATCACCATCAGCGGCGGCGAACCGTTGATGTACAGGAGCGAGGGCAAAACCCTGCTGGACATCTTCCGCAAGTACGACGATATGTTCTTCCATATGTACAGCAACGGCACGCTGATAGACGACGAGATGGCCGACAAGCTGGCCGACTGCGCGAACGTGACTCCTGCAATCTCGGTGGAAGG
>CAYSBK010000114.1:0-7911 GCA_964429265.1 uncultured Pirellulales bacterium | reverse complement strand
AGGTCGGGCTTTCGGAAGAGGCGGCCGGGGAGGGCAGCGAGATCGTGTTTGCGCCGAACGGGACGGCGCAGGCAGCGGTGATTCAGATAGGCGACGGGCGGAATCACTGGACGGTGCAGGTGAATCCTGCGACCGGGCAGGTGGAAGCGAGGTCGGGCACGGCCGATGAGATAGAGCCGATGATAGTGGACCTTGATCGGCAGTAGAGGCAAGGGCGGAATGGTGCTGATGGGCAGGTGATACGTTGAGAGCAGGAATATCGAAAGGTGGTTTCACGCTGGTGGAAGCGCTTGCGGCGACGGCGGTGCTGTGCGGTTCGGTTCTGGCGATAGCGACACTGGGCAGGCGATGCGCGGCGCAGACGCAGTTGAACAGGCAGCGTGAGATGGCGGTGGAGGTGGCTGAGCGGCAGTTGACGATGGTTGATTACCTCGGCGTCGAGAGGTTTGCCGAGATGGGGTACGTTGAAGGTGTCGTTGAAGACCTGGAGCCGCAGTACCGCTGGCAGGTTGAGACGCAACCGGAGGATATCGACAATCTTTATCTTGTTACTGTGACGGTGTCATGGGGGAACCGCGGGCACTTGTACCAGCTCAGTGTTGATACGATGCTGAACGGGAAGGTAGAAGCGGAAGCGATGCCGTTGGAAGAGGCAGAACCGGAACAGTAGCGTTTTGGGCTTATGAGGTTGGAATACTTAGCGAAGAAAGTTGGAGCACGAAGGCGTCGAGGGCCGGCCGGAGGGTGGGGGTACGGCTTTACGCTGGCGGAGGTGCTGGTGGCGTCGGTAATCGGTGCGTTTATCGCGATGGTGGCGGTGAGCGCGTTGAGGGTTGCATCGGCCGGTGCCGAGCGAATCGACGCGAATATAGACAGGGCCAGTGAGGTTCGTTTTGCAGCGGAGCTTATCCAGCGGGACCTTCAGAATCTCTATCGCACGGGCAACAATGAGGACCGGAGGCTGGTGGGGCTGACGCAGGAGACGGTGGGCCAGCCTGTTAGTCGGCTGATTATGTGGAGCGTTGGATGGACGAAGGCACGGCCGTACCAGCCGGAGCGCGACGTGTACGAGGTGGAATACTTTGTGCGGGAAAGTGAGCAGAGCGGGGAGGCGCTTCTGATGCGGCGGTTGTGGCCGAACCCGGATAAGGAAGCCGAGCCGGGAGGCGTGGTGACGGCAGTAGCACGGAACATCAGGGCGTTCCAGGTAAGATTTTTTGACGGGCAGCAGTGGCAGTGGCAGTGGCCTGAAGAGTTGGGGTATATGCCGCAGTTGGTAGAGGTCGCCGTTGCGGGCGGCGACGCAGAGAACAAGGTTGTTTCGCGCAGGTTTATCGTGAACTTTGCGCGTGCGGTCTGGGCCGGTGGGGTGAGCCCGGGCGGTGAAGAAGCCATAGAAGAAGGCGTGGGGGAAGGCAGATGAGGCGGCGCAACAACAGGGCATTGGCGTTGATAGCGGTACTGTGGGTGGCGGTGGTGCTGACGGTGATTGCTGCGAGCGTTGCGCGTAATTGCCGGCTGGACAGCCGACTTTACACGACGACCGAGGGGCAGTTGCGTTGCAGGTGGGCGTGCCGGGCGGGTTTAGAGCGGGCGATTGCGGTGCTGAACGAGGATACGCGTGCCAGCGACAGCCTTGGGGACTTGTGGAGCGAGAACGAAGCGGATTTCAACGACGTGTTGCTGCAGGGTTGCCGGTTCACGGTTCGAGTGGAGGACGAGGCGGGCAAGCTAAACGTAAACACCGCCAGCAAGGAGCAGTTGCTGGGGCTTGAGGGTATGACGGAGGAGGTTGCGGAGGCGATAATCGATTGGCGTGACAAGGATGACAATCCCGGAGCCAGCGGCGCGGAGCAGGCTTACTACCAGAACCTGCCTTACGGCTATGTGATTGGGAACCGGCCGTTCAGAACGATACGCGAGTTGCTTGCGGTGAAAGGGGTGACGGAAGAACTGCTTTACGGTGAGGATACGAACCTGAACGGCAAGCTGGACTACAACGAGAACGACGGGGACGCCAGTTCGCCCCACGACGACCAGGACGGGGAGCTGGACAGGGGCTGGATTGCGTACCTGACGTGTTACTCTTACGACAGGGAGGTGGACTCGGAGGGACAGGATCGCGTGAACATAAACAAGGCCAGCCAGGCGGAGCTTCAGCGCTCGCTGGACCTGCCGAAGCCGTATGCAAAGTGGATAGTTGAAAACCGCAAGAACGGTTACAAGAGCATCGCTGATTTGCTTACAGATAACAGCGGCAAGGCGCCGCCGCGTGATATGAAGAGGAATTCGGACCGGGCGGTGCCGCTTGACGTGGCGACGTTCAAGCGGATTGCCGACAAAATAACGGTAAATGATAAGAAAAAGATACCGGGCAGGGTGAACGTTAACACCGCGTCGAAGGAGGTGCTGGCGGCATTGCTGGGGGGGGATGAATCGGCCGAGCAGACGGCGCAATCGATAATTTCTTATCGGCAGACGCTGCTTGACGGTATGAGCAGCGTTGGGGAATTGCTGGACGCGGGGTCGATTTCGGTGGCGACGTTCAAGAAGATTGTGCCTTACTTGACGACGCGTTCGGACGTGTTCACGGTGCGTTGTTTTGCTGAAAGCAGCCAGGAGCGTGGGCCGCGGATAAAGCTGGAGAGCGAGGCGGTAGTTGATAGAAGCAGCAGGCCCTGCAAGGTTCTGTACTGGTACGTGGGAGGGCCGGCGTACGTGCCGGTTCGTGCGGTGGCGGAGGGCGGGTAAGGCGATGGAAGAGACCGGCAACAGTGTGCCCGGCCAGGAAAGGCCGACGAGCGTGATTGCGATAGCGCAGCAAGAGAAGACGCTGCGCGCGGTGAAGCTGGTACGGCAAGGGGACCGCATCGAGCTGGCATGGGCCAGAAGCCAGCAGGCGGACGATGGCGGGATGATGCAGTTCGCCAGGTCGTGTGGGTTAGAGGCGGGCGGTGCTTCGGGCGAAGCGAGCGAGGAGATCGTGGCGGGCTTCGACACGGCGGCGGTGGTGTTTTACCAGATGGAGGTGCCGGCGGTGAAGCGTCGCGAACTCGATGCGATAGTGAGGCTGCAGGCGGAATCGCGGCTTCCGCTTTCGGCCGACCAGATGGAGGTGGCGTGGCGCGGCAGGGGGGTACATGACGGTCGCGTGATGGTGACGGTGGCGGGTGCGAAACGCCGGCAACTGGAGGGTTTCGCGCGTGACGTGGGAGTGCTGAAGCCGTCGCGGATATTGCTCAATAACGAGGCCGTAGCCAAGGTGTGGCGGAGCCTGTTTTCGGGTGGTGATGAGCCGGCGGTGGTGGTGAGTGTCGGGTCGCTTCAGACGCAGTTGTGTCTCGTTCAGGGCGGCGCGCTGGCGAATGCGGTAAGCCTGGACGTGGGAACGTACGACTGGGAGTCGGCGGAGAACGACGAAGAGAAAATCGAGGTTCTGGACAGATTTTGCCAGGACGTGAACAGCGTGCTGGAGTTGTTCGGCTACCGTGATGCAAGGGGGGCGCCGATTTTCGTGCTGAGCGACGGCGAGGGAGTGTCGGAGTCGGTTGTGCAGCGGCTGAAGTTGGAGGGGTTGAATGCGACGGCTGCAGTGCCGGATATGACGAAACTGAGCAACGGAGGCGCAATCAGCGCCGGTGACGTTTATGAATACCATATTCCGATCGGGCTGGGGCTGATAGCGCTGGAGGGTGACGTTGAGGAGCTTGGTCTGTTTG
The DNA here is from genome assembly GCA_964429265.1 of uncultured Pirellulales bacterium. Lineage (GTDB taxonomy): Bacteria > Planctomycetota > Phycisphaerae > Sedimentisphaerales > Anaerobacaceae > CAYSBK01. Next base: position 4,192 of record CAYSBK010000114.1, on the reverse strand, counting down.
AGCGGGTGTACCAGCGGCCGGGGTTGCGGCTTAAGAAGCGTTGGTACCACTCGTTGAAGATTACGGGGGCGACAGCGGTGGCGACGGCGGTGCTGGCGGTCGTGGTGTCTTACGTTGCGTTGTCCGCCAAGAGCAGCAGGCTGGCGGGCCTGGTGGAAGCGAACCCCGGGCTGCAGGAGGCAATCCAGCGGGTGGAGCTGCTGAAGACGGTTGCACGACAACGGGTGGACCTGCCTGGTCTTCTGGAGTTGGTCAACCAGGCCGAGCACGAGGGTGTGATGCTGGACAGGTTTGAATATGCACGGGGCCGGCCGGTCCGGATAAGCGGCCAGGCCAAGGAGGCCGAGCAGGCGTACAAGTTTCAGAAGTCACTGGAGAAGCTTCAGGATATCAGCAACGTGGAGATGCCGGTGAGCAAATCGGAAGAAAAGGGCATAAGATTCGATATTACTTTTCACTACAAGCATTTTACCCGTCGTGTGGGCGGGTCGTGATTGAAGGTGCAGCAGACGATGGTCAAGCTTGGCGAGAGAGACATTCGTGCGATCAAGGTTGGAGCGGTTTGCATCGCAGTTATGGCGGCGGCCGTGGTGCTGAGCGGCTGGGCTGAGAAGTGGGCGGCGGCCAGCAAGAAGCTACGGGCGAGCGAGGCGAAGCTGGCTGCGGCGAGGCTGAGCCAGGCGCGGCGGGAGGGGTTAATGCGGATTGTTCCGGCGTTTGAGATTCCACAGGCTGAGCAAGAGCAGAAGTTTCTGTTCAGGGACAAGGTGAACGAGCAACTCAAGAAGTGTGGGATAGAAGCTGAGCCGTTGAAGTTTCTGGGGACGGTGGGTTCGGGTGAAGGTGGTCGCTACAAAGTTATCCGGCTGAGCTGCCGGAGCAAGAAGTGTCAACTGGGGCAGATACTGGATTTTCTGGTGAGGCTTCGGGAGAACCCGTACCTGGTATCGGTTGAGCAGTTCCGGATGAAATGCGACCCCAAGAAGCGGAACGAGTTCGGGTTTGAGGCGGTGCTGTCGACGTTTGCGAAGCGAGGTGGCGGCAGATGAAGATCGGCGAGATGAAGATAAAGCAGGAATGGTTGTCGATGGCGCTGTTGGGCGTGTCGGGGGTGATGGTTCTTGTGATGGTGATGGAGGCGGCGGATTTCTTTGCAACGTCGGCACGGGCGGAAAAGATCGTTGCGGCGGCGATAAGCGGCGGCGACAACGACGCCAACCTGGCGAAGAAGTTTCTGGAGGAAGAAAAGCAGAGGGTCGAGCGGCTCAAGAAGGAAAATCCTTTTGCGGCTCCGCCTGCAAAGCCGGAGAACCCGATAAAAGACGTTGATATTTTCGGGGACGGAGCATTCGTGAACGGCAAGTTCTGCAGGGTGGGGGACAAGGTCGGCGATGCGGAGATACTGGCGATCGAGCCTACTTTTGTACGGTACAGGTGGCAGGAGAAGGAATATACGTTGTCGCCTTTTGACAGTGGTGGTTCGCAGGAAAAAGAGGTGAAGAAAAGGGGCGGCTCATCGAAATCCGGCGGCGGCGTGCAAGTGGTGGTATCGGCTTCCGGCGGTGCCAGAGGAGGCAGAGAGAATGATTTGAAGGCTCGCAAGGCCAAGAAGCTGGCCAGAGCGGAAAGGACGTGGGCAAGGGCGGCATGGCTGGCAAAGCGCGACCAGATGCGTCGACCGAGCAGGATAAAGGCTGGAAAAGCTAAGCGACGAGGGCGTCCAAGACGTGCAAGGTAACCAAACGTTGAGTTTTGACTTATAACGGGACGGTGACAAATGAAAGCTGTGAAGATAATCATTTTGCTGGCGGTGATTGGTGCAGCGGCGGGAATCGTTGTATGGCGGATGTCTTATTGTACGCCGCGGGTGGGGGTGGCGGACGACGGCCTGCAGAGGAACGTCGCGCGGCAGCCGAGCGGTGCTGCGGAGGCAAACAACCCCGGCGAGGGTGAACAGGAGAGGGCACCAGAGCCGGAACAAGAGAAACCCGAGCAAGCGAGCGGGGGCGATGAAGAGCAGGGCGGCGAGAAGGAAGAGACCGGCAAGGCGGTTTCAGCGGCGGCACCCAACGAGCCGAACGAGCCGAACGAGCCGAACGAGCCCAACGAGCCGAACGAGCCGAACGATCCGCTGGAGAACATCAACGTCAAGGACCTGGAGATGAAGAATGTGATCCAGAAGCTTGCGGAGTGGACGGGGAAGGTGATTATTCCGTGCGACGAGGTGATGGGTCAGAAGATAAGCATTTATTCTCCGACGAAGGTTCGGCGGAGCCGGGCGCTGGCGTTGATGTTCGCCGCCCTTCGGAACAAGGGTTTCGTTGCAGAACATATGGATGATACGATTTTCCTGAAGCCGGTGGCGAAGACGAAGCTGCTGTCGGTGCCGACGATACCGCCGGAGGTTCCGCTGGCCAGCGTGGCGAATCGCCAGCAGGTGGTGCAGAAGTTTTTCCAGTTGCAGAATTACAGCGCGTCTCAAATGGCGCAGTTCATTGTGCCGTTGGTTGACGAGCATGGGTACGTAAGTGCGGATGACAGCACGGGGAAACTGCTGGTTATCGACACGGTTGAAAACCTTATTCGTATAAGCCGGGTGGTAGCGCAATTCGACGTTCCGGAGGCGGAACAGGCTGTTACGGATATTATCGAGGTCAATGAGGGGGACCCGGGCGAGATTGTGCAGATTTTGCAGTTGCTGTTCGGTGCGGAGAGCAACGGCAAGGTGCCGAGCCCGCCGCGGCATAAGGATCGCTCACGGGGGGTGAATCGCAGTGGTGAGAAGAAGGCGGAACAAGGAGGGTCGGCGGTGTCGGTGGTTGCGGGGACGACCGGTTCGAGGGTGGTTCTGATTCCGGAGGCCAAGCGCAAGCGTATTATTGCGATGGCGTCGCCGACGGATATGAAAAAGATTCGTGAATGGATAGAGAAGCTGGATTACAGGGAGACGGTGGCGCCGGAATACGAGACTATTCAGATAAAATATGCCAGCGTGCGTGAGGTTGCGGACCAGATCAGCCGGATGCTGCAGGAGATGCCGGGTTCGGCGATTACGCCGAGTGTTCTGGTTCAGCCACTGGAGCAGGCCGGCCAGATAATTCTGTACGGTCGCAAGGACCTGCGCGAGGTGATCAAGAAGCTGATAGAAACGATAGACATACCTACGGGCAAGTATATCCAGGAGACATTTGAGCTGGAGCACGCCGACCCCGACCAAATCAAGAAGAACATCGAGGCGCTGTACGGGGAGTTTACAGGGAGAGACCCGTACATGCAGTACCTTCGGGCACGATATGGCCTGCAGGAGGAGGAGACGGTGAAGGTTATATCGTTTCCAACGATGAAGCAGGTTACGGTGATAGCGACGCCGAACACGATGGAGAAGATCGAGAAGCAGATAGAAGAATGGGACGTTGCGATCGACCCGAACGACGTGAAGCCTCTGGTTCTGACGCTTCACAACACGGACCCCGTAAAGATGGCGAAACTTTTAAACAAGCTTTTCAGCGAGGAGGATGTGGGCTTTTTCGAGCGGTATATCGAGGCACGTTACGGTACGAGCCTGAGGAAGATGGTGGGGCCCTTGTATGGGCAGTTGGTGTTCGAGGATGTTCCGGGTACGAAAAGACTGGTAGTAATCAGCAAGATGCCGGAGGCGTACAAGGTCATAGAGAGTTTCGTTCGGGAGCTTGACGAGGAGGAGATGGCGGAGGTGCCTTCCGTGGTGACGCTGAAGTACGCAGATGCGGAGGACCTGGCGTTTCGGCTGAACGCGATATTCAACGAGCCCGGGACGACGGCGAAGATACTGCTGAGCAAGACGGGCCTGAGTGAATACTCGATGCAGGCAGAGGAGAACAATAAATCGGGTGGCACGACGAGCAACAAGGGACAAACGAGCGTGAGGGAGTACACGCCGTGGTGGTCGGGAGCGCGGCGGCGTCAGGATGAGCTTCCGATAAGCAACGTGATAGGGAGGATACGTTTTATTCCCGAGCCTCACAGCAAGTCGATTCTGGTACTTTCACCGCCGGAGTATATCGACCGTGTGCGTGAGATGATAATGGAGCTGGACGTACCGGGACGACAGGTGAGGATAAAAGCGGTGGTTCTGGAGGTTGACCACCGTGATTTGACTTCGCTGGGTATTCAGTTGGCGGCTCATCCGGACGTATTCGGGAGCCTGGACGAG
>CAYSBK010000113.1:0-7948 GCA_964429265.1 uncultured Pirellulales bacterium | reverse complement strand
ATCGCCACGGTCATCGGCAAGGCCGGCTCCGCAACTCGCCACAGCCACAACCGCAGTGCGAGACCATCGGCCTCGGCAGGTCAAAGCACCACCGCCGCGACCTCCCGGATAGCCACCGTCATCGGCACCGACACCGGGGCTGCCGCTTCGGGCGGTTCGGGCGATTCGGGCACAAGCTCTACCCTCCGAGCCGACACATCGCCGTCGACGACCAGTTCTTCCACAACCAGCAGCGCAGCCAAAAGCTCCCACCGCCGAGCAACCCGCAGCAGCGACCGGCACCGCATATTTCAATCGCTTAGACCGCGCAGCTCACGCGATACAGGCCCGTCGGCCAGCAATCGCAGAACAGCCTCGACACAGCCGGCGCCTGGAGCCGCTTCGGCCGGTCAGGCCGGAACCACACCTGCCGATACCACCGACCGCCCGAGCAGACGCGGCATCTCCACCGGCGACAGGGTATCCTCCGCCACCAAACGCGTAGCGACCCGTCTTGGGCCCGGTTCCGGGCGCCACATACAGCTTGGCCAGCTCGGCTCCACGCCCAGGCGTGACAGTACAACCGGACCCACTGCGACAGGACCGGGGCAACGTCCCGGCAAAAGCAACGCCTCCAGGCCGCGGGCCCGCAAGGTCGGGACGGAAAAAACACACTCCAGGCGAAGCATTGCGGAAAGTCTTGGTTCGAGAACCCCGAAGCAGGTACACGACCGCCGAGCTTCCGGCTCGGATAGAAGCGACGCCGGCATCACCGCAGATTCCCGGTCGGCCCCGGGAGAAAGCACACGCAGGTCCGCCTTGATCACCAGTCGCAGCGACAGAAAGTCCCGCCCGGGCATAACCCTGCCCCGCGACAGGTTACGCAGTTCCTCGTCGCCCGGCCAACGGGGTTATCTCAGAGAGTTTCTCCAACGCAGCGCCGACCGCGACAGGGTCTCAGTCATAAAGACCGGCGTACGGCGCAGCCGAACCGATACGGCCAGGACCTTCGGCGTCAGAAGGCCCGCGTTGTCCCGCAACACCGAGTCAACGCGATTCCCTCACCATCGAAGAAGCGACCGCAACCGCACGAGAATCATCTACCGCGAGCGCACCGAGGTGGTAAGAAACATCGACCGCCACGAATACGTGTACATCGACCGACACGACAGGGTCCATCGGCACAGGGCCCGGCCGGGCTTTCGCCTGTTCATTCGCTACGGCTGGGGCCCGTACACAAGCTTCGGATGCGTGTATCCCTACTACCACCGTCGGTATGTCTTCGTCAGCCTTGGCGGCTGGTGGCCCTGGCACTACCGTTACGTGAGGTACTACTGGTACGGCTGGCATCCCTACTGCTGGTACGGCTACTACCCGGTGGCGCGGGAAGTGGTCGGCGATACGTACAATTACTACACCTACAATTACTACGGTGATGGCGGCGCGACCACTACCGCGGCGGCCGCCGAGCAGCCGCCGCTGGTGGACCACACGACGTTTGCCGACGTCCGCGAGAAACTTGCCGGCGAGCCGGCCGAGCCGACGCTGGCCGACAAGTACTTCGATGACGCCGTCAAGGCCTTCGAGATGGGCGCCTACAGCCTCGCCACCGACCTGTTCAAGAAGGCGATGGAGCTGGCGCCGGAGGACGTCATCCTGCCGTTTGCCTACTGCCAGTCGCTGTTCGCCGAGGAATGCTATACAAAGGCGGCCGAGGCGCTTCGTGCGGCGCTGGAGAAGGTTTCGCCCGACAAGCAGGGCGTTTTCTATCCGCGCGGGCTTTACAAGGACGAGTCCGTGCTGATGGAGCAGATAGACAGGCTCCGTGAAAAGGCCGAGCTTTACAGCTTCGACGCCGACCTTCAGCTCTTGCTGGGCTATCAGTTGATGGGCATCGGCCAGCTCGATGAAGCAGTGGAACCGCTGCGGCTGGCGGCGCTCGATCTGGAGAATGCCTCGGCTGCGACGGTGCTGCTGGGCGTGCTGGAAAAGCTCAGAACCGGCGACGCCGAGGATACTCAACCGGTCTGGAAGAAGGAGGATTGACGATGAGGACTATGGCTGCGGTGCTGGCCGTTGGCGTGGTGGCGGCAGGGGCCTTGCCGGTGCAGGCGGGCAACTGGCTGGAGTTTCCAATCTGGCCGGTCGACCAGCACCAGGAACTGCCGGACATCGACGGCACCGTCGTCGTCTGGCAGCAGTTCGTCGATACCGATTACGATGTTTATGCCGCCGACATCAACGACGCCGACAACCCGCTGGTCTTCGTAGTCGTGGAGTATACGGACGACCAGCGGAACCCCGCCGTCTGGGGTACGACGGTGGTGTGGCAGGATTTCGTGGAGACCGACTGGGATATATGGGCTGCGGATATAAAGGACCCCTTTGCCCCGCGGGAGTTCGCGGTCAGCGACTACATCGGCGTCAACGAAGAAGCCCCGGCGATTGCGGGCCATACCGTTCTCTGGCAGAGCGATTACTTCGGCGACTGGGACATCTGGGCCGCGGATGTTACGGACCCGTGCTGGCCCAGCCTGTTTCTCGTGGCTGCCTACGACTACGATCAGCAGGCCCCGGCGGTCTATCGAAACACCGCGGTCTGGCAGGACGACTACTTCGATGACTGGGACATCTTCGCTGCGGACCTGTGGCTGAGGGACGCGGTGGCCGAGTTCCCGGTTTCCCTGGCGTCGGCGGACCAGCAGGCCCCGGCGGTTTCGGCGGACGTGGTCGTCTGGCAGGATGATTTCTCGGGCACCTGGGACATATACGCCGCGGACATCAGCGACCCGGCCCGGCCGGTTGAGCTTGTGGTCGCCGGCGGAGACTCGACGCAGACCAACCCGGACATCGACGGCAAGATCGTGGTCTGGCAGGACGACCGCAACGGCAACTGGGACATATACGGCTACAACCTGGTAACCCGGCAGGAGTTTCGGATTACCGACAACCAGTACGACCAGACCAATCCGGCCGTCAGCGGCAACATCGTCGTCTGGCAGGACAATCGCAGCGGCTACTGGAACATATACGCGGCGATACTGCAGGGGCCGGAGGTTGCAACCTGCCCGGCGCCGCCGGCCGGTGATGTCAACGGCGATTGCAGGACGGATTTTATGGATTTTGCGCTGATGGCACAGGCCTGGCTGCAGTGCAATCTTGACCCGCCGCAGGCCTGCGGGCCTTGAGATGATACGGCTTCAGGGGTCGGCCGGTGGTCGGCCGGAAAATGCTTTCAAGACTTGTGGTGTACCTGGTGAAAGACAAGGAGACAGAAGGATGGCAAGGAATTGTATCTTGACGATGGCAGCGGCGGCAGGTCTCTGGATGGTGCTTTTCGCAGGCTGCCAGAGCGATGCCCAGTACGGCTCGGCCGTCGGAGCTCTTGCCGGTGCCGGCATCGGCCAACTGGCCGGCGGCGACGCCGAGTCCACGCTGATTGGAGCCGGCGTCGGCGGCACCATCGGGTATATGATCGGCAACGAGAGCGACCGACAGAAGACCCGCGCCGAGATGGCCCGTATGCAGGAGCAGATGAACACCGTGGTGGTCAACGTCACCAACAGCAACGGCTCGGTCATTCGGGTGCCGCTGAAAAGATGCGGCGTGGGCTACGTTGGCACCAGGGGCGAGTACTACGCGACGCTACCGACCGAGGACCAGCTTCGCCCGGTGTATGGCTTTTAGCGGCCGGGTCTCGGGGCCGCCTGTAGGGACTGTAACGGTCGGGAGCAGCCCGCGAGCCTGCCGGTCGAGCAACTGTTGAAGAATTGCGGGGTTCGGGGTAAAATGTTGGTTGCCGGCCCGGCCGCCGGTGCCTTTTACAAGTAGCCAGAAATCGGGGGCATTGGCTGTTTGACTTCACCTGCCGGGGCCGATGTAGGGATGCAACCGCGAGGCTTGACGTGGACAGACGGCTGCGAAAGTCATTGAAGGGACTAACCGACCCCGACCTGCAGCGACGCCAGAGAGCGATGGAGTCGTTCGTGAGGTACACGTTCGGCAGGTTTATAAAGTGCCTGTACCGGTACCTGGGTAACGAGGTTGAATGTGAAGACGTGCTTGAAAACGTTTACGCCGATATCTGGGCCGATCCGACGGCCCTGGCGAACGTCACCGACGAAAGATTGCTGGTGCGAACGGTTTACCTGTACTATATGCGCAAGCGCCTCCGCGAGGTTTACCGAAGGCTGAACCGCAACCTGCACCTGTCGCAGCAAGGCCTGCAGAACCTGGTGGCACCGGAAATCGGCGTTCTCGAATCTATGTCGGAAAATGAACTTTGCGAAACGCTGCAGCAGATGCTCGGCAAACTCAAGGCAAGGGAACGAAAAGCCATCGAATTGTGGATGCAGGGTATGTCGATGAGAGCCATTGCCAACGAGCTCAAGACGACGGTCGGCGCCGTCAAGATGCTGAAGTTTCGCACGATATTGAAGTTGAAGGAACTGGCCAGGACGATGAAGATTGGTGTTGAGTAGTGTTTGATTGCGATAAAGCCGTCCTGTGAGGCGGTTCGCAAGTGGAGCAGTAACGATGACCGAAATAAATCGGACAATTCAGGAGCTTGTGGTTGATTACGCCTGTGCCTTGCGGGATGGAGCGTTGCCGGAGTTTCTCAAGTCCTTGACCCGCCAGGAGGCCAGCGAGATAGTTTCCTCGCGGCAGTTTGCCGATGCCACGGAGGTCGTGCGGGTTCTCAACGAGGTGGGCTTCGCCGACAAGGCGGTTATGCCGAATGTGAGCCTGTTCATCTCGCGGGTGAATGCCCAGATAACGTCAAGGCGCAAGAAGGCCGCCTGGCCCGCGGCCCGCGGGTCCGCAACCACCCGACGTTCCGCCGGTCGGGCCGGGCGAACCGAGAAACGCTTATGATACTGGATTGCTACCAGTGCTCATCCTGCTACTTCGAGGACAGGGAGCCTTCGAGCCGGATAGACCCGGCGACCATTTCGTCGCCGCAGCCCAAGCAGGTCTTTCGAAATGTCCTGCTGGTGTTCGTCTGCATCGAGGCGTACGACGGGCTTGAAGAGCTGCAGCAGGCCGCCGACGAGTTCGGCGCACTTTCGGATATGCTGGGCAGGCGGCCGATCGTTCTGTGTCCGAACGTTCACCTTTCAATCGACCGTGCGCCCGAGAAGCAGGCCAGCCGGATGGTCGAGGAGCTGGAGAAGATGCTCACCGCCAGAGGCTTCGACGTGCATCGTCTGTCGTTCGGCTACCACAAGCAGTATGGAATGGAATGCAACGGCAACGTCGGCAGCATCGTCGGCAGGCGCTTTTACGGCTCGGAGCAGAAGCAGTTTCTGCGGCTGCTGACCCGTCTTGGGGTCTGCCCGCCGGATTCGGGCCTGGATGATTTGCCCGACTGGGCCAGGACACTGACCGAGCGGCGACTGAAGGTCCTGGCAAACCGAAGGCAGACCTACACCGTCGCCAGGCAGATGCTCCAGGAACAGCTCGACGCCACCGGCCACAGCGAGCTGTGGACCTGCATGCTGTTTGAGGGAGAGCGAAAACCGTTCGATGATTATCTAAGTACCTTGTACGAAATCATAGAGGAGTACCCCGACGTTCGCGTCCACCGGGCGATGAATATGAGCGTGCCCGGGTTTTCGAACGCGGCCAGGTTCCTGTTTCGCAAGTTTCCCGAGGCTATTAAGTCGGGCAGGCTGCGGATATACAACAGCAAGGTGTCGGACTTGGAGTTCCTGTTGACTCGAACGTCGGTTCTGCTGGCCTTTCCGCAGATTCCGCGCAAGGCCGGTTCCCACGCCGGCGAGATATCCTTCGGGATATACTGCAGGGGCGAGGAGTTCGCCAATAACCTGATTCAATGGTACCGCACCTTCCTGGTTGACGCTCGGTTCGGATGGATCCGGACCGAGGCCGAACTCAATGCCGCCATCAACGAGCTTGAAGAAGAGATGTTCCGCGAGAAGACCGAGTAACCACCGCCAGCGGCGCAGCGGCCGGGTCGACACCGACAACCAGACCGGACCGGGACGATGCATATTTTTCTATCGATTTTCGTAGTTGTCGGATATGCAGCCGTGCTGACTTTCGTTGCCGTTCGCGCCAGGGCGGCAAAGGACTTTGCCCAGTTCTCTCTGGCGCGTCGCACACTTGGGCTGTCTCTGGTATTCGGCAGCCTCTGCGCGACATACGTTGGACCCGCGTTTTCGATTGGTTTCGTCGGCAGGGGATTCAACAGCGGCTTTCTGTTCCTGGCCGTGGCGCTGGCGTACTCGGTGCAGAACGTACTGGTCGGGGTCTTTGTCGCGCCGCGGCTTCGAAGCCTGCCCGGCTGTCACACGCTCGGTGACGCCATAGGCCAGAAGTACGACCGCAACTGCCAGGTGCTGGCAGGTGTGATTTCGGTGGGGCTATGTGCGGGCTTCGCGGCGGTTATGGCCAGTGCCGGCGGGGTGGTGTTGATGAGCGTATTCGGGGGACTAAACAAGTGGTCGGCCGTGCTGATCGTCGTTGCCATAACCACCCTGTACACCACTTTCGGCGGGCTTCGCGCAAGCGTCATAACCGACGCGTTCCAGTTCGCCGCCTTTGCAATACTGCTGCCGGCAGCGCTGGTGTTGGTGTTATTGTTTCATCTCGACGGCGGCGCGGCAGGCTTTGTCCAGCAAGCCAGAACCGCCACCGCCGCCGGCTTCGGATCGACCAGCACGGTCGAGATGGTAGGATTGGTGACGGCCTTCTTGCTGGGCGAAACGCTGATTCCGCCCTATGCCAACAGGGCGCTTGCTTCCGGTACCACGAGAATCTCACGCAACAGCTTTGTCCTGGCCGGGCTTTTCAGCGTCGCCTGGTTCGTCGTGATGATTTCGCTGGGCCTGGCCGCTCGAGGCATCATCTCCAAGGACACCGGCCAAGACGAAGTCCTGCTGGTCCTGGTCAGGACGATACTGCCGGCCGAGGGCTATGCGCTGTTGCTGGTGGTGCTGATTTCGGTGGTAATGTCGAGCCTCGATTCGCTGCTCAATGCCGGCGCCGTCGCCTTCACAGAGGACGTCGTCCGGCCGTTTTTCAGACTCACCGACCGTGCAAAGCTCGACATCGGCCGCTGTGCCACAGTAGCGTTGGCGACGGTTGCAGCGGCGGCAGCGGTTGCCGTGCCCAGCGTAATCAAGGGGCTTCTCGTCTGCTACACCATCTGGGCACCGGCAATTCTTCCGGTGCTGATAATCGGGCTTTGGACCACCCGGCCCAGGCCTCTGGCGGGGATCCTTTCGATGGCCACCGGTACCTGCGTGGCGGTGTTATTTGAGTTCATCATCAAGCCTCCGGCAGTGCCGGGTATCATAATCGCCCTGGCTGCGGCGATACTCGCATATGCCTGCGGACACTGGATAAGCATTTACATTGAGGGTAAGAGATGACGCTGCTGATTATGCTTGCGGTTGTGGTCTCGGTGGTGATTGTGGTCGCCAGCGGCCTATGGGTGGCCGCGGCCCTGGTAAAGGCCGTTTCCACACACAAGCCCACCTCTGAACGGCACGGCGGCGGTACCGGCGCGAAGCCGCAGGCCTGATACAAACGCAGCGGTCTGCCCCCATTGCTGCCGCCGCGTGTGGTTTTTCACGCCCGTTCCATCAACAACCGGACGGCCGGGACCGCTTGTTGCCTTGATGAATGCCATAGATGCTCACAGTGCAGCGACAGGGCCGACTGGGCCGAGGGCCAGCCGCGGAAAATCGATGTCTTCGCCCTGTCGATGCGCAACAAGCGGCCTTATACCCGAATCGTCCTGCGGGCCCTTTAGCCGGAATCAACCTTGCGCTGCAGCCGGACGACTTGATCCACGGCCCTGGCCCGTTCCCCAACAAACCCGCAACCGCTCTTTCCCACATACACGCCCGGCCACGCGTAATCCCGCCGAGTCTCTGAAACCTGCTTGAAGCTGCTCGCGGCCCGGTTATGAACCCACCAGCCACTGCTCAGCCAGCAGCGC
>CAYSBK010000112.1:0-7974 GCA_964429265.1 uncultured Pirellulales bacterium | reverse complement strand
TAATAACCGTTTGGGGAAACAGCACCAGATAGGCACCCGTTATGGCGGCGACCGCCCCGCTGGCCCCCAGGACCGGCACGGAACTTACGAGGCTGTGACCTATGGCGGCAAACACCGCACCTGCCAGGTACAGCAGCAGGTACTTCACATTTCCGAGGCGGTCGTTGACGTTGTTTCCGAAGAGATACAGAAAATACATATTTCCGAATACGTGGAGGAATCCGCCGTGCAGGAAAGCGTACGTGAGGAACTGGTAAAGCCTCGGGTGTGCGGGATAGAGCATATACGGCTCGGCGAACGGGCGGAGATATCTTACCACGACTGCTCCGCCAAGCACCTCCTGACGTGGACCCGTGTAGGTCGCCAGGAATAACAACACATTAACGACTATCAGGGCGTAGTTGACGTATGGCGTTCGGCGAGGCCGAATACTGGTACCGATCGGTAATATTAGCATTAGCTTTTCTGCATACTGAGCGACCTGGCTTACAACTGATTTGGTGGCATTGTAATCTCCAGAGGTCTCCTGGGCAAGGCGTATCAGCCTGCCTGCCGGGAACGAGTACGGGCAAATCGGCGGGTTTGCATTCAAGAAGGTAGATGGTTTGCGCGGTTCCTGCTGTTTTTGACTGACCGGATATGAGAAAAGCAAAAGTTCGCAGGGATCTCGACGGCGAAACAACGGCAGCGCTTCCAACAGGATATGGTGATCCGGCAGATTGTGGCGGCCGGAGCAGGACGCGATACCGCAGGGACATTATAAAAAGAAGGAGGGACGACAGACGCCGTCCCGCCGATTAACGAGGCTTCCAAGAGCCTTCTCCCCTGCGGAAAACATTACGAGCCGCGTGGCAGTTATAGCAACCGTCCTGCCCCCCAGCAAGTCCCATTTCCATAAAAAATATATAAAATAAATCCGGCCCCGGGCCAAACTTGGGCAAAAAAACTTTATTTTCTGCGGCCGCACAGGTAGCCTCTCTTGGCCGTGGGCGTAGTCTTGAAGGGACTTGAAATGGATGATGCGGCTTTCAAGAGCCGACTTCGAGCCGTCAGAAGAGCTTTGCGCGGCAAAAACCTTGACGTACTGGTTGTGACCAGCCCTGCCAACGTTACGTACCTGACGGGTTTTTGCGGCGATGACAGTTGGGCCGTGGTATCGACCCGAGGCGTTTATCTGGTAACAGATGGGCGCTACACCGAACAGGCACGCTGCGAGTGCGTGGGCTGCAGGATAGTCGAGCGTTCGGGGCCGATTGCTGAAGCGGTTGCCGCGGTCGTCGGCGGCCTGAAACAACGAGCATCCGTCGCCCTGGAAGACGGCACGTCGTTGGCCGAGCATCGCGAGCTGGAGAAAAAGCTGCGACGAAAGGTAAAGGTGGTTCATCGTATCGTCGAGGACTGCCGGGCGGTCAAGGATTCACACGAAGCGGCGGCGATCAGGCGGGCTGCGGTTATCGCGGCGGAGGTACTCGACAAGGTGATTTTGCGGATACGGCCCGGTGTGACCGAGAGCGAAGTTGCCGCTGCGGTCGACTACGAGATATGCAGCACCGGCTACGGCACCAGCTTTGCGACGATAGTGGCGTTCGGAGCAAATGCATCACGCCCTCACCACCGGCCTGGACGGAGAAAACTGAAGAAGAACGACACCGGCCTGATAGATTTCGGCGTCAGGTACAAGGGTTACTGTTGTGATGTAACCAGGTGTTTCGTGGTCGGCCGGGTCGGCAAGCTCTACCAGCAAGCATACGACGTGGTTCGCAGGGCTCAGGCGGCGGCTATCAGTGCCGTGGGTCCCGGCGTAAGTGCATCCGAGGTCGATGCCGCCGCGCGCACCGTTGTAGAAAGCTCGGGGCTGACCGTTTACCGGCACGGTACCGGACACGGGCTTGGCCTGGAGGTGCACGAGCTGCCGGTAATCGCAAAGAACAGCAAGGAAAAACTCCGGCCCGGGATGATTTTCACCATCGAGCCGGCGGTGTATGTTCCGGGTAAATTCGGCATTCGGATAGAGGACGATGTTGAGGTGACCGAGACGGGCTGTCGCATCCTGAGCAGCCGGTTGCAGTCGTCGGCGTCCTTCCTGAAATTGGACTGAGGCCACGGCACTGCACGTCGTCAGCCGCCGGCCCGCAACACGCAAAGACCAGCAGTAAAACAAGTTTCGATCTGGGGCGGTTTCAGACCACGACGTTGCGAGGTCGGCCTTCGAAGAAAGCCTTGATATTCAAAACGGTCTCGTCGATGAGCCTTTGCCTGGCCTCGACGGTGCTCCAGGCACAGTGGGCAGTGGCTATGACGTTTCGGGCTTCAAGCAGCACGTTGCCGCCTTTGGGGGGTTCGACGGAAAGCACGTCCACGCCCGCTCCGGCGATTCGGCCGGTGTTGAGAGCATCGGCCAGGGCCTCTTCATCGATCAGCGGGCCGCGCGCAGTATTGATGAGTATGGCGTTTCTTTTCATCTTGCCTATGGCCTCGGCGTTGATCATTTTTCGATTCTCGTTGGTAAGGGGGCAGTGCAGCGTGACCACGTCGGACTGCCGCAACAGCGTGTCAAGGTCCGTATTCGGGTAAGCACCATCTCGGATTCCGAATGCGTCGTACGCCAGGACCTTCATATCAAATGCCTCGGCAATTCGGGCAACCTCCCTGCCGATCGCGCCGAAACCTATTATACCTATCGTTTTGCCTGCAAGGTCAAAAGTGGGGTAGGTCAGCAGGTTAAACGACTCGGCCTGTTGCCATTTGCCCTGCTGGACGTCGTTGTGGTAGGCACAGGTCCTGGTGGCAAAATTGAGGATCAGGGCGAACGTGTGCTGTGCCACGGACTTGGTGGCGTAGCCGGGGACATTGCAGACGCATAGTTGCTTTTCCTTCGCGGCTTTGGTGTCAACGTTGTTGTACCCGGTGGCGACGACGGTTACCAGCTTCAATCGCGCCAGCTCACTGATAACGCGTGCGGTAATGGGGGCCTTGTTGGCGATGACCACGTCGGCTTCCTTGGCTCGCTCGATAACCTGGTCTTCGGTCGAATTGTCGTAACCCTTGTAGGAGCCGAGTTGCTTCAGGCCCGAAAAATCAATGTCGCCCAGCGTTACGGTATTTTCGTCGAGAAACACGATGTTCATAGGTTCAGACTCCTTACAACGTCGGTGGTGCCGGCTTAGATTATGACCTCGCCGGGTCTTTCTTCGGTGACTTCTTCGCCGAGCCGGCGACGTATCTCGCTAATGTCATTCTTGAGGGCGCAGGCAAACAGCGTCATATCGGCAAGGCGCAGAATCAAGTTAAGCCCCGCCTTTGCCCACTTGACTTCCTGGTCGATTCGCGGAAGGTTGTGAATGCCGACTCCGATGTTCCTGGCCCTGGCCTTGGTGATTATCTGCTGCATCGCCTCGGCAAATCGCGGATGATCATAGTCTTCCGGGACTTCTAGGCTGCAGGACAAATCGTGGGGACCGATCAGCACGCCGTCCAGCCCGGGCACGGCGAGGATTTCGTCCAGGGCCTCCAGTGCCGGGACACTTTCGATATTGACAAGCAATACCTTGCCTTCGTTGAATTTGGAAACGTATTCCTTGAAGGGGCCTTTCAGTTCGGCTCGGCCGGCCAGCACGTCATCGAGTTTCTTTCCTTTCAAGGGCCGCAGTTTCGCGGCGCTGCGCAGCTGCTGGACCTGTTCGGCGCTTTCGACGTAGGCGGCTACGATGCCGACCGCGCCCAGGTCGAATACCCGGCAGGCCTCGAAGGGGTCCGGCCTTGGTATCCTGACGATCGGTGCAAGCCCGATGCCGCGAAAGGCGTAACACATCCAGCCCAGCTCGTGCCAGTCCATCGGAATGTGCTCGGTGTCGATGAAAACGCAGTCGATGTCCAGGCCGGCCAGGACCTCCATCCACTTAGGCGCGGTCGAAGTGATCAACGTGCCGTAAATCCGTTTTCCACTGTGAAGGGCCTCTGCAAGTTCATTGCCGTTCATAAGCAGCCTTTCTCGTAATTGTTGCTTTGTTCTTTTGAAACGCTGAAAATCTCAATCGTCCTGGTTCTGCCGGATAAGCCATATCTCGGAAACCTGTGAGCCTCGCTGTCCCTCCCCGCAGGTCCAGGTCAGCAGCAGTTTCCCGTCGGCGGTGGCTTCCTTCGGTATCGGAAACTCCCGTATCGGTGGTTTCCGTGTGGGAATCAGGTCGTGCACAAGGTACTTGTCGTCGGCGACGAGACGGACCATCTTTCCTCTTCGGCCCGTGTATGCAACCCTGACTTTGTAGGTTGCCTCCGGGTCGAGGTTATCGTAGTACAGCTTCAGCGGCGTCTCGTACAGGGCCGTCGCCTGATTCTTCCACGCCAGCGGGATCGATTTATCTTCCGGACGATTAACCTTGTAATAAAAGGCGATCCGCGGCGACCGCAGGGTGCCGGGGTCCTCGGCCCACGGTACATCGTTTACAATTCGCTTTTCACTGCCCACAGCACCCATATTGTCGTAGAAACCGCCGGGCCCGGGGTTGGTACGATTAACTACTTTGTCTATCGCTTTTAGCCTTTCAGGCTCCGACTTGATTTTGCGTATCTGTTCGAATTGTGCAAACAGCCACGCGGCGTTGTTCAGCGGCTCATCAATGCCGTCCATAAACGCCCCGCGAGTGCGATGCTTGGCGCCATGCTTCTTAACGGTTAGCTGGCTGCCTATGAGCTTGAACAACGAGTCCGCCAGCGCCTCGCACTTTCGCTTATAAGCAACGGCGACGGGTTGTTCCTTTGCCTTGCGCAGGATTCGCTCGGCCCTTTTGATTGCCTCAAGCGAGCCGATTTGCGGTGCGCTTTCGAGCACCTCGAGAGCCTGCTGTTCAAGCTCGGTTTCGTAAATCAGCCGCCGCTTGATGTAAGCGTCGTAATAAGCCCGCATCAGGCCCATCTGGAAACGGTAGTTCGACTCGGCTTTGTCGGGCAGGAGATTTTCAAGCTGGCGCCACTGGCGAAACGTAACGTCAACCTGCTGGTTGACGGCAAGCGGCCCTTCCCAGTTTCTCTCCTGTGCCATGAAACCCTGGGCCAGCTCGTCGGCGTACTCCGGGCTGATGAAGAACCTGCAGTAGTCCCGCAGCGTCTCGATTACCGCAGTAGTCGGGTCCCAGTCCTGGTCGGTCCAGATGAACTTGTTTATATCATCGTTGATACCTTCCGAATAGGTCAACGAACCGCAGGCGTACTCATCGAAGGCGTTGTGGATGGTCTTCATGGCAACCGGCCTGGGGTTGTAGCATTCCCGGTGCAGCGTTATCGCAAATGCCAGGTCCCAGTTCGGAACGGGATACTGGCAGGCGACGTTGTGGGTGATGTCCGGGTAGCGTCGAATGGGGATGTCCTTATCCACGACGCGGCGCATTTCCGGCAGGGACGTCTTGATCCAGGGGGCGAACACCACTCCGCCGAGCCATTTCGGTTTCTTGTTGACGTACTCGTAAAATGACGCAAGCCACTGTCTTGTCGGGGCCATTGCCTGCGGAGAGACCCAGATCCTGGCCTTTGGATGATACTTTTCCAAAACCTCGGCTACTTTATCCATCCAGGGGAAAAAGACATCCGGGTCAAGATGTCCCGGGTCGCCACCGGGCACCAGGATGTGGTCGATGTACTTGAGCTTCTTGAACACTTGCTCGCGTTCGGCCAGTTCCCGCTTGATGCCCTCGGGGCTGACATAGTCGTCACCGACGTTGGGATACCATATCCACACGTCGAGCCCGTAGCGGTGGATGATTTCCGACAACCGCTGCATCATTTCCATAGCCGGGACCTTCATATGCCTGCTGATGCGGTCGTCGTCGGTCCGCGGGGGCAGGATTTCGATGGCGTTGGTGCCGAAAAGTGCGAGCTCGCGGATGTACTGCTCGAATTGCTCAACCGACCAGGCGTCGTAGGCGTTGGTCTTGGGCCGATAGCCGAGCTGATGTCCGCGCAGCGGGTACTTGGGTGCCGTCAGAATATCCAAACCTGCGGGAACCTGGATGCGGTTCGGCGCCAGTCGCATCTTTCGCAGCAGTCTGCCCACGCCGTAAAGGACTCCTCGCGCATCCTTGCCGGCGACCACGGCCGCCGTACGCGGCCGGGTGGCAACCCACAGGCGAAAGCCTTCGGCGCCCGGTATCTCGCTCCCGGCAACTTCGGAGGCAAATGGCCCCGCAAAATCCCTGGCCTGTGACTGCAGGCCCACCGCAATGACCGCCGTGGACTGCGCGGGCCAGGCGTGGGAGATCTTCAGCTTGATGCCCGTTCGCTTTTCGACCTCTTCCTGCAGCACGGTTATGGCCTCTTGCTCGATGCTGCCGGTCTGCGAGGGCGTAACAACGACGCAGCGGGAAAAATCGAGCATTCTGGTCCCAGCCGAAGCACCCCCAGCCAGGGCACAGACCACGGCCGCTATCGCCGCACGCCGATACAACCAACTCACACTCTTGTTTTCTTTCATCGTCGGCTCCTTCATTAAACCGATGCCGTCAACCGGCGATTTGGCTTGCAGGATTTCACCGGCTTTTCGTACCATTAACAGGCTGGGATTATAAGGTGTCTCCGAGGGTTGTACAAGGGTATGCCTGGACTCCGATTCGAACGGAGCAGGTTGTCACCTCGGGGTGGTTTCTTGCGATAACGGCATTGGGGGTTACGAGAATGGTGGATGAGTTTGAGGACTTCTGCGGGGATTTCGGCGTACATATGGGCCCGTTCGGGTTCGGGTTCTGGGGTCCCAGACGTCGAATCAAGTACAGCCGGACCGAAGATTCGCATATCCTGCGCCTGCGGCTGAACCCACACGTCAAGAAAGAGCAGATAAAGGTCAGGCTGGTCGAGCCGGGTGTGCTTGAAATCGAATGGCCCCGGGCCGTCAAGGGCGAAGAGATTCCGGTACAGTAGGGTGCGGCGAGACTATCAGGGCGATGTAGTTGCCTGCCGAATATGCGGCAGGACGTCAGAGGAAATCGCCGAGATACTGTCCCTGTGCCCGGATTGCATCCGCAAAGGTGGCGCTTCGGTCCTTGAGCAGCTCGACGCGGTGCACGCTCGCAGCCGGCAGGAATTCGGGCTGCCCGGGTCGGTGCCCGCCGATGCGGAGGGTGTTGCCTGTGACCGATGCAGCAACCGCTGCCGGGTCGGTCTGGGCGGACGCGGTTACTGCGGCGTCCGCCGCAATGAAAACGGACACCTGCGGGGTGGCACTGCCGCGGAAGCAGTTGTTTCCTGGTACTACGATCCACTTCCCACGAACTGCGTGGCCGACTGGGTTTGTGCGGCGGGTACGGGCAGCGGCTATCCGCAGTGGGCGTACACCAGGACGGCCGAAGTGGGGTATCTGAACCTGGCGGTCTTCTACGAGGCCTGTACGTTCGATTGTCTTTTCTGCCAGAATTGGCATTATCGAAGGCGTTCAGCCGGCGGCCGCACGCACAGCGCCGCCGAGCTTGCCGAAGCGGTCACGCCCGAGACGTCCTGTATTTGCTTTTTCGGCGGCGACCCTTCCTGCCAGTTGCCCCACGCACTTGCGGCAGCCAGGCTCGCCCGGCGTCGAAATCCCGGCAGAATACTGCGTATCTGCTGGGAGACGAACGGCTCGATGAATCCCCGGCTGCTGGAGAAGATGATAAACGTGTCGCTGGAAAGCGGCGGCTGTGTCAAGTTCGACCTCAAGGCGATGGACCCCAACATTCACCGTGCACTTTGTGGTGTGGATAACCGCCGGACGCTGGAGAACTTCGCGGCGGCGGCGAGACGGATACACGAAAGACCCCAGCCGCCTCCGGTAATTGCCAGTACGCTGCTGGTGCCGGGCTACATCGACGCCGATGAGGTCGGTGCCATCGCCGCGTTCATTGCACAGCTTGACCCGGAGATTCCATATGCACTTCTCGGGTTCCACGGCGATTTTCTTATGCGTGATATGCCGCCGACGTCCCGGCAGCAGGCCCAGGACTGCCTGGCCGC
>CAYSBK010000111.1:0-8082 GCA_964429265.1 uncultured Pirellulales bacterium | reverse complement strand
GGGCTGTTTCGAAGAAGCCGGTCGGCACGGTATGAACCGCAATTATGGGCGCGGCGTTGGCGGGATTGTCGAGTATGCTTTTAATCCCACGACCTGGATGGAAAAGGCAGCGCCTTTCTTATCAACGACAATGCATCGCCTGGCCCGGTCGTAGCTCCATGAATCAGCCCCCCTGACCGCCTGCGGCTTGGCGAAACTCTTGATGCGGAAGCGGCAGGAAAGGGATTTGCCGCCTTCCACGGCTAAGGTGCCGGATTGTTCATCAATGCTCAACTTGACGTCGTCATATTCAATGCCGGTGCCGCGGGGACGATGGTAGATATAGCAGCAGCGTCCGTATGGATAGACCAGAAAAGTGTCCTTGTCGGCGGATGAACGGTCGCCGTGGCCGGTTACATCGCTGCGGACGGCCATTGGGATGATGGCACCAGCCTTCAGAAATATCGGGATACGTTCGAGCGGGACGCGGCGGTGTAGTTCGGCTCCGGGCGCAAAAAGTTTATCCTGGTTCCAGTAATCGACCCAGTAGCCCGTATGGGGCAGGACCACGTGCTTGTTGGCGTCGGGAGAAACCACGGGACAGGCAAAAATCCGGTCGCCAAGCAGGTGTTGGGCCCTGTCGAAATCCGGTGACTTGACGATTGAGCCGCCGTTTAAGTGGGCGTCCACGGAGCAACTGAACAGATACGGAGCAAGCTCGCTGTGCAGGACGGCGTAGTAGCGGTAGATGTTGACGGTTTCTTCATCATGAAACCACGGCAGGTGATTGGTCAGCCCGCCGTTGCCGCCGCCGTTATTCATAACAGGCATCAGGGCGCCGAATTGTGCGTACCGCAGCAATGATTCCTTTGTCGGCCTGGCCCCCAGGAAACCACCGACTTCAACACAAAGCACGGCATAGCCTGCCGCGGCCGCCTTGTAGAGGTTGCGCATCTGCCCGCGAATGCCCTGCCACTGGCCGGGATAGTCGCCGCACCATCCGACGATGCATTTATCTATGCCGGCCGAGAACGGCCGGGCAAGAATAATGCTTTCGGGGTTTTGCTTGCGGGTCTGGTCGGCCACGGCGGCGTAGTAATAACGTTTGAAGTCGGATTTCTTTATGGCTCCGATCGATGTCGTGATGAAAGGCCCTTCGAGGTATTGTTCGGCCTCGTCCACTTTCCAACCGTCAACGCCCATTTTGATGAGTTTGCTCATTTGCCGTCCGAACCAGGCGCACGCATCGGGGTTGGTGAAATCGACGTGTACGCCCTTTCCTTTCCACCAATGGAATTCTTTGCCGTCGTTGACCGCCCAGCCGTTGCGGATGACTTCGTCGTAGCCTGGCGGTTTATCCCGGGGGGTATCCTTCGAGGACCTGTTCATCGCACCGGTAATCCATATCACCACCCGAACGCCGCAGCGATGCAGTTCGTCGATCATTTCTTGCGGTTGCGGGTAGCGCTGTTTGTCCCAGTCGAAACTGTTGTATGCAGTCTCCCAGGGACTGTCGATGACTACGGCGCCCACGGGGATGGCTCTGTCACGATAACCTTTGACCAGGTTGAGGGTCGATTGCTGGGTATTCTTGTTGTCTTCCCAAACCCACGGTTCAAACGCCCATCGCGGACATATTGGAGCACGAGCGCCGAGAGATCCTCCGCAGGGATGCAGGTTCGTCGAGGCCGTTGCGGCACCGGCATCGGCCAGGGCGATCAAGGCCAATACCACGCAACAGGCAGGATATATGATAAATCGCATCGATTTCATTACGTCGATCTCCTTGTAACCCGGTAAAACGTTGCACTGGAGTTTTTCAGCTTCAGCGGCGAAAAAGCGATTATACAAAAAATACGCGGCGAGGGAACTGCGGCCGTCCCGGCGATGATTCTGTTTTTTTGCTTGACGGCGATGGTTGTTTCTGGTAAAATTGTATCAAATGTAGGGGATCGAGTGAAATGTGGGAGATTCAGGGCAGATGACAATGCGCTGGTGGGCGGCGGCGGTCGTGCTTGTTTTTTCCGTTGAGGCGTACTGCGTCGGCATCTCGGCTGATGCGGATGGTTTCGCCGACGGGGTCGATATCAGCACGTCGTTTTCGGGGTTGACGTTGTCGGCGGTGGGAGGCTACGAGGGCCTTGACGGCCGGGTCTATGCATGGGGCGACGGCCTGGCCAGCACCGGCCAGGCGGTGTTTGCGAACAACCTGTCCTTTCAGCGGCAGTGGTATGCCGGCTCGACGGATGGTTTTGCACTTCGGGCGGATTTCGACCAGCCTGCGGATTATGTTGCTATCGACATCATCGGGGACGATTACGGCGGCGACGTGGGCGTTTTGTACGCGTATAACTCGGCCGATGCGCTGCTGGAGACGGTGACGACGCCTGTGCTGGGATACGGGGAGGTCTTCAGCGCGGCCATAAGCACCGGCTCGTTCGAGATCGCGTATGTCATTGCCGGCGGAGAGCCTTCCGGTCAGCACACGGTGCATCTGGATAATCTGACCGCCAATATAGTTCCGGAGCCGGCGACGGTGTTTCTGCTCGGTATTGGCGGATTGGTTCTAATCGGTAGAATACGGAATAGACGCAGGTAGAATCGGCGGGTTATATGGTGCCTGTTGAAGGGATAACCGGCCGGTTCGGTGTGTGTGCGCGCCGCTAACGGAGAAAAGAAAATGAAAAAGGCGGTATTGGCGGTCGTTTTCATCGTGGGTTGTTCGGCCGGGTGGGGTGCCGGTGAAACGATTTGCCCTGGCATTGACGGCAACGACGTAAATGCCCTGGCGGTTGTCACGCCCCAGGAAGACGACGTATGGGTTTCGGGCAGCAGGCACACGATCAGGTGGCACAGTTGTACTTACAATGGTTCAGCGGACGTGCTGTTGAGCACGGACGGCGGTGGAAGCTGGGAGGTTATTGCGGAGAACCAGCCGGCTGCGGGCAGCTACAGGTGGCGGATACCGGACTTGATTGATTCGAACCGGTGCGTGATAAAGGTGGTTCCGTCCGAGCCGGACCCCAACGTGGTTTGCATTGACAGCGGTATATTTACGATCCATCCAGACAATCCGGGCCCAGCGGTGCAGATAGCCTGGCCGACGAAGGGCCGGGATCCTTCGCGTAGGGGTTTGAGCGGTGTGCGCGGTCCCGAGACGGGCTGCATCAAGTGGCAGTTCGAGACGACACGAGCGGTTTCAGGCGGTGTTACGGCAGGGCCGAATGAGACGGTTTACGTTCCCTGCGAGGACGGCAACCTCTACTGTCTCGATGGCGGCGACGGCCACCAGGTTTGGACGTTCGAGGCCAATACCCCGCTTGTCAGTGCCGCCAGTATCGGGCCCGATGGAACCGCCTATGTCGGCGGCGGCAGCGGCAAATTGTATGCCGTTGACAAATCGGGCGAACTTCGGTGGACGTACCAGACGGCCGGGCCGATATACGCGGCGCCGGCGGTGGATGCGAACGGCCGGGTCTTTCTCGCCTCGGAAGACGGCAGGCTCTACGCCTTGGGCGCAGACGGCAGCGAACTGTGGAGCTTCGAGACCACCGGCTTTGGCGCGGTAAGCGGCGCGATCATAGCCTCGCCGGCGCTGGGGCCCGACGGGACGATTTACGTAGGCGGACTGTACGATTCGAATCTTTACGCGCTGGAGCCGAACGACGGCAGTGTCAAGTGGGTGCACCATTTCGATTCGAACGGCTGGTGCGTTGCTTCGCCCGTTGTTGGACCCAACGGGACGATATACCAGGTGCTTGTGAATGACGCGAACCTCTATGCGATTGACTCAAGCGACGGCAGTGTGATATGGAAGACCTACCTTTCAGAAGTGGAACACTGGTGGTATGACTATTCTTACTCGCGTTGGTTCGAGCCCTATTCTTATACTCGCGTACGGCATCCAGCTGAAACTTGGCGATGTTGTGAGGTCTGCGAGTATATGTATTCGGGGTCGTCTGATGCGCCACTGTTGTATAATCTGGCCGATTCGGGCTACTCGGAGCCTGCGGTTGGGCCGGACGGGACGATATACGTAAGCCTGGATGACCCCTGGCTTCGGGCCGTGGAGCCGAACGGTGCAATCAAGTGGGCGGTCGAACTGGGCTACGGCGGCGGACTAATGGGAGAGTGCACCCCGCCGAGTGAGAGCTGTAAAGACCCAAGCTACGAGGGCGACTTCAGCCTGGCCGTGGGCTCGGATGGAATTATCTATGCCGGTGGCAACGACGGCAATCTGTACGCTGTGCATCCGGACGGCTATGAACTTGCGAGGTTCGAAAGCAATGATAGCTGGCTGGGATTTGCGGTGATAAACGGCGAAGATACTGTCCTCGTTGCCGATGAGCGGGACAATAGCTGGCTGGTCGGTCAGGATAAGAACAAGGTTCGAGCGATAAGCGGTGACTGCGGGGTTGAGCCGGCGGTTCTCTACTGGCAGGGAGGACGCGAGGACCTCAACGACGACGGCCGACTTGACCTTGATGATTACGCGCTTTTCGCACAGGACTGGTCCAAGTGCACCGACTGTGACAATCTGGCGTGCCGTGACCGAGATTTCCCCGGGGACCGCGAGTATTACGGCGATATAAACGCAGACCGGTATATTAACTTTCTGGACTTTGCCCTGCTGGCCCAGCGGTGGCTGATGGGTGATTGAAGGAGCAGAAATTATGAAAGGCAGGTTTCGATTCAAGAAAAGCGACTTGATTGTGGCATTATTATGCTGTGGCTTTCTGGTTGCGTGCCTGGGGGCGATCGGTGCGGGGGGCAAGCGGAGGGTGAAAGAAGCCATCTGCGCAACGAACTTGAGGCAGTGGGGGCACGCGTTGTTGGCCCTTGCCAAAGACAACGGCGGCTATCTTATGGACCGGGCCGATGCGATTTACTGGTTTGTGACGCT
This sequence comes from uncultured Pirellulales bacterium, assembly GCA_964429265.1. Lineage (GTDB taxonomy): Bacteria > Planctomycetota > Phycisphaerae > Sedimentisphaerales > Anaerobacaceae > CAYSBK01. The sequence goes on along the minus strand of CAYSBK010000111.1, from coordinate 3,200 downwards.
GGAGCCGTACTACACAGATAGGAGACTGCTTTTGTGCCCAGAGGCAACGCTGGCAATGTATGAGGGCGGGGTAAATCCACATATGGCGTGGGAGATTGAAAGCTATTCGGCTTATACGGGCAGTTACGTGACTTACAAGGGCAGTTACGTGATAAACCTGTGGATCGCCAACGAAGCAGACCCTAACAAATACTGGCGGACGCCATACGTGGCCGGTGCCGGCAGCATACCGATGATGGCCGATGGTCAATGGAAGGATATGCAGCCTTTTCCCAGCGATGTCCCACTACCTTACGAGGTTTCCTTGTGGACACCGGCTGCGGATGAGATGCAGCGGGCTTGTGTGAATCGTCATATCGGGGTGAACGTGTTATATCTGGACGGGTCGGTCAAGAAGATCGGCCTGAAGCACCTTTGGGTTCAGCGGTGGTATCGCGGCTGGGAAGAAGACTTTGCGCAGGTGGGGTTGCCGGAGTGGCCGGAGTGGGTGGCGGATTTCAAGGACCCGTAGTTCGGCGGGGTGTGTTGGGCGTTTGGTCTGCCGCCAGGCGGGCGGCGACCTGCAGGAAACGCGGCATCGCGTAGTCGAAGAATCGGCGGTAGGCGGGACACAGGTAGCTCAGCGGCTGGTTTCGGCCGGCGTCGGGCAGTTTATCCTTGGTGCAGCCGCCGCGGCAGAGGTCGAGATGGGGGCAGACGAGGCAGGCGTTGGCCAGCTTCAGCTTGTCGCGGGCGAAGGTGCGTTTCTTTTCGGAAGCGGCGATCTTGTCGATGGGAGTTTCGAAGATGTTGCCGAGTCGCCACTTCGGCTCGACGAAGAAATCGCACGGGAAGCAGTCGCCGGTATGCTCGACGACGATGTACTGGCTGCATTGCCTGTCGAAGGTGCAGATGGTGTGTCGGCCGGTCAGGCAGAAGCTGAGGATGGAGTCGAAATCGCGGATGCTGAGTTTCTGCGGGCCGAAGTCGCACCAGCGGTCGAAGATTCTGCACATAAAGGATGCGTACTGTTCGGCGGTGACCGCGAAATCGGCGATTGTGCCTGTGGCGGGGTCTGTTTCGACGCAGGGGATGAACTGGAGATATTTGGTGCCGAGTTTCGTTAGAAAGTCGAAGAGCCTGTCCGGATAATCAGCGTTGAAGCGGTTCAGCAGGGTAAGCAGGTTGAACTCGACCTTGTTTCGACGGCACAGTTCTATGGCACGGATGACCTTATCGAAGGAACCTCTGCCTGCGTGGTCTTTGCGGCAGCGGTCGTGCAGGTCGGCGGGCCCGTCGATGCTGATGCCGACGAGAAACTTGTTTTCGCGGAGAAACTCGCACCACCGTTGGTCGATCAGCACCGCGTTTGTCTGCAGCGCGTTGCTTACGACCTGGCCCGGCCGGGCGTACTTTTTCTGCAGCTCGACGGCTTTCTCGTAGAAGTCCAGTCCCATCAGCATAGGCTCGCCGCCCTGCCAGGAAAAACCCGCCACGGGAAAGCTTAGCCGCATATAGTCGGCCACGAGCCTTTCAAGCACTTCGTGACTCATTCGCTGCTTGCCGGTGCCGATTTCGGGTGAGCGGTTCTTGTAGAAGCAGTACGAGCAATCAAGATTGCAATCGGAGCCGGACGGTTTTATCAGCAGGGTGAAAGGCTGCATTTCTTGTTCGAGTCTTACGATTTTACGCCGACGCGGTCGGCCCATTGCCGGTATTTCACCTGCAGGTGGCGGGTGATTTCGGGATACTTGTCGGCGAGGTTGTTCAGCTCGGTGCGGTCTTCTTTTAGGTTATAAAGCTCCCAGTTGCCGGGTTTTTTTGCGACGAGTTTCCAGTGACCGTGGCGGACGGCCTGGTGTTTTCTGTGTTCCCAGTAGAGGTATTCGTGGGGCTGGCGGGTTTTGCCGGCGAAGATGTCGAAGAGGCTCTTTCCTTCGAGGGGGATGACGGCTTTGCCTTTGAAGCGTTTCGGGTACCCGGCGGCGGCCACGTCGGCGCAGGTGGCCATTATGTCGATGACGTGCCCGACCTGGTTTGTGAGAGCGCCTTTTTGTTTTATGACGGCGGGCCAGCGTGCGATAAACGGCGTGGCGATGCCGCCTTCGTGGGTGTACTTCTTGAACAACCTGAAGGGCGTGTTGCTGGCGTTGGCCCAGGACTGTCCGTAGCTCATATAGGAATCGACCCCGCCGGGCGGCAGGCCGTTCTTTCGTTGGTCAAAGCCCAGCGGGCCGGTTTCGTGGCAGCCGCCGTTATCCGAAAGGAACATTACGAGGGTGTTTTGTTCCTTGCCGAGCTGTCTGAGCTTAGCGAGGATTTTTCCGATGCCGTAGTCCATCCGCTCGATCTGTGCGGCGTAAACGGCCATTTTCAAGTCCATCAACTCCTTGTCTTTAACGCTGTCCCAGGGAACGGCTCCGGTGTCTCTGGGGCTAAGCTCCCATTGTGGGTCGATGATACCCATTTTTATCATTCTCCGGTAACGCTCCCTGCGAAGCTCGTCCCAGCCCTTGAGGTATCTTCCTTTGTACTTGGCTATGTCGGCAGGCAAGGCATGCAGAGGCCAGTGTGGCGCGGTGTAAGCGAGGTAAAGGAAGAACGGCTTATCGTGGCGGCCGTACTGGTCGAGGAAGTTGACGGCGTTGTCGGTAAACGCGTCGGTGATGTAGAAGTTTTCGGCGGGTGGAACGTAAGGCTTCCCGTCAACGGCGAATCGGCGGACGGTATGGGGGAATTTCGTCTTTCTTATATCGAAATAATTCGCCGCCCCGCTGATCAGGCCGTAGTAGCGGTCGAAGCCCCTGTCGACGGGCCAGTGGGGGCGTGTCTCGCCGACGTGCCACTTGCCGGCCATAAGTGTGGTATAGCCGGCTGCTTTGAGGACCTCTGCGATGGTGACGCAGTTGTCGTTCAGATAGCCCTGGTAGGGGCCCGGCGGGTTGACGTCGCCCCGTGGGTCGGTCATTCCTCCGACACCGGCCTGGTGTGGATAAAGGCCCGTCAGAAGCGAGGCACGGGTGGGACAGCAGCGAGCGGCGTTGTAGAACTGGGTGAAGCGCAGCCCCTCGGCGGCGAGTCGGTCGATGTTCGGCGTATGAATTTCCGAGCCGTAGCAGCCCAGGTCGGAAAAGCCCATATCGTCGGCCATTATCAGAATGATGTTAGGCCTTCGCCGTGGGCGCCGGCCCGTAGCGCTGAACGGAAGCGGCGCACAGCCC
>CAYSBK010000110.1:4257-8088 GCA_964429265.1 uncultured Pirellulales bacterium | reverse complement strand
GAATGGACGTAATAAGAAGAAATACCGATTACGCTCTGCGGGCTATGTTGAGGCTGGCGAGGAATTACAATAACGGCACGATACCCGCCAGGCAACTGGCCCAACAGGAGGGTATCCCTTATCAGCTTGCCTGCAAGTTGCTGCAAAGGCTGCACAGGGCGGGGCTTGTCAGAAGCGTTATGGGGCCCAGGGGCGGCTTTGAGCTTTCACGGAAACCGGCCCAGGTAACGCTCGGCGGAATCGTCAATGCGATCCAGGGCCCTGTGAGCCTCAACAGGTGTCTGCTGGGCTTTGACAGGTGCCCGCATCAGCGTAACTGCTTGATAAGGCGGGGCCTTGCCGGACTGCAACGGCAGATCGACCAGTTCCTGCAAGGGATGACCCTGGCGGATTTGCTGGCAAATCGTGCCGGCGGTGCGAAGACCGGAACAACCGCGCGCGGAAGGAAAAGAAATGACCGCGAAAGAAGAAGATAATAGCAGGCTGGCCGCGTGTCTGGGCAAGAGTCGCAACCTCGCCGAACTGATCGACTACGCAGCCGACGCGATAGTCAGCAAGACGGTGCTGGATAAACCGGCGGGAACGATAACGCTGTTTGCGTTTGATGCCGGCCAGAAGTTGAGTGAACATACCGCGCCCTATGATGCCGTGGTAGAAGTTGTGCAGGGCGACGTGTGCCTGACAATAGCAGGAAGGGACATGGATGTCTCGGCGGGACAGATTGTTATTATGCCGGCCGATATTCCGCATTCGGTCAGCGCGTCGGCCAGATGCAAGTTGTTGTTGACTATGATACGGGGTTGAGATTCTTCTGCTGAAAGGGCGACGTTGATGTTGAGGTGTCCCGGCCAGGACAGCAGGTACTGGAAGCCAGGGGACGTTTTCGAGGTGAACTGTCCCGCTTGCGGTGCCGGTGTCGAGTTTTTCAAGGATGAGCCGCAGCTAAAGTGCCGCAACTGTGGAGAAAACATCGTAAACCCGAAGATAGACCTGGGCTGTGCTCAGTGGTGTCGCTACGGCCCGCAGTGTCTGTCGGCATACGGGCTGAGCCGCGATGATGTGCTGTGCCATAAGCTTATCGCCGAGGTAAAGAAGCTGTTCGGTGATGACAGAAAGCGAATCGAGCACGCCCTTTCGGTGCTGGATTTTGCTTCGCAGATACAGGCCGACCAGGGCGGCGACCCGGTGGTGGTAAAAGCTGCGGCGCTGCTGCACGACATCGCAATAGTCGAATCCGAGCGCAAGTACGGTTCTTCTGAAGGAAAGTACCAGCAAATCGAGGCCCCTGCTGTCGCCCGGAAGATTCTCCGCGGCCAGGCGGTGGACGAAGAGGTTATAGAAAGGGTATGCGAAATAATCGCTCATCACCACACCGGCGGCGTGGACAGCGCCGAGTTCAGATGCGTCTGGGACGCGGACCAATTGGCAAACGCGAAGGAACGGCCCGGCAGGGCGAACGATAAGGACGCGGGGGCACAACTGGATGCGGCCCTCAAGACCCGCAGAGGAAAAGAGCTTGCACGAGAGGTTCTCGTGGAAGGCAAGCCGGAAGACAAGGCAGGAACTTAGATTTATGGAGTATGGCTATGAGTATGTTTTGCTACCAGTGTGAACAAACGGCAAAATCAACGGGATGCACGACTGTTGGGGTCTGCGGAAAAGACCCCGATACCGCGGCACTTCAGGATTTGCTTGTCTATGCCCTGCGGGATATTTCGTATTACGCCCACAGGGCACGGCAGCTTGGCTGCGTGGACGACCACGTCAACGTTTTTACCATCAAGGCGCTTTTCAGCACGCTGACGAACGTGAACTTCGATCCGGAGAGGTTCCGCCGTTACATCGAAGAAGCCGCCGAGGTAAGGACGGAGGCGATACACCTCTACGAAGACGCCGCCAGGCAGGCCGGCCAGGCCCCGCAGCGAAGCACCCGTGCGGCTCGCTGGTGGGAGAACACGGATGATTTGAACGAGCTGATTCGAAAAGGCCGGTCCGTTACGATTCGAAAACGCATCGAGCAATTCGGCAGCGACGTCGCCGGCCTGCAGGAACTAATCGTTTACGGCATGAAGGGCCTGTCGTCTTACGCCGACCACGCCCAGATACTCGGCAAGCAGGACGACGGCGTTTATGGATTTATTCACGAAACCCTTGACTGGCTGTCGCAGAATCCGACCGATGTCGAGCAGCTTACGGCGGCGGCGCTGCGTTGCGGGCAGGTTAACCTCAAGGCGATGGAACTACTTGATGCGGCCAACACGGAGGCTTACGGCCATCCCGAGCCGACGCAGGTGCGCATTACGCCGGTGAAGGGCAAATGCATCGTGGTCTCGGGCCACGACCTGAAAGACCTCGAGGAGCTGCTGAAACAGACCGAAGGCAAGGGGATAAATGTTTACACGCACGGAGAGATGCTGCCGTGCAATGCTTATCCGGGGCTGAAGAAATACAGGCATCTGGTCGGCAATTACGGCGGTGCGTGGCAGCAGCAGCGGCAGCAGTTCGAGCAGTTCCCCGGTGCGATACTTATGACCACCAACTGCCTGCAGAAACCAAAGGACAGCTACGCTCACAGGATATTCACCAGCGGGCTTGTCGGCTGGCCGGGGGTGACGCATATATCGGACAGGGACTTTACGCCGGTGATTGAGGCGGCCCTGGCCGAGCCTGGTTTCGCCGAGGACGAGCCGGAAAAGTACATAACCATAGGTTTTGCCCGCAATGCCGTCCTGGCCGCTGCCGGGAAGGTCGTACAACTGGTCAAGGCCGGCAGGATTAGACATTTCTTTCTCATAGGCGGCTGCGACGGCGCCAAACCGGGCCGAAACTACTATACCGAGTTCGCCCGGAAGGTGCCGCCGGATTGCGTCATTCTGACGCTCGGGTGCGGCAAATACCGGTTTAATAAGCTCGACTTTGGCCAGATAGAAGGCATACCGAGGCTGCTGGATTGCGGCCAATGCAACGACGCATACTCGGCGATTCGGATCGCCGTGGCGCTGGCGGAGGCGTTCAATTGCGATGTCAATGACCTGCCGTTGTCGATGATTCTCTCGTGGTACGAGCAAAAGGCGGTGGCGATACTGCTTACGTTGTTACATCTCGGCATCAGGAATATCAAGCTGGGACCGAGCCTGCCGGCATTTGTCGGGCCGAACGTGCTGGATGCCCTGGTAAAACAGTTCAATATCGCCCCGATAGGCGATGTCGAAAAAGACCTCGCCGAGGCATTGAAATAAACCCGTTCGGGACGTCTGCAAAATGGTTCTGAGGAACATCGTAAAGATAGACGAAGAAAAATGCAACGGGTGCGGCCAGTGCGTCGACGCCTGTGCCGAGGGGGCGATCCGGTTGGTCGACGGCAAGGCGAAGCTGGTGAGCGAGACTTACTGCGACGGTCTTGGCGCCTGCATAGGGCACTGTCCGCAGGATGCCATAACAATCGAGCAGCGTGAAGCTGCGGAGTTCGACGAGCAGGCTGCCAAGAAGCATCCGGCCGAGCAGAAAGCCCAGGCCGCTTCCGGGTTCGTATGTCCCGGCCTGGCGCCAAGGCAGATGCCCAGGCCGGCCGCCGGGACAAGCGCGGCCGGCACGCCGTCGCAACTGGGCCAATGGCCGATTCAGTTGAGGCTTGTTGCTCCGAACGCGCCGTATTTCAAGAATGCCGATCTGCTGGTGGCAGCCGATTGCGTGCCCTTTGCGATGGGGGATTTTCACGACAGGCTGCTGAAGGGCAAAAACATAGTCGTGGGCTGTCCGAAGCTGGACGACCGCCGGCTATACATCGACAAACTGGCAGCCCTGATAAAGGCCAATGCCCTGCACAGCCTG
>CAYSBK010000110.1:0-4157 GCA_964429265.1 uncultured Pirellulales bacterium | reverse complement strand
CGTAGTCGCTGGTGTATGGTTTGCTATGCGTTTGACACAGATATTGCAGAAACAGTGCGTGAAGGTGCCCCTCGAGGGCAAGGATAAGGAATCCGTCATAACCGAGCTGGTTGACGTGCTCGATGCCGCAGGCGTGCTGGCAGACCGCCAGCAGGTTCTGCAGGCCGTGTTGCTGCGTGAGCAAATGCGAAGCACCGGCATAGGTTCGGGCATTGCGATACCGCACGGCAAGTGCGACGCCGTCAGTGAGCTTGTAATGGCTATAGGCATTTCGCCCGACGGGATAGATTTCCAGAGCGTCGACGACAAGCCCGTGAAGATCGTGATTCTGCTGGTTTCGCCGTCCGACCAGACCGGCCCGCACATCCAGGCGCTTGCCAGGATCAGCAGGTTGATGCTCGACGAGCAATTCAGGCAGCAGCTCGAGCAGGCCGATTCGCCGCAGCAGATTTACGAGTTGCTCAGCGACAAGGAGGCTGAGTAACGACACGGGTGCCCACTTGGGCTAATTATCCTGATTTTCCCAGAGAACCAGCCCAAGCTCGTACCGGTCCGCCAGGTCGGGATTGTTCGGCAGCACCCTCACGATCATACCGTGTTGGCCGGTGTCGTCCCATCGCAGCCGGCCTTCGAACCACGACCGGCCGTTGTGGCTTTCGCCCGGGCGAGGACCCATCGGCACCGTCGAGCCGGACCGGATGTTGCCCCACGCATCCAGCGGGCCGTGGAAAAGCTCAACGGAGATGTCGTCCGGCCTGAGCTGGCCGAGCTTCAACAGCGCTTTGACCCGCACGCCGGAGCCGACCTTTAGCTGGATGTGTGTTTTATTGTGCTGCGGGCATTGGTCTCCGTTGTCGGTTTCAAACCGCACGTCCTCTATCCGCAGGCTTGCCCAGGCCTTTTGCATCCGGTCTTTCCATCTCGACAAATCTTTTGCTCTGGCCATCCCGTCGGCGGTGAGGTATTTCCATCTCGCCATAGCCGGATTGTAGAATCTCCGCGTGTATTCCTGCAGCATTCGATGCGTGTTGAAGCGCGGCGTTATCCACATTATCGAGTTCTTGATACGCCTTATCCACGCCCGCGGCAGGTTATCCGCCGACCGGCTGTAGAACAACGGCACGACTTCGTTTTCCAGTATGTTGTACAGGGCCTGCGATTCAACGAGGTCCTGGTAGGTGGGGTCTTCGTAATCTTCGCCTGCACCGACCGCCCAGCCGCCCTGCGGCCTGTAGCCTTCGCACCACCAGCCGTCCAGCGTGCTGATATTGAGAGCCCCGTTGACGGCGGCCTTCATCCCGCTGGTGCCGCTGGCTTCCAGAGGTCGCCGCGGCGTATTCAGCCAGACGTCCGCGCCCCGCACCAGGTGCCTGGCGACATTGATGTCGTAGTCCTCGAGGAATACAACCCTGCGTCGCACGTCGTACTGGCCCGCAAAATGGATCAGCTGGCGGATGATTTCCTTTGCCTCCGTGTCGCGTGGATGCGCCTTGCCCGCGAAGATAATCTGGACCGGATACCTCGGATTCGTGAGCAACTTGACCAGACGCTTGGGATTGCTAAGCAGCAGGTTTGCGCGCTTGTACGTGGCGAACCTCCGCGCGAATCCGATGGTCAGTGCCTCCGGGTCGAGAACCTCCTCGGCCCAGTTCAGTTCAGCGTGATACGTGCCCCGCCGTTGCATCTGCGCCTTGAGCCTGTTTCTTGCGAAAACAATCAACTGCTCCTTGCAGCGCTGGTGGGTTCGCCACAACTCCTCATCCGGGATCTGCTCGACCACAGTCCACAGAGACTTGTCGCTCATACGGTCGTCCCAGTCGGGGCCGAGGTACCTCTCGTAAAGCCGCTTCATCTCGTCGGATATCCACGTCTTGACGTGCACGCCGTTGGTGATTGAACCGATAGGCACCTCGTTTATCGGCAGGTTCGACCACAGCTCGGCCCACATACTGCGGGACACTTCACCGTGCAGCTTGCTGACGCCGTTGCGGTACGCGCTTAGTTTCAGCGCCAGCACCGGCATCTTGAACGGCTCGGTATCATCGTCGGGGTTCACCCTTCCAAGTGCGAGAAATTGCTTTCTGTTTATGCCGAGCTGGGGAAAATAATCGGCGAAGTACTTGTCCATCAGCTCGACCGAGAACTCGTCAAGGCCGGCACGCACCGGCGTGTGGAGCGTAAAAACGTTGCCGGCGCGGGTTGCCTCAACGGCCTGGTCGAAGCTGCAGCCCGTCTCCTTCCGCAACTGGCGTATGCGTTCCAGCGCCATAAAGCCGGCATGGCCTTCGTTCATATGGCAGACGCACGGCTTGATCGACAGAGCCGCCAGCGCCCGCAATCCCCCGATGCCAAGGAGGATTTCCTGCATTATCCGCGTTTCACGATTGCCGCCGTATAAACTGGCCGTAATCATCCGGTCGGCCGGAGAGTTTTCCTCGATGTTCGCGTCGAGCAAATAAAGCTTGACCTTGCCTATCGATGCGCACCATATCTGCGCCGCCACCGTCCTGTCCGGAAACTCCACCGCCACCCGCATCGGCGTTCCGTCGGCCTTTCTGACCAGTTGCAGCGGCATACTGTAGAAGTCGTTCTCGGCGTACAGTTCCTGCTGCCATCCGTCGATGTTGAGGTACTGCCGGAAGTAGCCTTTCTGATACGCCAGGCCCACACCAACGATCGGTATGCCCAGGTCCGAGGCGCTTTTAAGATGGTCCGCCGCCAGAACACCCAGCCCGCCGGCGTATAATGGCAGGCACTCGTGGATGCCGAACTCGGCGCTGAAATACGCTATCGTCTCTTGTGGCGGCTGCAGCGTGCGTTGCTCAAACCAGCTCGGGCTTTGAAGGTACGCGTTCAGATTATCCACCGCCCGCTGCAGCTCGCTTAAGAAACCGCGGTTGTCGGCCAGTTCCTGCAGCCGCGACTGGGACACGCCGCCGAGGAACTTGATGGGATTGTGCCCGCATGCATTCCACAGCTTCGCATCGATCCGGGTGAACAGGGCCTCGGCATCGTCGTTCCACGTCCAGTACATATTGCCGGCAAGTACCTCCAGGGCCTTCAGCGGCTCGGGCACCGCCGGAACAATCATAAAGCTGCGCACTTTTGGCATTCTCAGACTCCGTATGCAGCTCAGCAAATGCTGTTCGGCAAAGAAACAGTCAATTTATATACGACGCATTAGTAATCGACAGATCAATGGAGGACCTTAACCGCCGAGGGGGTCGGTCGCTGGGTTCGGCAACGCCGGCAACGTCCGATATTTGCTGAAGCGAGGTAATTGTCAGCGGCACAACTGCAAAAAAAGGCCTGGCTGTGCAGGCCTTTTATGTTACCAGGCTTTCCTCCACCTGTGCCGTAAGAAAGTGTCTGAAAAGAACCCATCACTTTCAGGTGGGCAGCCGTTGCTTGCGGGCGAAAGTCCCATCATGCAGGCATTTTGCGCCCGACAAGGTCTGACTTCCCGAAGTACGGGTATCGGTTCTTTCAAATCATACTTTCCATACGCACACCGCAGGGGTCAGCCTGCCCAAATCTTATACCATAACGGCGCGCCAAAATCAAGGAAAATATCGACCGTTGCCGATTTCACCTGTTGCTGATACCATTATAATCGGCCGCTGGGCCGTTGTTTCTGCAGTTCAATCGCGCAGAATCTGCACGTTTTGTCTATCGCAACTGCGGCGAAATCACGAATTTACTGCGGGCAGAACTGGGCCGGTACCCGCGCAAAACCGCGAAAACGTAACCTTCGCCTCGGGGTACTTGGTCCTGACCGCCTCGGCATATTCAACCTGCTTTTGCATTGTCCCAGGCCATACCTTACACCGTGGTTGCGCACCCTTATCGACAGGCACTTTCTACTCGAGAGATACCGCACCGCCGTCGGCTCTTTTGCCTATTGGGAAATCTCACCATCTATTTTCCGCAAAAGCGTACCAACGCTCTGACCGCACCCCTGCCAACCAAAAAAAGCCCTGTCAAATGACAGGGCTTTATCAAGCAACAGTTGAGCTTTTCAGCCTTTGACAATGCCTGACTTTCCGCAGCCGAAATGGCGGATAATTCAAGGGTTGTGCATCATCGGCCACGGTCTAAGTTATCCCTTAGAAAGGAGGTGATCCAGCCGCAGGTTCCCCTACGGCTACCTTGTTACG
>CAYSBK010000109.1:0-8127 GCA_964429265.1 uncultured Pirellulales bacterium | reverse complement strand
AAAAACGCCGGTACTATCAGCAACGCCCCAACGACCGCGCCGGCGGCCCCCATCAGGTGCACATCGCCCAGACCCATCGCCTCCCTGCCGAACAGCAGCGTCCCGAAAATTCGTGTCGCCCACACCACCCCGCAGCCCACGAAGTATCCCCACAGGCTCCCCAGAAACCCCGATACGAGCGGGTACCGCGAAAGCGTCGCCACCCACCAGCTCCACCCGGATTCCAACTGCCGAAGTACCAGGTACCCCCCCGCCGAACAGATGATAATCGGCAGCAGGAACAACACCTCCCGCAGGGCCTCGAGGCGGTGGTTGAAGTGCCCTTCGGCATCGGCCGGCGCCGGCGGCGGTTGCGAATCCTGTGAATCCTCGGACAGGTAACTTCTTTTTACCACACCTGTTAATAACAGCAAATGTGCCACACCCATGCCGACCGCCGCCCCCACGGCCAGCACACCGCTTGTCGCCGAGGCCGCCGGCAACAGCGCGAACTGGCGGATTTGCTGCGGGTCGATGAAATAGCCGGCTGCCGCCGCAGCCACAAACCCCGCCGCCGTCACGAACCAGCAGGCGCAAATCGGTATCACCCACAGCTCCAGGTCAATCGCGGATGCCGCAATAAGCCCCGCCGCCAGGATCACGCTGACCGCGTAGATGAGCCAGCCGCCCGCGGCAAAAGCCGGTATGCCGCTTCGCAGCGTGCTTCGGAAATACAGCAGGTAAAGCCCCACGAAGGCCGCGCCCGTCACAAATTCAATCACGAAGTACCGAAACGAAATCGGCTTCTTGCAGTATCGACACCTGCCCCGCAGCACAACCCAGGAAACCAGCGGTATGTTGTCGTAGAAATGGATTCGATGCCCGCACGCCGGGCACGACGACCCGGGCCGCACCAGCGACTTATCACGCGGCAGGCGGTAGATAACCACGTTCAGAAAACTGCCCACGCAGCATCCGAACGCGAAAATGAAAACGAGCCACATCCACTGCGGAACCGCCACGATACCTCCCTGAAACTCAACGGCAGTTCGTTCTACCTACCCATAATATCGAAATTATCGCGCGGTCTGCACCAATATTTTACTCACTGACCTTCCAGCGGCTTTATCTCAAAGTGCGACACGTCGATGCTTACGTCGGTCGCCAGCACGTAGGCAGCCGTTGCCTCGCTGAAAGGCTTGTAGAAATACAGCCCGGCCTTGCTCCGCGGAGCCTCCGTAGCCGGTTCTGCACCGTTGAAGCCGTAGAAAACGCGACACCTGCGGCTCTTCTCATCGTACACAAAACGGGCCTTTATCGACCGCGGCACGCCGTTTTCGAACTTGATCGGCTCATTACGAGGCAGCTTGATTTTCTTTTCGCCGGGATTGTCCTTGAAATACACCACCATCTGCCGCCCGTTGACCCCGAGGAACCACGTTTGACCCAGCTTATCCTTGAACCCGAAGCTGATGTCAAGGCCCCGGCCGGGGTGAGGCGTGATGTTACTGATTTCGAATGTGGCGTCAAAGGAGCCGGACCCGACAACCTTGCTGATGCCGCCGTAGGGCATAATCGAATTGATCCGATACCCGCCCTTGCCCGTGAAGTCCCCCGTATAGCTCTTGTAGTGGAACCAGTGGTCCAGGTCGAAGGCCGGCCCGTCAAACGTTTCAACCATCCGCTTTACCCGCAGTGGTGGTGCCGGCGGCGGGGGCGGCGTCTCTATCCACTTCAGGTTGAACGCATAGTGCTGCCGGCTGCTTACAAGATGAATCACCCCGTCAAGACCCTGGCACGCCGACAGGTACCCCCGGTACTCGCTGGTAAGCCCCGTAAGAACCACCGCGCCGCCGTCCGTGCACTCCACGAATCGAGGCTCATTGCCCGGACTTACCACCTTCTTGTGCGGCCACGTCTTTCCGCCGTCATAAGACACCGCGACGAAAAGCTCGCTCGCCTGGAACTTGTTGCCCGTCGAATCGGTAACCATCACCGGCACCGGCGACAACCCGTACGCGTTGCCGAACGATGCCAGAAACAGCGGACCTTCCTTCAGCTTCAGCAGCACAAGCCGCTGCCCGCCGCCGATCGGTGGAAACTCGGTCGACTTATACCTGAACGTCTTCCCGCCGTCCGTCGAGATGCTCATCGGCGTTCGGTTGTTGGCGTCTCCGCCCCTGCCCATCCCGATAAGCGTGCCGTCGTCGAGCTGTGCCACGGTTGGATGGTTGCCCATTATGGTGCCGCCCGGATTCGTCCAGCTAAGACCCTCATCGTGGCTCACCCATAGCGTCTTTCCGGCGTCGTGCGTAATCGCGATGGCTCCATCCTTCATCCTTATCACCGCCTCGCTGACCTGGTGCATGCGGTTGAACTCGGGCAGAATCAACCGCGGACTCGACCACGTCGCCCCGCTGTCGTCGCTGGTTCTCATCACCACGGCCATCCTCGCCCAGTTCGAAGAGACCGACATCGAGTTGAAGTGATAGATTCTGCCCTTGCCGTCGTACCACAGCGATAAAGCCGTGTCGTTTCGGTCGGGCGGGTCCCAGAACGGCGAGGCCGGCTGCCAGTGGTCCGTTCCGTAAACGAGCCTGCTTGCACAGACCGCCATATTCCGTTCCCTTTCGCCGATGCCCGTGTACCAGATCGCCAGAAGGTCCCCGTTCGGACATTCCACGATGGCGGGACAGTGGTTGTGCCCCGCAAAAATCGGCCCGTTGGCCTCTTTCGGTATCCGCACAAACTTGCGCGGGCCTGCAAAATACGGCTTGTCCGGGTCCGGGCCTTTCGTAACGTCCTCGGGGTTGTCCCGAACGACCCATCGCTGGTTCAGCGGCGGCAGCGCCCGCGGAAGCGGCGCCGTCTCCGGCAGCTCGCCTATCACCACGCGAAAACCTATCAGCCAGTGCTTGGCCTCCGGAACCGTCCCCAGCCGGTTCGCCGAGCGAAGGTAGTAGATGTGGGTGGCATGGCTTCCACCGCGCGTAACCTTGAAATCGCCGGTCGCGTACCCCACCGGGTCCGTCTGCGGATCGGCCGGGTAAGGCCCGTACCAGTCATAGCACCACTCCTCGACGTTCCCGTGCATATCATAAATGCCCCACGGGTTCGCAGGCGTCTCGCCCACCTTCAGCGAAACATCCTCTTCGACCCCGACCATCCGCTGGTTCTTATAAAATTCCTTCGGCAGCACGTCCCCCGTCCAGTAATGGCTCGTCGTCCCTGCCCGGCAGGCGTATTCCCACTCCGCCTCCGTCGGCAGCCGGTAAGGCAAACCCTCCCTGTCGGCCAGCCACCGGCAAAACGCCGCCGCCTCGTACCAGTTGACGTTTATCACCGCCTCGTCGTCTTCTTCGCTCAGACCCGCGTCTTTGCCCCGCAGAACCTTGTGCCGGGGATCGAAAAGCTCGTACTGCTTGTTGGTAACCTCGAAGACCCCGATGTAAAACGGCTTTGTGATGGTCACCTTGTGATTCGGCTTCTCGTCGAAGTCCCCCTCGGCCTGCGTGCCGCGCATATTCGTCAATTCCAGCGGCAGCGGAGTCTTGCCCACCCCCATCGTGAAAGTCCCAGGCTCGATGCGAACGAACTTCATTCCAATCGAATTCGTGTAGCTCGGCCCTTTCGGCATCGCCGCCTTAACCGAACTCGAAAACATCAACCCCCCGATGCAAATCACACCCGTCACGGCTTCAAACAAATGCTTCATCTTTGCAGGCTCCTAACAACTGTCCATCGTTCACTGCGCACTATTCACCGCCTGGTGCCTCGTTTCTTCTCCAGCAGGGCTGCGACCTTCATCGGCAACCCGAACAGGCGAATAAAACCCTTCGCGTCGGTCGGGTCGTACTCGGCCCCCATAGTGAAGCTGGCCAGGTCCTTCGCATAAAGACTGTACGGGCTGCTCACGCCCGCCGGTGTGCATCGGCCCTTGAAAAGTTTAAGCCGAACCGTACCCGTAACGTTGCGCTGCGTAGCCCTTACGAACGCATCCAGCGCTTCTCGCAGCGGCGTAAACCACTGGCCGTAATAAACCAGCTCCGCGTATTTCAGCGCCACCTGCTGCTTGTAGTGCAGCGTCTCGCGATCCAGCGTGAGGCTTTCAAGCACCCTGTGCGCCTCCATCAGGATCGTTCCTCCCGGCGTCTCGTAAACGCCCCGCGACTTCATCCCCACCAGCCGGTTCTCGACCAAATCCGCCTGGCCGACCCCGTGCCGACCCCCTATCTCGTTCAGCCGTTCCAGCAGCCGAACCCCCGACATCCGCCGCCCGTCCAGGCTCACCGGCACACCACGCTCGAAGCCGACCCGCACATAATCCGCCTTATCCGGCGTCTTAGCGACAGGCCGCGTCATAACGAAAAGGCTGTCTTTCGGCTCGTTGGCAGGGTCTTCAAGGTCGCCCCCCTCGTGGCTGATGTGCCACAGGTTGCGGTCGCGAGAATAGATGCTCTTCTTGCTTTGCTCAATCGGGATATTGTGTCGCTTGGCGTATTCAATCGCCGCCTCCCGGCTGGTCAACTCGAACGCCGGGTCCTTCCACGGCGCAATAATCTTAAGCGACGGGTCCAGCGCCATATACGTCAGCTCGAACCGCACCTGGTCGTTGCCTTTGCCGGTTGCACCGTGAGCAACGGCCGTCGCCCCCTCCGCCTGCGCGATTTCCACCTGGTGTTTGGCTATCAACGGCCGTGCTATGCTCGTTCCCAGCAGATATTTCTCCTCATAAACGGCGCCTGCGGCCAGCATAGGCCAGAGATACTGCTCCACGAACTCTCGACGAAGATCCTTCACCACGCACTTCACCGCCCCGGACTTCAGCGCCTTGTCCCTGATCCCGCGAAGTTCTTCGCCCTGGCCCAGGTCCGCCGCGAACGCTATCACGTCGTACCCGTACCTCTCCTTCAGCCACGGCAGAATTACGCTCGTATCCAGCCCGCCGCTGTACGCCAGAACCACCTTTTCGACCTTTGCCATCGCGATACTCCAAAACAAATTCGTCTCGCCCGCGGCAGATACACCCGCCTCCGGCGCTACGCAGGCCGGATTATAGCCGCCCTGGCCCACCAACGCAATCAGCGCCTGTATTTATCCCAGCATAAGCAGCCTTACCCCTGCACAAATCATATCCACAATCTCGCTGGCCCACGCCCCGTCACTGCCCTGCCGACAAGACCACCCCACCCTGCACCCGGGACCACGCTCGAAGGTTTTGCCGCGTTTTTTGTTGATAGCCTCATCCTTCTTTGTTACATTCCGTCTCACTACGGGCGATTAACTGCTCCTCCGAGACTTTGTTTGCAGAATCGCGTGATCAAACGCGCCTTGCACTGTTTAAGGACGCAAAGATGCTGCCGGGTCCGGACCTGATAATCGAGTGTCCCGCGTGCCACGCGCCTGCCAGGGTCCAGACGCTTGAATCGGGTAACACCCTGGGCGCGAGGCTATGGACCGACGGCAAAATGATTGCCCCTATGCTGCCCGAGTTCCCCGAGCTTACCAGTTGCCGCAATTGTGGCCGCTATTTCTGGATTTCAGACGCCAAGGTCTTGGCTGAACTTGAAAGGCGGCATCCGGAATCACGGGCGATTCCTGCCCACTGGGAATCGGCTGAAGTAGTCAAAGAACTGTCCGCCGCCGAGTACCTCGAAGCCTTAGAAACCGGCGTCGCCCGCAAAAGAGAACAGGAATTGTATATACGCCTGCACGCATGGTGGGCCGCCAACGACTCCTATCGCTCCTCCGGCAAAACCACGCGAAAAAAATCCACAAACCCACCGCAACGCTCGCCCGAGGCGACAATGAACCTCGAACGATTACTTGACCTGCTCGACGTAACAGACCCGGAGGAACGCCTTATGAAAGCCGAAGTGCTGAGAGAACTCGGCCGGTTCGACAGTGCCCTTGAACTTTTCGACTTCGATTTCCCCAAAGATTATGCCGCCGCCGCCGCATTCATACGCAACCTCGCCGAAAACAAGGACCCCCTGGTAAGAGAATTCGCCTTCTGATCACGCTAACCACCGCGCGATTCCCCGCCATAGCTCTCGTTCGCCTGCCCGGAAAAAACGTTCGGCCCCGTCGGCTCAAAGTAAATGTAATCACCATGAACCGCCAGGTCCGCCGCCTCTTGCCCCACGGCCCCGCTGACCACGTTCAGCGCCTCAAGTATCACCGCGTCGCAGACCTCAACGGCCACGGAACCGCCGACACCATCGACCTCGAAATCTTCACCCGCTTCTGGCTCGATGGAACCTCACCATAACCCACAAATAAAAACAGAAATCCAGCCCCCCTCCGCTCCGCTTGCGCGTGCCCGGCGCAGCACTGTTTGCTGCGCGGCGAATCTGCTAAAATAAATGCTTTGTACTGGTGGGAACACCGTTTGTCTGAAGACATCGGAACCGGCTATGCGAAAGATAAAACACCCCAAGCTGGATGAGCTGCTCACCCAGTTGCGCTTTATGCCGCGCAAGCACCGAGACAAGCACCTCGATGCCGCGGAAAAGCTGCTCGACCTGATCGAGCCGGAAAAGCAATATCCCTGGGACTTCGTCTGCTACCGCATAACCGGCTTCCATCCAAAACGCACCGCCGAAGACAGCCTCATCAAGGGCAGCGAACTTGCCGACGACCTCCGCGCCTTCATCTCCAGGCTCAGCACCCGCCTGGCCAAGCCGATCACCCAGCAGAAGGGAAAAATCTACACCATCGACGAACTGGCCGAAAAGTTCGGCGTATCCACCAAGACCATTCATCGCTGGCGAAGAGCCGGACTTCCCGCAAGAAAGTTCATCTTCGAAGACGGCATAAAGCGACTCGGCTTCCGCCGTTCGGCCGTCGAACGCTTCGTCGCCAAAAACCCAAACCTCGTCACCCGCGCAAAGGGTTTTGCCAGGCTCTCCGACAGCCAGAAGCGACGGATAATAAAGCGGGCATACGCCCTCGCGTCGCGTTCGTCACTGACCCGCTACCAGGTTGTAACCCGCATCGCCCAAGAAACCGGCCGCGCCCGCGAAACCATCAGGTACATCCTGCTGAATCACGAGCAAAACCATCCCGACAGGCCAATCTTCAAGAGACGCCCCGGCGTGATAAGCCCCGCCCAGGCCGCCGAGATTTACAGGCTCTATAAGCAGGGCTGCCCCATCGCCGAACTGATGGAGCGATTCGACCGCAGCAAAAGCTCAATCTATCGCCTCATCAACCAGCGCCGCGCCAGGGCAATACTCGCACGCAGAATAGAATACGTCCCCAGCCAGGAGTTCCTCGAAGACAACGCCCGCGAAAAGATACTCGGCAAGCCTTTGAACTTCCAGACAAACGGCCTGCAATCCACCGACGGACTGCTTCAGTTGCCGGGAGAATCGCTTCTGCCCCAGTACCTGCAGCGGCTCAAACAGGCGCCGGTTCTGGACCGGCAAACCGAAGTAGAGCTTTTCCGAAGGTATAATTATCTTAAGTATCTCGCCTCGGTGCGCCGGGCAGGCCTCAGCCCCGCCCCCACCACCAGCGCCAGGCTCACCGAGATAGAGACCTACCTGGCAGAGGCCGACCGAACGAAGGAAATAATTATTGAAGCAAACCTCCGCGTCGTAGTCGCCGTTGCGCTGAAGCACGCCTCGGCCGCACTGGCACTGTCGGATTTGATCGGAGAAGGAAACATCTCCCTTATGCAGGCCGTCGAAACCTTCGACTACACCAGGGGCATCCGCTTCAGCACACATGCATCCTGGGCCATCGCCAGGGACTACGCCAGGAAGGTCCCGCCAAGGTCCGTTCGAACCGGCAAGGCCGCCGACGCATTGCTGAGCGAACTGCACCGCGACTTCAGGATCGACACCGCCGCCGATGTGCTGATGGTTGAGCACGCCCGCCGGGATCTCTGGGACGTTATCCAGGAAGAACTCGATGAAAGACAGCGATACGTAATCGTCAACCACTTCGGCCTGAGCAGGCGCCCCGTCAAAAAGAAGAAAAAGACACTCAAGCAAATCGGCCGGGAGTTGGGTCTCACCAAGGAACGCGTCCGCCAGGTCGAGCTGGAAGCGCTTCAGAAACTAAGACGCTGTCTCACCGTCGAGCAATTCGAACTGCTGACCCGCTGAAGCCAAACGCCTGCCGGCACCAGCCCACGGCCCG
>CAYSBK010000108.1:0-8185 GCA_964429265.1 uncultured Pirellulales bacterium | reverse complement strand
ACGGCTGGGCACAGTCGCGGTTCACAGCCACGACTGCCAGGGCGACAAGTTCATCGATGCCGGCCGGACACGGCGTGGTACGAGGGTGCTTTTCAATGAGAAGACCGCGTCTGCGGAGGTTTTTGTTGTCCTGTCGGATATGAAGACACACTACTTTGCGGGATACTCGAACCCGGTGAAGAATTTTGTTCCCGGGGTGTGTGCATTCGAGACAGCCGAGCAGAATCACAGCCTGGCGCTCGATGAAAGGGCGACGTTCGGTGTTCATCCCTGGCACAGTGACGCCGCGAGAAGGGATAATCCGGTAGCGGCGGACCAGGTTGAGGCCATGCGTTTGATTGTGGGCGACCGGCCTGTCTATGCACTGGGCGAGCTCAGCAACGGCGGCAGGATTCAGTGGGTACGATTCGGAGAGGTGCAGGCGGTCTGCCGGGCGGCTTTTGAGACTATCGACCGGCTTAATACGCACACGGTAAGGCGGGTACCGAAGCTGATTGTCTCGCCGGGTGGTTTTCCCAACGATGTGAACCTTTACATCGCCCAGCGTGCGCTGGAGCTGACCAAGAACGCTGTGGCCGACGGCGGCGAGATACTGTTTATTGCAGCGTGTGAACAGGGCATCGGGGAAGAAAAGACGGTGGAGAACTTCTACAATCTTCTAACCGACCCGCTCGAAGACGTGCTCAAGTCGATCCAAACGAAATACAAGATGTACAGCCATAAGCCGTACAAGTTCGCGCAGCTTATAAAGCGTTTGCGCAAAATTTGGATGCACACCGAAATCACGGACGAGCAGGTGGAGGCGGTGCATCTTTGTCCCACGGACAACCCGCAGGCGGTGGTGGACGGCTGGCTGAGGCAGGACCCGAACACAAGGATCAGCATCGTCGACGGGGCGAACAAGATCGCCCTGTACGCCGACGATTGAGCTGGTTTTCGTGCGTTCTGTGCGCGCCGCACGCCTTCGCCGGGGATACAAGAAGCCAGCGCGACAGAAACCAAAATGCCTTTTCGTCGGCTGTGTAGTAGAAAGGCACATACTTAACTCCTTTGCTGACAAGCACTTACGGAATTTTTAAATTTTTTCAAAAATATGGTTGACATAGCATAGTATGTATAGCATAATAAGCCTGTGAAGCGAAATGCCCCGGCACCGTGCCGATGAATCGTTACTTGTTTGCGGTGTGCTTGCCCAAGGCGGCAGGCCAGGTTCTGGACAGGAGATTGCGATGAAGTTTGAAAGTCAGTTGCTGAAGGGAATTGCTCCGGTGGTGGTTCTGGAAATTCTTTCCCGCGGGAAGATGTACGGCTACGAGTTGAGCGAGGCGATCGAACAGCAAAGCGGTAATATTCTGACGCTTGGCAAGGGCACGCTTTATCCGCTGCTGTACAACCTGGAGGCGAAAAAACTCGTAAAGGGGCAGTGGGAGAAAACAGATTCCGGCCGCGAGAGACGCTACTATTCAATTACGAGCAGGGGCAAGGAGGAACTCGCCAGGCAGAAGGCACAATTGAAGGAACTTACCGCCGGGCTGAATCTCGTCTTCGGCGGGGCGCTGGCGCCTGCCTGAGCGCCGAGATTGCGCCGTTCGGCGGATTTTGAAGGAGAGTCCATTTATGAAGTGGCTCATTATAACCGCAGGAATCCTGGTCGGTGGCATCGTGGGGATGTTCATAGAGCTGTTTGTGTCTCTTCACTGCTACTTGAAAAACAGTTATTGCATACCTTTGCTTGGGGGGATGGTCGGCGGTGCGGCAATCGGCGGTGTTATTGTTCGCCTGATTTCACGTTATTCGAAGGTTCGTGCACCGGAGCTTGCAGGTTTGCCGGCGGAGGCCGCGGACTTTGTTCGGTTGATTGCCCGGAGGATGCGGTACCGCAGGACCGTCCGCCAGGAGGTTCTTGCAGAACTTGCGGCTCACTTTGAAGACGCATTGAGAGATTGCAAAAGCGACCAGGAGAAACAGGAGAAAGCCCGTCGGCTTATCGCCGACTTCGGCGAGGCGAAATTGCTCGGCGTTCTGCTTCGCCGGGCGAAGAAGCGGTGCCGGCCGATGTGGCGGACAGTCGTAGCCAGGACGTTTCAATCACTGGCTATACTGTTGGCGTGTTTGATTGTTTATTGCGTGTACATTTCACTGGGTGAGCCGACGATACGAGTCAACTACGTTGAAGAGTTGGCCCGCATTGCCAGGCCGCCGGCCGACGAAAGCCTCAATGCCGCGCCGCTCTACCAGAAGGCCGCCTCAGCCTATAAAGAGCCGGCGTGGCTAAAGCAAACGAGTGGATCAAAGCGGGAACCTGACTTGCTGCGGTCCGTCGGTCAAAAGCGCTGGCCCGGCAATTTCACCGCCGAGGAACTTTCAGCGATGAGACGGTGGGTGTCGGATAACGCCCAGGCACTTGAGCTTCTCAAACAGGCGAGCGACAAGCCGTACTGCTGGTGGAAGCGTCAGGCCGAGGACGGCAGTTTACCGGCTATGAATTTGCCCGAACTATCGGAAGTGAAAAGCCTGTGCAGGGTGCTAAGCTGGCGGGCCAGGCTAAGGGCCTACGACGGCCGGCTTGAAGAAGCCTTCGAGGATGTGCTGGTGTGCTACCAGGTGGGAAGACATTACAAGGGACCGCGGACGCTTATCGAACAATTGGTGGGCATAGCCATTCAGGCCGGGTGTGTACAATCTTGCTTCGAGATCCTTGGTCAACAACAACCGGACGCTCAACTGCTCAGAGACTTCCAGGAAAAACTCGAAGACCGCGTTACCAAAGACAGTTTTACCATTGACTATAGCTTTGGAAGACTCCTCGCCTTGGATTTCCTTCAGCGATGCTATACGGACAACGGCAAAGGCTCGGGGCATGTGATTCCGGCAAGAGTGCTCCAATACTTGGAGGCAATGGGACAATCGCCGGAGGATGCCGCCGCATTTGCGCGTTCGTTGCTGATGACTCTGGTCAGCGCTGACAGAGAGCAAATGCGGGCGGAATTTGACAAAATCTATCAAAAGGTCCAGCAGTGGGCGAAGATGACTCCGTGGCAGTTACGAGATGAGCAGGGCCTTTATGGCGAGATTGAGCAGTGGTCTGGCTTGAAGCGGGCCAGGTTATGGCCTCTGTATGTCCTGGCACCCGCTACGTTGCGGCTGTCGGAGTTGGCTCACCTAAGCAAGGCGGAAATCGAAGCCCTGATTACAGCGCTCGCAATCCTCAGGTACAAAAACGACAAGGCAGGTCTGCCGGCAAGTCTGCAAGAATTGTTGGAGGGCGGATATATCCGCAAATTGCCGATGGACCCTTATTCCGACGGTCCGCTGGTGTACAAGCGGACGGCGGGTGGCTTTACACTCTACAGCATCGGTTCCGACTTCGAGGATGACGGTGGCAAGCAGCTTGGCCGATGGGGAGACGAAGGTGGCGACAGGGTTTTCTGGCCTGTCGAAAGTACCAGCAGCGGAAACAAAGGATAGAAAGGCAATAGACGGGGCGTATCAGGGTGCTTGGACGCTGAGGTGTCGGGGGAAATGGCTTCGTAGGGATACGCGTTTACGTTCGGGAGGAGGCGGCCCTTTTGCTTTTGCGGAGCCGGCGACGGTTCCTCTCGGAAGGCTTTTCATAGTAAGCGGTCCGTTTCATATCCCTGATGAGACCTTCCTTTTCGCAGAGTTTCTTGAACCGCCGCATCATCTGCTGGACGGATTCGCCGGCACGTGCTCTTACTTTCAGCATAAAAGACCAAACCCCTTTCTTGCGAAACCAGTTGCTTCCCGAAAGCCCGGCCAATTCAGCCAACCATATTTCGTCAACCGGGCCTGAAAGGTTCACTATATAACCGCCCGGGACGGATATATCAAGCCGAAAATCGGCGGATTCTTGCATTTTGCGGGGCAGCGGAGGGTCCGAATAAAGCCGGGCCAGCCACAAATGCAACCTGATTCTGCCGCAGCGCAGCGGGGCGATTGTCGCGAGGGGCTGGAAGAATGGGCCGCTGGTCGTGGCGTGGGCGATATTATCGGCCTCGACGGGGGGACCCGGGCAGACGCCCTGCCGGGCCGCGAGGCGAAAAATCGCAGGCCCAACTTTTGGCAGCCCACCCGGAAAGCACCGATATTGCAAAACAAGGTTGTCGCAAGTAATATGAGGCCGGTCAGCCGGCCGGGAGTCGATTATGCAGGGACAAAGTGTTGAATTGTCGGTGGTGGTGCCGGTCCTGAACGAGCAGGACAACATAGAACAGCTATACCGGCAGCTAAAGCAGGCTCTGGATGGCAAGTATGAATACGAAATAATCTTCGTAGACGACGGCAGCACGGACAAGAGCTTCGAGATACTGGCGTCCTGGCAGCGGCAGGACGAGCGGGTTCGGGTTATCAGCTTTCGGCGGAATTTCGGCCAGACGGCCGCGTTGAGTGCGGGTTTTGCCCACGCCCGGGGGCGGGTCATCGTGGCGATCGACGGGGATTTGCAGAACGACCCGGCCGACATACCGAGGATGGTAAGCAAATTGCAACAGGGCTACGACGTGGTCAGCGGCTGGCGCAAGAACAGGCATGACAATGTGCTGACGAGGTTGGTTCCTTCGAAGGTAGCCAACTGGCTGATCGGCCGCATCACAGGGGTGAGGCTTCACGATTTCGGCTGTACGCTCAAGGCTTACCGCAGGGAGGTGCTGATAGAGACGAAGCTGTACGGCGAGATGCACAGGTTCATCCCGGCGTTGGCGAGCTGGGCGGGAGCGCGGATTACCGAGATGGAGGTAAACCACAGGCCGAGAACGGCCGGCCAGGCAAAATATGGCCTGGCGCGGACGTGGAAGGTGCTTCTGGATCTTGTCACGGTGAAGTTCTTGCTGAGTTTTTCGACCAAGCCCATTCAGTTGTTCGGGGGGTGGGGGCTTATCACGATGGGTCTGGGCTTGGCTTCGGCGGTGGCGGTCGTGCTGATGAAACTGCTGCACAATACCGATATGACCGGAAACCCGCTTTTGTACCTGACGATTCTGCTGGTGTTTGTCAGTCTTCAGTTTATCCTGATGGGGCTGCTGGCGGAGCTTCTGGTTCGGACGTATCACGAGTCGCAGAACAGGCCGACCTATGTGATAAGGGAAATTCTTGAAACGGCCGGGGCGGCAGGCAGTAAGCAGCTGAAAAACTCCGCCGAGAGCCGGGAGGGCCCAAAGTGAGCAAGCGGCACGCAAAAAGGCGTAGGCGGACGGGCAGGGCCCAGGAGAAAATCACGCCTGTGCGTTCGGATCGGGGTACGCGCAGGGCGCAAATTGCGGCGATAGTTGCGGTTGGGATTATTGCCGGCGTGCCGTTCGTGCTTGGAAAATACATCGAGTTCAACTCGCCCGGCGCATTCGACAGCGGGGCATACGTTTATTCGGCGGCTCATATCATCAACGGCGCGAAAATCGGCGTTGAGGAAAAACCGAGTGCCCAGTTGGGGACGCTGCTTGTCAACATGCTGGGCGTGTGGCTGTTCGGATACAACGAGGTGGGACCGGAGTTGATACAAACGATAATGCAGGCTGCCGCCCTGGTCTTGATGTTTGTGGCGATGCGAAGGCTTTTCGGGCTGTTGCCGGCGGCGGTGGGAGTCGTTATTGCATCAACTTACCTTTCGGCACCGTTTATCGCGAAGTACGGCAACGTAAAAGAGCAGTATATGATCGCGTGTATGGTGCTTGGTGCAAGCTGTTTTGTGCTGTACGAGATCGAGGGCAAGTGGTGGCTGGCATTTCTTGCAGGCGCTGCCGCGAGCTGGGCGCCTCTTTTCAAGCCGACCGGCGTGTCGGTAATTGGTGCGATGGGATTGTTTGTTGTTGCGCAGCCCATTTTGGGGCATAAGAGTTTCAAGCAGACGGGCCGGGACATCCTGCTGCTGGTTGCCGGGGCGGTCGCGGCGCTGGGGCCTCTCTATATCTGGATACTTGGATGGAATGTCCAGTTACGGCTGCCGTACTCGTTTGCGTGGCGGACACTGGCAAAAATGCTGCCGGCCGGCGGCGACGGCGGGCAGGCAAAGGCCATTCCGGACTATATCGCGCAGAGTAAGAAGCTTGTACCGTTTTCGGAACAATGGCCGAGAGTCCTGCGGTATTACGGGTACCTTATTTTGCCCATTGTACTGGCCTTGAGCGGCATCGTCCTTCGGATTTACAGGACGCTGTGGAGCCTGCTGAGCAAGCTGCGTCGCCGACAGCGCTTGCAGCCGAGACCTTACGAGCGATTCGTTCTTCTTTTCGGTCTGTGGTGGGTTCTGGATATGGCTTTCGTGTGGATAAGCCCGCGCTCCTATGAGCAGTATTATCTGCCGTTGAACGCATCAGCAGCGATGCTGAGCGGGTATGCATTGGCGCTCTTTGTGGAGCGATTAAGGCAAAAATCACCTTTGATAGTCAGTCCGGCGAGGGTTGTCCTGGATTTTCTGTTGCTGGCTGTCGGCTGCATTGTGTTGCCGTTGGTTGTGAGGGGAGTTTTTCTGCGGATAGCTGACCCTAAAAACCTTGAGAATTACGGCCAGTTCAACCAATTGCTTGCGGCGGCGGCCGTCTTTATGGCGGTGGTTTTGGTTGGGCCTTTGACCGATTTGCTCACTAAGGGGGCAAACAAGGCGAAGTGGGTGCTCGGTGGCTCGGCCGGGTTCGTGTGCGCGTTGATTATGTGCTGGCCGGTATTGTTTGGCGTGCGTACGAGTCCGCACACCGGCCTGCCATATGGCGGAAAGCAACGCGGCTACGCCCAGAGGTTGAGCGAGGTATCGAACCGTCGGCGCAAGGGCTTGAAGGGCTACTGGGAAATCGCCGGGCTGTATATCCGTTCTCATTCGCAGCCGACGGATAAGATATACGTTTGGGGATGGTTTCCGGGTATCTACGTTGTCGCCCAGCGATTTGCCCCGACCGCGCCGGCGTTTATGATGCCGCGGCCGGCGCCGCAGGTGTTCGAGCGGCGAATCAACAGGATGGTGGAAGACTTTCGCAGGGAGCCGCCGAAGTTCATCGTCGACTCGCGCAAGCGCCACATTCCGACGGAGCGGCCGCCATATGAACTCTGGCCGGTTGCACCTCGCGGCTTCCAGGGTGCCCGCCAGCCTCATTTTGTCAGGCCGGGCGAGGAGGCTGATAGTTACGACGCGTGGTGGAGTTCGTTCCTGCGCCGGCGCTTCGATGAGGAGGAGGCGCTGCGTTACGAGGCTTTGAAGCCGCTGCGACAGTTCATAATGCAAAACTACCGCCTTGTCGAGCCGGAACTATTCGTACCGATCCGTGGCGGCAGCAACCTCGCTCATCGAGATTTCGGCATGCACGTGCTGTTCGAATTGAAAGAGGCGACCGGTGAGGAGGGTCGTCCGTAACGGTGAAAAGACTGAAGATTCTCACACTGAATCACGAGTTCCCGCCTGTCGGCGGCGGTGCTGCACCTGTGGCGCTTGAATTGTGCAAGCACCTGGTTCGTAAAGGCCATCATGTCGACGTGGTTACGATGCGATACAAGGGTTTGCCGAAGTTTGAGATTATTCAGGGCGTGAACATTTACAGGACACCGGCTATTCGCAGGAAACCTAACATTTGCTACACGCATGAACTTGCCACTTATGTACCTGGGGCTATAGGCAAGGTGCTGCAGCTTGTAAGACGAAATAACTATGACGTTGTACACTGCCACTTCATCGTGCCGGGCGGTACTTTAGCATTGCCGCTGCATACACTGACAAAGATTCCGTATGTTGTGACTGCCCACGGCAGCGATGTCCCGGGTTTCAATCCGGACAGGTTCCAGGTTCAGCATAAAGTGACGCGTCCCCTCCTTGCGGCGGTCTGCAAAAGCGCCAAGGCAGTTGTGGCACCGTCGCTTTACCTCAAAAGCCTCATTCTGAAAAATGTCGGCACCTACCGCGTAGAACACATCCCTAACGGCATCGATCTGGACAGCTTCAAGCTGGACTTGAGCAAGCCGAAGGAGAATATAATCCTGGGATGCAGCAGGTTGCTTAAGAGGAAAGGATTTCAGACGCTGATCAAAGCGGTCAGCGATGTGGAGTTGCCATTTGAGGTTCACATTATCGGCGAGGGACCATACCGGAACGAACTTGAGCAACTCGCGGCTGCTGCGAGGACAAGGGTCATTTTCCACGGCTGGCTCGACAGAGGGTCGAGGGAATTCATTTCGCTGCATGAGCGGG
>CAYSBK010000107.1:0-8209 GCA_964429265.1 uncultured Pirellulales bacterium | reverse complement strand
TCGGGTTGTTGAAGTATTACTTTGAAGTGCCGGAGGCAAACGACCCCAACGACCGCGAACCGGTCGACCTGGGAACGCTCGAACTGAAGATGCGACAGATTCTCGACGTTGGCGACCTGATACCGGACATCCGGTTGCAGCGGCTGGACGGTACGACGTTCAGCCTTGCCGAGCTGCGAGGCAAAGTCGTCGTGCTCAGCTTGTGGCGCAGCATACCGACGGCACGCGCGGAAACTGAAATGGCCAGGCTCGATGAGCTATTCACGATGTTCGGCAGTGATGACCGGCTGGCCGTTATCGGCGCATCCATCGATGGGTCCGTCGAGACGGCCGGAGAGTCGCCCGATGCTGTCTCTGTCGGTTGGACCCGTTGCGTAGTGCCGATGCCCGAAAGGGCAGCCTTGGTCCGGGACTATGGACTTGACCATCTGGCTTATACGTTCCTGATCGATTCCGACGGCAAAATCCTTGCTAAAAATCCCGGACAGGAAATCCTGCTGGCACTGGTGGAACAGGCCCTGGGGGAAAACAGGTAAGCGTCGGCTGCAGGCGAGCCGGCGCTCAGTAGGTAATCCTGAAATCGGTTCGGTCCGGCTCAACGGGAGCCTGCTCGCTGTCTGTGCGCACTATGTAGCCCCGAAACGCCTCCTGGATGTCACGCAGGCAATCCTCAACGTCCTCCGACTGACCCTGGGCGAACATCTCCACCGTACCGTCGGGCAGGTTCCGCACCCACCCGGCCACGCCGTGCCGCTGGGCTATCCGCACGGCCGTGAACCGAAAGCCCACCCCCTGAACGTTTCCCCTGAAGATTATGTGCCTGGCAATCATAACAGCAGACAGTTCGTAGTTGTTGGTTCCCGCTTCATTGACGGACAATCAACGCACTTAACCGACTAACTGCGGCTGATATGATAATAGGCCTGTGAGTCCCTTGCAACCGAACAAAATCACGCGGGAACAGTATTGGTAGATTTTACGGTTCGATATCACCCGGCGGTGAGGTATAATCTTGTGCGTTTAGGGATGAATCGCTTGTGACTAAAAAGACTACGGAACAAACTGCCAGAGACGAGCAAATCTACCAGCTTACCACGCTGGTCGCGGGCAGGTTCTCCCTGCAGGAAGTGCTGGACAGACTGGCCGAGGCTGCTGTGCGAATCACCGGCGTCAAGGCCTGCTCGATAAGGCTGCTTGATGAGGAGACCGGTGATCTGAAGATGCGCAGCACCTACGGCCTGAGCGAGCAGTACCGCAACAAGGGCCATGTTTCAAAAGACGACCCGGTAATCAAGGCGGCGTTTGCCGGCGAGCCGGTGATAATCGATGATATGCGTGTTGACGACCGCGTCCGGTACAAGCAAGCGGCAGTCGAGGAGGGACTGGTCAGCCAGCTCACCGTCGCTATGGAGTTCAGGGGCAAGCCCATCGGTGTGCTGCGGCTGTACACCCCCACGCCAATGCATTTCGACCAGGACGACATCGTCCTGGCCCGCGGCGTCGCTTCGCAGTGTGCCGTGGCCATAACCAACGCAAGGCTCTACGCCGAGGCCCTGGAAGGTGCAAGGATAGCCTCGCAGATGAGACTGGCCGGCGCCATTCAACGCAGAATGATTCCCGAAAAGCCGCCCGACATACCGGGGCTCGATATAGCGGCAAGCTACGTGCCCTGCTTCGACGTAGGCGGGGACTTTTATGACTTTTTCCAGCCCGTGCCGGGTCATCTGGTGGTTCAGATCGCCGACGTGGCCGGCAAGGGAATCCCCGCGGCCATAATGATGAGCTGTTTCAAGGGCGCGATTTCGGCTTATACCGATGCGACCATTACGTTTCGCGACATGCTCAAGGCACAACTGCCGATCGGCGACAGGCAGCAAATGATGCGGAAGGTCATGGCCAAGCTGAACAAAATGGCCTGCAGCGAGTGCCGCGATGGAGAGTTCATAACCCTCTTTCACGCCGTCGTGAACATCGAGGAGCAAACGCTGACGTACTGCAACTGTGGGCACGAGCCGCCCATATTGATAAGAAACGGCCGGACTACGGACCTGGAAACCGGCGGGATTGTGCTCGGCGTCGTGCCCGACGGCGACTACGAAGTCGAAACCATCCCCCTGCAAAAGGGCGACAGCCTCCTGCTTTACACCGATGGGCTTATCGACGCAACCAACTTCGAAGGCGAACTATGGGGCAGAGAAAGGTTGCTGGAAACGGCAAAGCGCTTTGAGGATTGCACGGCGGACCTGATGGTGAAAAACATACTGGCTCACAGAAGGCGTTTCGTGGGCCTGGCCAGGCAAACCGACGACACCAGTATCGTCGTTATCAAGGTCACCGAAAACCCGCGTGCCCAATCGTGACGGCAGGCGGGCTGGCAGAATGGCGAAACTGATTGTTACAATAGACGGCCCCGCCGCAAGCGGCAAGACTACCGTCGCACGCCTGCTGGCGCGACGGCTCGGTGCTGTATTTCTGGATACGGGGGCGATGTATCGCGCCGTTACTCTTGCCGCGATGCGGGCCGGCATCGATCTGAACAATCAGAAGCAACTGCTGGACCTGATGGAGCAGACGCAATTTGAATTTATCCCCGGCCGGGACGCCACCGTCGTCAAAATCAATGACACAGACGTCACCGAAGAGATACGCCGACCCGAGGTGACCGCAAACGCGAGGTTTATTGCCGACGCGGGGCCTGTGCGGACAAAGCTGGTCGAATTGCAGCGACAATTCGCACGGCACCACGAAAGAATCGTCACCGAAGGCAGGGACCAGGGAACCGTTGCCTTTCCCGCCGCGAGCGTAAAGTTCTTTCTGACCGCCGACAGAACCGAAAGGGCAAGAAGAAGGCTGGCCGAACTTGCCGACCGGACCGGCTGCACCCTCGCCGACGTTGAACAAGCCATCGACAGACGGGACAGCAGCGACCGCAGCCGCCGCATTGGTCCGCTTCGCCCCGCCGATGACGCGATTGTCATTGATACCACCGGCCTTACCGTATCCGAGGTCGTGGAGAAACTGCTGGCCCTGGTAAAGGAAAAATGTCCGCATCAACTCTGAAATCCTTGTGGTACCGCCTGTGTCGATGGGTATGCAGGATATTCTGCACCGTCTGCTTTGATTTTCGCATCTACGGCACCGAAAACCTGCCGCGCAGAGGTGGCTTTCTGCTGGTCAGCAACCACCAGAGCTTTTTCGACCCGGTTTTCTGTGGCGTCTTCATCAACAGGAGGTTGCATTATCTGGCCCGCGATACCCTGTTCACCAACCGGTTCTTCGGGTGGTTCATCCGCTTGTTGAACGCCATACCGGTCAAGCGCGGCCGGGCGGATGTCGGTGCCGTGAAGAAGGCCATCGAAAAGCTACAGACCGGCCAGGCGCTGTGCCTTTTTCCCGAAGGCACCCGCACGTACGACGGCAGGATTGCCCCGCTCAGGCCCGGTTTCGGGCTTCTTTGCAGGCGCACAAAGGTGCCCCTGGTGCCGATGGTCATCGATGGTGCGTTCGAAGCCTGGCCCAGACATCGCGTCCTGCCCTCGCTTGCAAGGCGAATCGTCGTCTGCTACGGCAAGCCGATTCACGTCGAAGCAGCCCGGCACCTGGACGAGCGGCAACTGGTCCGCCGGCTCACTCAAATCCTGCGGCAGATGCACAACATCTGCAGGAAAAGACACGGCAGAAAACCCTACGATTATTCAGAAGAATCTGCAGAAATGACCGAACCGCCGGCCGAAATGAAGAACGGATGACCGGCACGCCAAGTGAGAAACCGTGAAGGTACTTGTGGCCGAAAAATGTGGTTTTTGTCCCGGCGTCAGAAACGCCATCAGCATCGCCGAGGAGATACTGAAGCAGCGAAAAGACGTTTACAGCCTCGGCCCCATCATTCACAACAGGGACGTCGTCGACAGGCTCGCCAGGGCGGGGCTGAAAACCGTCGACAGCGTCGACGAAATCCCGCGCGGCACCGTCCTGATACGCTCACACGGGGCGGCACCTGCGCAACTGGCCCTGATACGACAAAAAGGCCTCGATATCGTCGACGCCACCTGCGTGCTGGTCAAGCGCGTCCAGGAAATAGCGCGATGCCTCGGCCGGGACGGCTACAAGGTGGTGGTCATTGGTGACCGGAACCATCCCGAGGTAAAGGCCGTCGTCGGCTGTGCGTCCGATGTCGTCGTAGTGGGTAGCTTGGCGGACCTGCGCCTGCTGCCCGAAAATGGCAGGCTTGGCCTTGTCTGTCAGACCACCCAAACGCCGGAATACTTCGCGCGGATGGTCGCGGCGGTGGCCTCAAGAGACTTCCAGGAACTGAGGGTGATAAACACCCTGTGCAGGGA
The DNA here is from genome assembly GCA_964429265.1 of uncultured Pirellulales bacterium. Taxonomy (GTDB): domain Bacteria; phylum Planctomycetota; class Phycisphaerae; order Sedimentisphaerales; family Anaerobacaceae; genus CAYSBK01. The sequence goes on along the minus strand of CAYSBK010000107.1, from coordinate 3,869 downwards.
GGCCATAAGAAGGCAGGAGTCGGCGGTTGGCCTCTGCAGAAAGGTCGACGTGATGTTCGTGCTGGGCGGCCTTGAAAGTGCAAACACCCGCAAACTGGCCGAACTATGCAGAAACTACAACCCACGAACCTTCCATTTGCAGAACTGGGCCGGGTTTGATAAGCTTATGGTCGCCGACGCGCGTACCGCCGGTGTTACCGCCGGCGCGTCCACACCCAGTTGGGTAATCGAGCAGTTCGTCGGGCAGTTGTCGATGCTCGATGCCGGGGCCGGATGAGCCGGTGCCGCTGCAGCGCAATCGCAGAAAATCGTCAACTTCAGGCGAATTGTTCTTCCAAAAGGACGGAACCGCTGTAGAATACGGCTTCTCGGTCGGGCAAAGCCCGGGTCGGCCTTGGCAATTGTCCGCCGGATGGTTTTTGTGGTGCAATGGTGCACGGGCACGTCCCGGCGTAAATGTGGGGCGCCGGCGGGCCTTGATACGAAACTCCACAGGGGAAAATGGGCGTATGGTGGACAGAAACATAGTGACAAAGCTCGGTTTATCGCCGGACGAGCTGGAACAGCAGGTTAACGAAATGCTCACCGAGCAGGATACCGAGTATCTCGAGGAGGTCCTCAGAACGAAGGTGGATGCCCGCCTGCCGGGAAGCATCCTCAAAGGCACGATTGTCTCGAGATTGGGCAACGACGTGATTGTAGATGTCGGGCTCAAGAGCGAGGGCGTGGTCGATGCCGGCGAATTCGACGACCCGGAAGAGATAGTACCGGGAAGGGAAATCGAGGTCCTGCTTGAGGACATAGACTCCGGCGGCGGCCTTATCGTGCTGAGCAAAAGGAAAGCCGACCGCATCCGCGGCTGGGAAAGAATCATCAACACCAAAAAGGAAGGCGACGTGGTCACCGGCAAGGTCATCCGACGTATCAAGGGCGGATTGCTGGTGGACATCGGCGTGCCGGTCTTTCTGCCGGCCTCGCAGGTCGATATCAGGAGGCCCGGAGACATAAGCAGGTTTATCGGAAAGGAAGTGGACTGCGTCATCCTCAAGATCGACGTCGAGGGCCGGAATATCGTCGTCTCAAGGCGCAAACTCATCGAGGAAGAACGCCGGGCCAGCAAAGAAAAAATAATGGCCGAAATAGAGGTCGGCCAACTGCGAAAAGGCGTCGTCAAGAACATCTCCGACTTCGGCGTCTTCGTCGACCTCGGCGGCGTGGACGGGCTGCTGCACATCAGCGACCTGAGCTGGGGCAGGATTTCACATCCTTCCGAGGTCGTCACCCTCGACCAGGAAATCGAGTGTGTCGTCATCGGCGTCGACAAGAAGAACGAAAAGATATCGCTCGGGCTGAAGCAAAAAACCCCCAGTCCCTGGACCGATGTCGAAAATCGCTATCCCGTTGGGGCAAAGGTCCGCGGCACCGTGGTCAATATTATGAGTTACGGCGTCTTCGTCAGGCTTGAAGAGGGTGTCGAAGGACTTGTCCATATAAGCGAAATGAGCTGGACCAAGCGGCTGGCCCATCCCAGCGAAATGGTCAACGTCGGCGACGAAATCGACGTGGTTGTGCTCAACATAAACAAGGAAAAGCACGAAATCTCCCTCGGTATCAAGCAGACCGAGGTCAACCCCTGGACGCTGGCCTCACAAAAGTACCCCCCCGGCACCATCGTGGAGACCACGGTCCGCAGTATGACAAACTTCGGTGCCTTCGTCGAAATAGAACCGGGCATCGACGGGATGATTCATATCTCCGACCTGAGCTGGACGAAGAAGTACAACCACCCCAGCGAAATGCTCCAGAAGGGCCAGCAGGTCAAGTGTGTCGTGCTCGATGTCAACGTGGAAAAAAGGCGGATATCGCTCGGTATAAAACAGTTGGCCGAGGACCCCTGGATAAGGGCCATCCCCGAAAAATACATCCCCGGCCAGATCGTAAAGGGCAAAATCACCAAGCTGACCAACTTCGGTGCCTTTGTCGAGCTTGAGCCTGAGCTTGAAGGCCTGCTGCACATATCCGAGCTGGCCGACCACAAGATCGACAAGCCCCAGGATGTCGTCAAGCTCGGCGAGCAGGTCGAGGTCAAGATACTCAGAATAGACCCCGATTCCCGCAAGATCGGGCTGAGTCTTCGCAGGGCACGCTGGGCCGCCGAAGAGCAGGCCGCCGAGGCTGAACCGGCTGCGCCTGCGGAACCACAGCCGACCGCCGAGACCGCCGGGGCACCGGTTGAAACTGCCGACGTCTCCGCCGCCGACGTTGCGCCTGAAGCCGCTGAACAGGCGGCCGACTCGGAACAGCCTGAGGCCGAAACCGTCGAAGAATCCGCTCAACCGGCTGAACCGCAACAGCCCCAGCCGCAAGGTGAACCGACCGAACAGGCCGGACCACCGGAGCCAACCGCCCAGGCCGAATCGGCCGCTGGCGAAAAGCCCGCGCAGACCACTGAGCCGGGGCAACAGGACCAGGGCGAAGGGCCCGGCGGCTGCGAAGACGGTCCCGACGAAAAGCCGGCCGCTGATACCGATAATTAGCACCGGTCGGCCGATATAGACAGCAGCGTCCCCACCGCCTAAACCCCACGGGCGAATTGGCCGATACCTCCGCGTGGCTGGCGGATGGTCAGCCGGTATTCATCGCTGTCCTCCGCGCGGTGAATAACGAACAAGCAGGTTATCGGCTCCGGCCGGTTTTCGTTGGAACGGAAGGGCTTGCTATGACGGTGCAATCGTCGACGGTATTCGACGCCACGATAAAGGACTACCTCAGGCAAATCGACGAAGCGCCCCTGCTTACCGTCGAGCAGGAACGCGAACTGGGCAGGCTCATCGCCGAGCAAAATGACCCGTGGGCCAGGGAGCGGCTGGTTCGAAGCAACCTGCGACTGGTGGTGAACATCGCAAAGAAGTACACCCGCCGCGGAATGGGCCTGGCTGACCTTATCGAGGAGGGAAACCTCGGCCTGCTCAAGGCCGTCGATTACTTCGACCCCAACCGCGGCACCAGGTTCAGCACCTACGCCGCCTGGTGGATAAAGCAGTCCATCAAGCGGGCACTGCTCGAAAACGTCCAGCCCGTGCACATTCCCACTTATATGGTCGCGCTGATAAATCAGTGGAGGCACACTGCCGCTGAACTGACCATCAGCCTCGGCAGGCCGCCCACCATCGACGAAATGGCTGAAATTATGCACCTGTCGCCGCGAAAGGCCAAGGTCGTCGACCAGATCGTGAAGGTCTTGTCCACCGTCAGGGATGCACCCTGCGAGGATGGCGATTCCGACCGCTCGCCCGAACTCGACATCGAGGACCGCAACGGCGAGAAACCCGAAGACCAGATAGTCGCCCACGAGGAAAAAACAAAGGCCGTGCGGCTGCTCGACAGAATAGAGCCCCGCGAGGCCGAAATCCTCAGGCTGCATTACGGTCTCGACGGCAGGAAACCTCTGACGCTCAGGCAGATTGGGGAAAAGCTCGGCCTTACACGCGAGAGGATCCGCCAGATCCAGCGACAGGCCCTGACCAAGCTCTACCAGTATATGAATGCCGACTGACTTTGCAGGTTGAAAGCACCTGCGGCTGGATTCTCAAAGCACAAGTTTCTGCATCTGCACTGCGCACAGGCGGAACTTCTCGGCCGGCAGGGTCACCGTGCGCCACCGCGGGCTTCGAAGCGTCATAAACCTGCGGTAATCGTCCAGCTTCACTGCAAAGAACACGTATCGCTGCCCGGCGAAATCGTAATAGTCCCTGCCGTCGAAATCCACGTCAACGCTCGCAACGCGGTACGCAAACACAAAGGCGGCGACGTAACCGCTGCCGAAGACCTGCTGCCATCCCGCCAGGCCGTCCACGTCCTCGGACGTG
>CAYSBK010000106.1:0-8216 GCA_964429265.1 uncultured Pirellulales bacterium | reverse complement strand
CTATGAAACTGAACTGGGCCAATCGCATCACCATCCTGAGGCTGTTTCTGACGGTTCCGTTCGTGAGCCTGATGCTCAAGGTCAACGACCCGGCACTGACCCAGTCCCTGCGCGACGGCGTGAGGTACGTGGCCTTTGCCCTGTTTATGGCTATGGCGGCCAGCGACGCCTTCGACGGTTATCTGGCGCGGCGAAGGAATCAAAACACCAGGCTCGGTGCATTTCTCGACCCCGTTGCGGACAAGCTGCTGATTACCAGTGCGTGCCTGCTTCTGGCGTCCAGGCGGGGCGGCGTTGAGCCGTTTCGCCTGCCCTCGACGGTGGTCGTGCTTATCATCGGCAAGGACCTGCTGTTGCTTATCGGCTTTTTGCTGGTGTACTTCATAACGGGCCAGATGCGGATTTCACCGGCACCGGCCGGCAAGGCTGCAACGGCTCTGCAACTGACGATGGTAGCCGGGATTCTGGTGGGCCCGGAATTGACCCGCCTCACAACCGCCTGGAAACTCGTTATGCCGGTCCTGTGGTGGTCGGCGGCGGCAGCGGCCGTGCTGGCGCTTGCGGTTTACCTCCGGATGGGAACTCGCTATATTGAACAGTACGAACAGAACAATCATCGCCCAGCCGGGCCGCAGCAGTAAGACCCGGTCAACGGCCGCAGGTTGCGCAGGGGAACCCGATGTCGGAACGGCTTAACGAAATTCCGGAAGTTCTCGAGGACCTCAGAAAGGGCCGGCTTATCGTGCTGGTCGATGCCGAGGACCGCGAAAACGAAGGCGACCTCGTCTGCGCCGCCGAGAAGGTTACGCCCGAGACGATCAACTTTATGGCCAGGTACGGCAGGGGGCTGATTTGCCTGCCGTTGACCGCCGAGAAGTGTGACAGTCTGGCGCTTTATCCGCAGACCACCGAGAACACCGCGCGGTTTCGAACGGCCTTCACGGTCAGCATCGACGCCGCCGAAGGCGTTACCACCGGCATCAGCGCCGCCGACCGCGCCAGAACCATTCAGACCGCCATCGCCGACGACGCCAAGCCCGCCGACTTGGTCAGGCCCGGCCACGTCTTTCCCTTGCGGGCCAGACCCGGCGGCGTGCTCGTCCGCGCAGGCCAGACCGAAGGTGCCGTCGACCTGATGCGATTGGCCGGGCTCAAACCCGCCGGTGTCATCTGCGAGATTATGAACGAAGACGGCTCAATGGCCAGGCTGCCGGAGCTTCTTGAATTCTGCAAGAAGCACAAGCTCAAAATCACCTCGATTGCCAAGCTCATCGAGTACCGGCTCCAGCGCGAACGTCAGGTCCGGCGGGTCGAATGCGTTACGCTGCCGACGGATTTCGGGCAGTTCACGCTCATCGGCTACGACAGCATAACCAGCCCCGAGCCTCACCTGGCCCTTTGCAAGGGCCGCGTCGGAAAACTCGACGACGCCGGCAGGCCGATCGTCATCGACGAGCCGGTCCTGGTCCGGGTGCACTCGGAATGTATGACCGGCGACCTTTTCCACTCGCAGCGTTGCGAATGCGGCTACCAGCTAACCACCGCGATGCAGATGATTGAAGCCGCCGGCGAGGGCGCCCTTATCTATCTCCGGCAGGAAGGCCGCGGCATAGGACTGCGAAACAAGCTGCGGGCGTACAAGCTCCAGGAGGAACAGGGCCTCGATACCGTCGACGCGAATCTGAAGCTCGGCTTCGCTGTCGACCGCCGCGACTACGGCATCGGGGCACAGATTTGCAGGGACCTCGGCCTGCAGAAAATCAGGATTCTAACCAACAATCCGAAGAAGATAAGCCGACTTGAAGTATATGGGATAAAGGTGGTCGAGCAGATACCCCTGCGCGCGGCACCCTCGCCGCACAATATCGATTACCTGCGAACGAAGAAATATCGACTCGGGCACCTGCTTGACGAGGACTTGTAGGCTATGGCCGTCCACAGCACCCGGACATCGCTGTGCTGTCTGTGCGGGCTGGTGTTATGCGCCGGCTGCGACCTCGGCCCCCCTCCGACCACCCAGCCGAGCCGGCCTTCGCAGCCGACCGCCAACACGATATGCTACAAGTACCTCGCGGACGATGTCGAGATTATGCCCCTGACGGAATTGAAGTCCGACCGCAACGCCGCAACCATCGACGTTTACGTAAGCCTGCTCGACCGGTTCGGCTGCCAGGTCAAGTCGCCCGCAGTGTTTCGCTTCGAGCTGTATGCCTTCGTCCCTGGCTCACCGCAGCCGAAAGGGCGCCGGCTTATGCACTGGCCCGACGTCGACCTGACCGACCCCGCCACCAACAACGGTTACTGGCACGATTATCTTCGGGCGTACCGCTTCACGATGCCGCTGGCACAGAAACCGGGCAGCGACCTGATACTGCAGGTCACCTGTATGACGCCGCAGGGCCGGCGCCTTTCCGACACCATCGTGCTCGAAGCCGGGAAGTAGCCGCCCTCACCGATGACCGATTCTTTTGCAGGCCACAGCAGCCCCGCCTCGGCCGCCGGAAACCGCGACCCGGCCGTTTATGAAATGCACCTTCCGGTCGTTGGCGATTTGCCGTCGTCCATTGCCCCACCGCAGCATCGGTGATACAATCGTCACAGGATTGTCGCACGAGCAGCCGAACCCGGTGAAGGCACCGCCTATGATTGTCGGATTACTGAAGGCACAATTGCACCTGCACGGCATTGACTCGCTCAAGGCCAAGCGAAGCATAATCAAGAGCCTGCTGGGCCGACTCAAAAGCAGGTTCAACATCTCCGCGGCCGAAATTGACCGCCAGGACAGCAAGACGGTGGCCGTTCTGGGCGTGGCGATAGTGTCCAATGAGACCCGCTTCGTAGAGCAGCAATTCGACGCGATAATCACCTTTATGCAGAACGACGGCCGGTTCTACCTCGGCCGCGTCGAACGCGAAACCTTTTCATAGGCCGCCGCTGCACCAAAGAACTACGCCGGCGTCTTACCGAGCTTCTGTTCGACGGCCTCGACCTTTGCCGCGAGTCTGCCGGTCGCACCTTTACGGTCGTCGATTCTGATCGTGAGGTACACCCGGTTGTGCCGTTCCAGCATCCTGTCCCGGCATCTTTTGATAAGTGCCATCACCTCATCCCAGGGACCTTCGACGCTTGTGGACATCGGCCCAACCCTGTACGGCAGCCCGCTTTCGGTTACGAGCCGCACCGCCTCCGCGACGTCACCGCTGAGGCTTTCACCGGCCCCTACCGGCATAATAGAGAAATCCGCAACCATATCGTTACCTCCCTTCTCGGCCGGCACCCGACCTGCAGCCGTTTTCCGCCGGGCCCGGCCTTTTCTTCAATCCTGCAGCAGCCCGATTGTACGACAATGCGCAAGGTGGTTGAAAGACTTCAAAGGGAGGTTTTGCAGCCGCTGTGTCAATTCCTGCGCTTGGCGCTCTGAAGGACTTTCAGGGCATCCTCAAGCTTCTTTTTCTCGCCGCGCTTCAGGCCCCGCCGAAGCTCCTTTTGCTTGATAATCCGCTCCAGGATCACAGGCAGCTCGTCCGGCAGGCTGGGTGTTGGTTGTCCGATGGTTTGCAGCAGCCAGTTGGCGCACTCGGCCGCTTTGGCCGGCGGCAGTATGATCGCCCCCCCTTCCTGGTCGCGGTGCACAAGCTCAAGTTTCACACCATGGCCGCCCAGGTCCGTACCGCGGAAAACGTAGCCGTTTTCGTAGGCAAACTCCGGCAGCGCGCCACGGGTTGCGCCGACCGGCTTGGCAGTGTGGTTACTGGTCTTCAAGCTGGCTTCTGCCATCTTACAACTCCACCAAAAAATGACCCCCGCAGCCCTGCCGACATCCCGCCCAGGCCGCGGAACGCATTAGCCCGTAACGAAACGCCGCGCAGACGACACAACGCGTTAAATACGCTCCCTCGCCGCATTTGTTCGGGATTTAAGGGGGTTTATGAGGGATATTATCGGCACCGGCTTGGCACCACCGCGATGCAGGTCTCAGCCTTGAAAAAAGTAATCCACCACGAAAACCGCCCCACGCTGCAGGTCCACTGCTATCGCCACACACAGAACCGCCCGCCGCAACCACCCAAGCCGCAACTTCGCCCGTGACAGAAAAAAAAGTATCAGTAGAGCCACCACCGCCGTTATGTACATATAGCCGGCCTGCATAAAAAGCCTCGCATACCCGGCCGCCAGCCCGGCAAACACCTGGAAGTACTTTCCCGCAAGCACAAGCATCGCCACCGCCAGCGCCGCCATTACGCCCGCGGCCGCAAGGACCCATCCACGGTCTGCAGGCCCCGATGACACAAGCGCCTGCAAACCCGCCCCCGCCAGGATCGAACAGCACAGCGCCGGCACCGCCAGCCACATCAGGCTGCTGACTTCCAGCACAGGCCCCGCACAGGCAAGTGCCACACCGACAACAAAGATTATGATCACCCCGAAGCGCTTCGCCCTGGCCAGGATACCCACACCAATCAAAAGAGGCGCCAGCGGCACGTGGTACAGCCCCGTGCCAATCAGGTTCCGCTTGACCGCTACCAGCGGCGCAGCCAGCCCCACAAGGTGCCCGAGCTGCAGCCGTGCCTGCGCGGGCACGGCAAACAGCCGCCCGTGGCTGCAAAGCTGGAAGAACACGATTATCACCAGAAACGGCAACGCCGCCAGGGCCGGCGCGACCAGCCGCCATTTGCCCGCCGGCCTGACCAGCGCCGCCGGCAGAAAACACCACGCCACCGCAGCAGCCAGTGAACCTGCGGCCGGATGATACTGCGCCAACGAAAGCACGAAAGGCCCGAAACCGTACAACGCACCGGCAAACAGCGATTCGCACAACCCGCCTATCCAGCGCCTCCCCACGAGAAAGCACCCCACCGCCGCCGCAACCGAGTTCGCCGCGTGCAGGTAAACGGCCGGTCCGCCCTTGAGGTAAGGCCTGTAAAGATAAAAGGCGAAACCGGCATACGCAGCGGCTACGACAAGTAAACTCAGCAGCCGGTTCTTCATAAGGCGGCTCGCTCAATCCCGCAGCACCACTTTTCCCGTCCCGGTGCAAATTCTGCCAATTTTATAGACGTTTTCGCCGTATCTGGCGAGTTTCTTCGCGATGGAATCCGCGAAATCCTCCGCCACTATCAGCACAAACCCGATACCCATATTGAATACGCGGAACATCTCGGCTTCCTCCACGGGACCGGCCTGCCTGATAAACTCGAACACCTTGTGCACCGGCCAGCTCGACTTTCTGATCACCGCGTCGAAATGTCCCCCCAGCACACGCGGAATATTCCCCACCAGCCCCCCGCCCGTTATGTGCGCCATCGCGTGCACCACCTTTTTCACCTTGTACTGCGAAAGCAGCCTGATCACCGACCGAACATAAATCCGCGTCGGCTCCAGCAGCACGTCTCCCAGCATCGCACCGTCCAGTTCCGCCAGCCTGTCGGTCATCCTGAACTTGTGCTTCTTGAAGCAAATGTTGCGAACCAGCGTGTAACCGTTGCTGTGCAGGCCGCTCGATCCCAGCCCAAGCACCACGTCCCCGGCCCTGACGTTTTTTCCGGTGATTAACTTTCTTCTTTCCACCACGCCAACGGCGAAACCCGCCATGTCGAAATCGCCCCGTGCGTAAGTGTCCGGCATTTCCGCCGTTTCACCTGAGATAAGTGCACAATTGGCCTGCCTGCAGCCGGCCGCAACACCTTCTACCGTCTCGGCCACAACCGCAGGGTCCACCTTGTGAACGGCAAGATAATCCAGAAAGAACAACGGCTCGGCGCCGTAAACCAGCATATCGTTCACGCACATCGCCACCAGGTCGATACCCACCGTATCAAACCTGCCGGCCCGGCCCGCCAACTGAACCTTGCTGCCCACGCCGTCCGTGCACGCCACCAGCACCGGATTCCTGTAATTCTTCTTGAACAGCCGCTCGTCGTAGTCCAGCCGGAACATTCCCGCAAAACCGTTAGGCGATTCTATCACCCGGGGCCCGAAAGTCCCCGCCATCGCCGAGTAGATCCGACGCGCGGCCTCTTCCCCGGCACTGATGCTCACGCCTGACTGTTCGTAGCTGACGTGTTCGGTCATTGGGACCCCGCCGGTGCAAGCATTGCAATCACCAGTCGCTCTGGTCGAACATATACAGTTGGTAGCGCTCCATCATGAACTTGTTCAGCGCCACGTCGACCGGTATCGGATACACCCCGCTCCAGCAGGCCGTGCAATAGTGGTCCGCCGGCCGGGCCGCGCAGCCCAGCAATCCCTCCAGCGACAGATACCCGATACTGTCAACGCCCAGAAACTCTCTTATCTGTTCCAGGTCTCGATTGTTTGCCAGCAGCTCCTCCCGCGTGGGGAAATCCACCCCGTAGAAGCACGGATACCTTATCGGCGGACAGCTTACCCGCATATGGATTTCCTTTGCCCCGGCCTTCCGCAGCGTCATAATCTTGCCGCGCGTCGTCGTGCCGCGGACGATAGAATCATCCACCACCACGATGCGCTTGCCGCCGACCGCCTGCCGCACGACCGACAGCTTCAGCTTCACCTCCAGCTCCCGCCTCTTCTGCTGCGGAGAAATGAACGTCCTGCCGATGTAATGGCTTCGCACCAGCCCCATATCAAAAGCAATGCCGCTTTGTTCGGCATAGCCGATCGCCGCCGACGTACCGGAGTCCGGCACCGGTATCACCGCGTCTGCATCCGCAGGGTGCTCCTGGGCAAGGCGCCGCCCAAGCTTCTTGCGGAACTCGTGAACGTTTTCCCCGAAGATATGCGAGTTCTGCTTCGCAAAATATATGTGCTCGAAAATGCAGTGAGCAGGCCTTACCGACCCCGGCTTGACGAAGAACCTGCTCGACAACCCGTTCCTGTCGAGTTTCACTATTTCGCCCGGCTCCACCTCACGCAAAAACGCCGCATCCACCGCATCCAGCGCACAGCTTTCGCTGGCCACCACGTACGCGCCACCCTCCGTTTGCCCGATGCACAGGGGACGAATACCGTATGGGTCACGCGCAGCCTCGATGCAGTCGGCAAACAGGAAAAGCAGGCAGTACGCCCCCTGCAGATGATTCAATACGTGGGCCAGCGTGTCCGGCTTGCTGGCGTGCGTCGGCTTTGCCAGCAGGTGGGTGATTATCTCGGTGTCGCTGGTCGACTTGAAAATACTGCCGTACGCCTCGTATTCGTCACGCAACAGCCCGGCATTGATGAGATTCCCGTTGTGCGCCACCGCCACCTGTCCCCGAGAGTACTCGCTCAGCAGCGGCTGGCTGTTGATCGGGTTGCTCGAACCGGCCGTCGAATACCGCACGTGCCCGATCGCTATCGGATTCGCCAGCTTCTCAAGCAGCCCCGACCCGCTGCGAAAGACCCTGCCGACCGTGCCCATACCACGATGGCACTTGATCACTTCTCCATCGCTGGAGGCAATACCGGCCGACTCCTGCCCACGGTGCTGAAGGCTGTGCAGACCATAAAAGGTCTTCACCACGGCATCCTCGTCTCCGAAGATACCAAAAAGCCCACAACTTTCCTTCTTCTGACAACCCATACCCGGCCGTTATCTCAGCCGTACCGCGCCGCCGCCACCCACTTCACAGCCTCGACCAAACGCTTCCAACGCAAAACAAGCCCCGGCGGCACCGCGACCGGCTTCTGCTACGGGCCAGTTTAGCCTACCCGCCACCCCAAGTCAAACAATGCCCCTCAAACATCGCCGTACATAAATTCCGGCATCCGCCGTATCCGCCCCTGACCATCCACGCACGCCAGAACGCTCGAACCCTCCGCCAACACCTGGCCGTCGTCGGCTCGGCTCAGCGTGTAAACGTGCTCCACCTTGCTGGCGGTTACCTGCGAACACCGGGTCTCAAGGCGCAGTTGCTCGTCGTATCTCGCCGGCCGCCGATAACGTATGTGCAACTCCACGACCACGAAGAACACTCCCGCCTTCTCAAGCTCCTTGTACGCCAGCCCGTTCGCACGAAGCAGCTCCGTCCTGCCCATCTCGAACCACACCGGGTAAACGCTGTGGTGAACCACACCCGCCTGGTCGGTCTCGGCATACCGCGGGACAATCGTGATCGCGTGACTGCGAATAGTGGCTCGCTTACGAACACTCATCTTGCATCACCGCCTAAAATACCGCCGATCCAAAAACTTGCAACCCCCGGCCCGCCGAAAACCACCTGCGCATTTGATCGAAATCCCCCCGTGCCTCTATCGCC
>CAYSBK010000105.1:0-8238 GCA_964429265.1 uncultured Pirellulales bacterium | reverse complement strand
CGCCGACCAATACGCCGTGCTTGCAGTGTCGCCGCAGGCGGAACCGCGGCGGCGGAACCGTTCAAATGAAAGGGCAGGCAGGCGGGGTTGTAATCACTGCTAAGCCTTGCCGGGGCCGGGCTCGGGGTCGGGTGCTTCGGTGGCGGCCCGGCCGGCCTCGGTGGCGGGCTGGGCAGCGTCGGGCTTGCGCGGGGACTTGGCCTCAGCCGGATTGTCGGGTGAAGTTTCCTTCGGGGCCTCGGCGGCTTTCTTATGCCGGCTGGCACGCTCAATCTGCGCCTTTATCTTCTTCAGTTCCTCGGCAAGTTTCTCCGCCTCCGCCCTGGCTTGCTCGGCTTCAGCCTGCGATCGGTCGGCCCTGGCCTGCTCGGCGCGTATCTGTTCCACCGTCGCGCGCAGTTGCTGTTCTATCCGCTCCACTTCCTCAAGCGCCTCGGCTTTTTCTATCTGGGCCTTGAGTTTCTCAAGCTCGGCCCTGGCGGCCTTGCGCTCCATCGTGTTCAGATACGCATTCGCGCCGAATGGGTCGGTCAGCGTTGAATGCAGGTCGGTCTCCAGCTTCAGCTTCGATCGTTTCTGCTTTATATCCCTGACCATATCGGCGTACTTGATTCCGCCCGAAGAAATGCTCGGCGTCAGAACAAAAATGACCTCCGTTGCCTTTTCTTCAACATCCTTGCTCGAAAACAGTATCCCCAGAAGCGGAATATCCTTCAGAAAAGGCACGCCGCGAACCACCGCCCGCTCCTCGCTTTTGCGTATCCCTCCGATGACCAGGCTGTCGCCCGGCTTTATCCGGTTCTCGGCGATCTCAATCCTCCGCTCCGTGATAATCTCCCGCTGGACGACGCCCTCGGGCTTGGACTTTGAACCAAGCTGGATCTTCGTCTCAAGCCCGATCGAACCATCCGCATAAACGTGCGGCGTTACCTCCAGGATGTCTTCAACCCACTGATACTCGGTCATACTGACAGGCTCAAGCTGGCTCGGCGTAAAGACCAGTTTCTGCAGCGGCACATTGTCTCTCAGGGTCACTTTGCCAGGCTTGCCGTTGACCGTCTCTATCGTGGGGTTCATCAGTATCTTCAGATACCCCCGCGAGATGAGCATATCGACCACGGCCCTGAACTCGTGGCCCTCGACGCCCTGGTTCTTCCAGTACCCCAGGTCCAGCCCGAAACTCGCCCGTGCCGGCTCCCGAAGCGATGCCCCGGGAAACGCCGGCAACAGCTTGCCCTCGGAGTCAACCTTTCCTCCCAGTGTTATCTTCTCCCCCAGCAGGTTTTCTACCTCGATCGTGGTCTCCCAGTCCATCGTTACGTCCGCGAACCGCTCCAGAATCAGGCAGTCGATATTGACCTGTATCGGCGGCACGTCAACCTTCTCCAGGAACTCCAGAACCTTCCGGGCGTGCTGGTCATTGGGACAGTGAATTATCAACTGGTTCGTCGCAGGGTTCGCGCTGACCGTATAAATCGGCTTGGGGTATTCCTTGCCCTGCGGCTGCGACTTGGTGGCGGCTTGCTTGAACAGTTGCGAGAACTGCTTGTTCACAAGCTCGGCCAGCCTGTCGGCCGGCTGGCAGCGGGTGAAATAGAACACCTTCACCCCGTCTTCGACTATCACCTTCTCAGGGTCGCGCCGGTAGAGTTCCGGCACCGGATTGTTCACGTTCGGGTTTTCCTTGATTTGCTGAAGCTCGCTCAGGATCATCCGCGTCTCAAGCTCGGTCGGCTTGTGCGCAAAGAAATCCCCGCAGCCGGCCAACAATATGACCGGCACAAGCGCACCGTACTTGCACCTGCCCCGCAGCAGCATAGAAAAACAACTTACCATACAGAAAACACTGCCAGAACCGGATTAAACTACGGGTTATATCGGATGGCCTGCGAGCCTTTCGTTAAAATTGCCTCAGCCGCCACCGAAATCTGGTGACCCGGGCGGGTTTTTTTGCTAATTTCGGCGGATTATGAAGCGTCATCGCGCAGGCACAACCGTCGGGTTTATCTCCCTGGGCTGCTGCAAGAATACCGTCGACAGCGAGAGGATGCTCGCTCAAATCGCTCAGGCCGAGATGCTCATTACCGCCGAGCCGCAAGACGCCGACGTTGTCATCATTAATACCTGCGCTTTTATCGAACCTGCGCGCCTGGAGGCGATGGAGACGATAAGGCAGGCGGTTGCCTGGAAACGCAGCGGCAAGGTCAGGAAGGTAATCGTCGCCGGCTGCCTGCCGCAACGGGTCGGCGCCGACTTGTTCCGCCAGGCCGACGGCATCGACGCCGTCGTGGGCCTGGGCAGTAGAGACTCGATCGTCTCGGTCATCGACGAAACCCTGGCCTCGGGCGGGCCGCGCGCTTACCTTCGCCCCGGCCGAAGCGTCCCCGACGATCGTGTCAGGTTTCCCATCAGGCCGGTGCACTCGATGTACCTGCGGCTCAGCGAAGGCTGCAACCGCCGCTGCAGTTTCTGTACCATCCCTGCCATCAGGGGCCGGTTCCGCAGCAAGCCGCCGCGGCTTGTTCTGGCGGAGGCCCGGCAGCTTGTCTCAGCGGGCGCGGTCGAACTGAACCTCATCGGCCAGGACATCACCGGCTACGGGCGGGACCTCGGCCGGACCGACGCCCTGGCACAACTGCTGCGTCGGCTCGAGCGCTTGCCGAAGTTGCGGTGGCTGCGCTTGTTGTATCTGTATCCCTCCGGAATCACCGACCGGCTCATCGAGGCAATTGCCGCCTCCGACAAGATCACCCCTTACCTCGATATGCCCATACAGCACATCAACGACGACATCCTCAGGCTTATGCGAAGGGCGTACAACAGCCGAAAAATCCGCTCGCTTATCGAAAAGCTCCGAACCAAAATCCCCGGCGTGGTCCTGCGAACCACCCTCATCGTCGGTTTTCCGGGCGAGACCGACGCCCGGTTCGAGCAACTGCTCGATTTCATCCGGTGGGCACGCTTCGACGCACTGGGCTGTTTCAAATACTACCGCGAGTCCGGCACGGCAGCGGCCGATATGCCCGGCCAGGTGCCGGAGCATATCAAGGACGCCCGGCTCGAACGACTTATGCTCACCCAGCAGCAAATCGCCTTCACCAAGAGCCGCACAAGGCTCGGCGGGACGCTGGAATGCCTGGTAGATTCGATCCGGCCGGACGGCTGCGGCCAGGGACGATTCTACGGGCAGGCACCGGAAATAGACGGCGTATGTGTAATCAAGAACTGCTCGGTGCCGCCGGGCAGCTTTGTCAAAGTAAAGGTAACCGACACCGCAGGCTACGACCTCGTTACAGAGCAACTTTGATATTGCATTATTGAACGTGCCGATTAAACTCTCAATTATGCTGCGGCTTATTCCGAACATACTGACCATCTCCAGGCTCGTATTGTCCGCGGTATTCCTCGTGATGCTGCTCTATGTGCCGAGGGTGGCACAGGCGGACCTGCCGGGCTTTCTCGACGTGGCGTTCGTACTGTTCGTGGCGGCCGCTGTGACCGACATCGTGGACGGCCTGGCCGCACGCAGGCTCAAGGTCGCCAGCAAGTTCGGACGAATGCTCGACCCACTGGTGGACAAGGTGCTGGTCTGCGGGGCTTTCGTATGCTTTGCCGTGATAGGCCGACCCGTACTGTTCGATTTGGGCCGCACCAGCCTGGCCTTTGTTCACTGGTCTGTGGCGGCCGTATTGATTGCCAGGGAGGTTTATGTAACGGTGCTGCGGCACATCGCCGAGGCCCGCGGGGTCAATTTCGCCGCCACCGTCTCGGGAAAGGTGAAGATGTTCGTCCAGTCCTTTGCGATAGGAACCGTGCTGATAAAAGCCGCTCACGTACCGGCCGCAGCGTGGGCAAGCTGGTTCACCATCGTTGTCTTCGCGGCTATGGTTGTTATTACGGTGGTTTCGGGCGTGCGGGCCACCAGGCGAAGCTCCTGGCAGCAGCTCCGTGCTCAATCCTGAACGAAGCCCCTGTCCCAGTCCTTCCAGACCGGCTCCAGGCCGGACGACCTTATCGCATCGGCCACCTCGCAAACCCGGCGATTGTCGTCCACCTCGAATTGCTGCAGCGACCCGCCCCCGCAGTAACCGCCGGGGCTGGTCTTGCTGCCGGCGCTCGTCTTCGTTATGCCCAGACCTATCAGCCGGTCGCGCAGCCACGCCGGCTCACGCGTCGATAACACCAGGCCCGCATCGCCAAAGCATAACCGCAGCGCCGTTATCATCTGCACGAGATTGCGGTCGCTCAGGCGTCTGAACTGACGGTCGCTGACCGCCGACGCCGGCCTTATCCGCGGAAACGAAAACGATATGTGAGACCGCCAGTATCGCCTCATCAGGTAGTGGGCGTGCTCGGCCAGCGCCAGTGACTCGATTCGCCAGTCACCCAGCCCCAGCAAAACGCCCAGCCCTATCTCGCGCATACCCGCCGAGCCTATCCGCCCGGGAGCGTCCAGCCTGTCGTCATAATCCGCCTTCGGGCCCGCAGGATGGTAATACCGATACAGGCCCCTGTCGTAAGTCTCCTGGTAGAGCGTAACGCCTTCGATGCCCGCCTTGAAAAGCCTTTCGTATTCCGCCCGGCTCAGCGAATAAATCTCCATCGCTATGAAGCTGAACCTCTCTCGCAGTTTCCGCGCCAGTTCCGAGAGGTAATCGACGCCGATGAACCGCCGGTCCTCGCTGCTTACGAGCAGAATATCCCGCAGGCCCTGCGAAGCAATCATCTCTGCTTCTTTCACGGCCTGCTCGACCGTCAACCGCGTCCTCTCGAACGACAGCTTGCTGTTAAACCCGCAGTACCGGCAACTGTTCACGCAGTAATTCGAAAGGTACAGCGGCGCGTAGAGCCTCACCGTCTTGCCGAACCGCTGAATCGTCAGCCGGCGAGCCTGCCGCGCCATCTGCTCGAGGTATCTCTCGGCGGCCGGCGAAACCAGCGCCAGCAATTTCTCCGGCCGGTACAGGCCCGCCGGCATTGCCAGGGCCTGTTCGACCTGCCGGTCGCTGACTTCCGCAAGCCTCTGCCGCCAGTACCGGCTGTTTCCGTCGAGGCCCTTCTCGGCCAGTATCGCCGCTATCGACTTGCCGGATTTTTCAGTCGTCGTAACCACCTATTCATCCCGCAGAAAACCCGTAAGCGGACTCGATGCGCTGGCCCTGTTCTCTGCCGCAGCAGGCCCGGCGGTGAAACAGATTCGCCCCGCCGCCACCGCCAGCTTAAACGCCTCGGCCATCGCCGGCGGGTCCTCGGCCGTGGCGATCGCCGTGTTGACCAGCACCGCATCGGCGCCCATCTCCATCGCCTCGGCTGCCTGACACGGCCGGCCCAGGCCCGCATCCACCACGACGGGCACGTTGGCCTGTGAAATGATAATCTCCAGCGACGCCTTTGTCTTGAGCCCCAGGTTCGAGCCGATCGGACTTCCAAGGGGCATAACCGTCGCCGTGCCGACCTCCTCCAGCCTCTTGCACAACACGGGGTCCGCGTTGACGTAAGGCAAAACCACGAAGCCTTCCTTCACCAGCAGCTCCGCGGCCTTGAGCGTTTCCACCGGGTCCGGCAGCAGGTAATATGGGTCCGGCGTCACCTCCAGTTTCACCCATTCTATGCCCGTGGCGGCCCTGGCCAGCCGGGCGAGCCGAACCGCTTCGCCCGCATCCCGGGCGCCGGACGTATTCGGAAGCAGCAGGTACCTGTCGGTGTCGATTGCCGCCAGCATATCGTCGTTGCGGTCCTCGATGTTCACCCGGCGTAGCGCCACCGTGACGATCTCCGTGCCCGACCTTGCCAGCGCCTCGGCCATTACCTGCGACGAGGCGAACTTGCCGGTACCCACCAGAAGCCTCGAACGAAAGGCCCTGCCTGCAATCGTCAAATTATCTTCCATTAAGCACCCACTATGTCTTTAACTTGCGACGCGGGCCTCAACCGCCCGGCACGAATCGCACCAGTTCGATATTCTGCCCCGGGCGGACCATCACCTGCCCGAATCGCTCCTGCTCGACCACCTGCCCGTCGACCTCCGCCACGACCGTCGCCTCCGAAACGTCGAGCCTCCGCAGCAGTTCCGATATGCTCACCGGCAACTCGTCGTCGGCAAAATGTCTTTCCGTACCGTTTATCGTCAACGTCGCCATCACAGCACGCCCTCAAAACTACCCCTTGCCATCGATGATCACCTCGACAATTGCATTCGCCTGGTGCGCCGCAGCCAGCGCCACCCGCGGAGCGCAAAGTATCGCGCCCGAGTCGATCCCGCTGCGTCCGTCACCGACCATTATCAGCCTTTCCGAGATCCGGCGCGTCACGATCGAGTTGCTGTCTCCGTAGCCCGCCAGCCCAACCGCCGTCACCACCACCGGTTCGACCGTCTGCGTCAGCACCGTTTCCACGAGCATCTTTTTCTGCCCGGCCTCGTCCAGACACTCGGCTATCACATCCGCACCGGCAAAAACAGCCACAACGTTCTCCCGGGCCAGTCTTAACTTGTGACCGACCACCTGTACCTGCGGATTTATACGGTGCAGATTCTCCGTGGTGCAATCGACCTTGCTTTTTCCCGTCTGGTCGGTGAAGTACTGCTGCCGGGTCAGGTTCTCCGGCTCGACGTAATCGAAGTCGGCTATTATCAGCCTGCCGACCCCCGCTCTTGCCAGCAAGGACGCAACGTTCGAGCCTAAGCCCCCAAGCCCTGCTATCCCCACCGTTGCCGAAGCCAGCTTCTGCGATATCGACACCACCTGCACCTGCAAAACTCGCCAACAAAATCAACCGCGAAAAAAGGGGAAATCGCACCGGAATCACACGGTATACCGCCGCAAACCTCGCCCGGCCGCGTGCGACTGCCTCCCTTCGCAGGTCTTACCCTGATCAGGTTCTTAGGGTCATCCGCCTGCCGGCGGATTTCTCAGCCTCAGCCGGCCTTGAACCGGCTTTCAGCTCCCCTGGCCTAACTGGTTGTCGCAGGCTATTATAACCGATGCCGCCGCGAACGCCAACAACTTTCGCCGCGCACAAAACCCGCCTACGGACCCGTCCACAGGTACAGCACCTGCGGCGCGCACAGCTCGTACAGCAAGTCCCTGTCTATCCGCGTCGCCGCCTCGCTGCGCAACAGCGACGACAGCGAAAACGGCCTGCGGTATTCGACCACCTGGGCCTGTTCTATATTCGCCAATCGCTTGGCCTGCTCTATAGCGTCGTCGAGGTAACCTATATCGTCGATCAGCTTCTTCTCCAGGGCCTCGCCCGCGGTGTAAATACTGCCGTCCGCCAGCGCCTTGACGCTGTTGGCATCCAGCACGGACTTCCTGCCCTCGGCCACGATCTTCACGAAACGCGCGTACGCAGGCCCAATAAGCTTCTTGTGCACGTACGCTTGCTCCTCTTCCGACGGCTTGTGAAACGCGCTGGGCCAGTCCTTCCGCCGACCCGACTTGACGATGAACGGCTCGATGCCAAGCTTCTCTTCCAGCAGTTCCCTTATGACGAACCATCCGCCGATTACGCCAATCGAGCCGGTAATCGCCGTCGGCTCGGCGACTATCTTGTCGCACGCCACCGAGCTGTAGTACCCGCCGGATGCCGCCACGCCCTGCATAAACGCCACCACCGGCTTGTCCGTCCTGTCGCGTATCTGGTGATATATCGCGTCGCTGCCTGAAATGGTCCCGCCAGGCGAGTTGATCCGCAGGATGATTCCCTTGACCCTCTCGTCTTTCCGGGCCTTCTCAAGCTGCTTGTAAACCTCGTCCGCGGTCTCGTTGTTGATCACGCCTTCGAGTCTTACAACCGCTATCTTCGTATGTCGCGGACCACTGCGGATGACTTCCTCCGTCAGCGCATCGCCCCGACCTGCCCCCAGAAACACCGCCAGCCCCACAACCATCAGGAAAAGCACTATGTTCGCCAGCACCGACAGCACAAGTATCACCGTGAAGAATACCCGCCACCCGCTTTTTCGCCTCGGCGGACCGTCGCCGATGTCCTGGTACAGCCCGCCCTGCGGCACTTGCTGAACCGGCTGGTCGCCCTGCACCGGCGGACCCGGTACCTGGTCGTTATTCTGCTCGATACTCATAACGCTTCCTTTCCAGATAGGGCCGCTGTTACCGTCGCCATTATACCGGCGTCCACGCCCCACTGCAAGGACTCACCCGCACACAAGCCCTGCCGGCGGTGGGCGTTGCGATTGCGGGTGGTTTTTCATTCGAGCCGGGGGCTTTCGGCGCCGCA
>CAYSBK010000104.1:0-8441 GCA_964429265.1 uncultured Pirellulales bacterium | reverse complement strand
CCGAGGTTCGAAATCAAGACCTCGGTTCTGGAGATAGTGAAGGTAACGCTGCGTGCGATTCCGTTTTTTCTTATGCCGTTTATTATCTTGGGCGGCATCATCGCAGGGGTCTGCACGCCGACCGAGGCGTCGGCGGTGGCGGTGGCGTACGGGCTGCTGCTGATCGTCGTCTGCCGCAGGGGCAGGGTTGACGTCAAATCTCTCGGGAGGGTATTTGCTCGCTCAGCGGTTCTGTCGGCGTGCATTCTTATGCTGGCGGGGGCATCAAATGTGTTCGGGTGGATACTTTCGATTGAAAAGGTCCCGCAAATGATTGCCGGGTCGGTGCTGGCGGTAACAGAAAACCGCTGGGCGATATTGCTGATTATGAACATCGTGCTGCTTGTGTGGGGGATGGTGATGGACAGCCTGCCGGCAATACTGATACTGGTTCCAATTCTGTACCCGCTGGCGCGGCAACTGGGCATCAATCCGGTTCACTTCGGCGTGGTTGTGACCTTCAACCTGGCGCTGGGTTTGATTACGCCGCCGTACGGAGCGGCCCTTTTCACCGGCAGCATCGTAAGCGGGCTGTCAATGGAGAAGATAATCAGACAGATGCTGCCGTTCATCGTTGCCAGTGTTTGCATCCTGCTTATAATTACCTACATCCCGGCAATTGTGACGTGGCTGCCGAGGTTGTTCGGTCTTCTCTAAATCTCGCTGCGGTGCAGACAGGACGGAACTTTTATGACCGGAAGAGAAAGAGTAACCAGAGCCTTGAGATTTGAACAGCCGGACCGTGTCCCCAGGCATCTGTGGAGACTGCCCGGCACGGAGATGTTTCGCCAGCAGGAGGTTCAGCGGGTGCTGAGCAAGTATCCGGAGGATATAACGAAACTTGAGCTCACCTACGGCCGGGGCAAGCTGGCGCGCGGGCAGCGGTACCGTAAAGGCGAGCCTGCGACGGATGAATGGGGTTGCCAGTGGCACGCAGCCGAGGACGGCGTGGTGGGCGAGGTCAAGCGGCCGCCTTTAGAGGATTTGTCCCAGCTCGATAGACTTCACGTGCCGTACGAGATACTCGACGGCGCGGATTTCGGTGAGGTGGACCAGATGTGCGCGGCCACGGATAATTTCACGCTGGGCTGGACGACGGTCAGACCCTTTGAGAGGATGCAGTTCCTCCTCGGCACCGAACAACTGCTGGTTGAGCTTGCCCGCTGTTCGAAGGACCTGTATCGGCTGCGCGACGCAGTGCACGAGTTCTTCATGGAGGAGATACGGCGATGGGTGAACACGGTCGTGGACGGCATATCGTTTATGGACGACTGGGGTTCGCAACGGAACTTGCTGATTTCACCGCAGATGTGGCGCCGGTTTTTCAAGCCGCTCTATGCCGACTACTGCCGGCTGATACATTCAAAAGGCAAGTTCGCCTTTATGCATTCGGACGGCAACATCGAGCAGATATATCCCGACCTTATAGAGGTCGGCGTTGATGCGATCAACTCACAGCTTTTCTGCATGGACATCGAGCAACTCGGCGCCAGATACAGAGGGAAAATAACCTTCTGGGGTGAAATCGACAGACAGCACCTGCTGTATTGCGGGACAAGACAGCAGATTTTCGAGGCGGTCGAGCGTGTCAAGCGTGCCTTGTGGCTGCCGGAAGGCGGTGTCATCGCACAATGTGAGTTCGGGCTGAAAGACCCGGTTGAAAATATCGAGGCCGTCTTCGAGGCCTGGGACAGTGTAACTTGCTGATTCGTAATCGAAAGGACCTCAGTATGTTCGACAAGGAACGATACGGCAGAATACTTGTACCGATGGTGACGCCCTTCGAGCAGGACCAGAGCGTTGACTACGACGCGGCCGCTTCGGTGGCGCAGAAGCTTGTGGCCGAGAAGAAGGCCGACTCGCTGATTCTCACGGGCACCACGGGCGAGTTTTTCACGATGAGCGCCGATGAGAGAATAAAGGTCTTCGAGGTGGTCAAGCAGGCCGTGGGCGACAAGATACCGCTGATTGCGGGCGTCGGAGCAGCGTCCACCGGCGAAGCACTGTACCTGGCCAGGAAGGCCGAGGAACTCGGCTACGAGTTGGTGATGGTCGTTTCGCCGTATTACACCCGACCGGCTCAGAAGGAACTTTATAATCATTTCGCGATGATAGCCCGGCAGATCGGCATCGATATGATTCTTTACAACATACCCATCTTTACGGGAGTAAACATTGCCCCGGCCACTGTTGCTGAGCTTGCCGGAATCGCCAACATTGTCGGGATAAAGGAGGAAGCGGAGATAAATCCCAAGCAAATTACCGAGTTCATCAACTGCACGCCGGAAGATTTCATCATTTATTGCGGCGACGACGTGATGATTCTGGAGGCATTTGCCCAGGGCGGGCCGAAAAGAATAGGCGGGGTTGTCAGCGGCGGCTCGCACCTGATCGGCGACCGGATAAGGCGGATGATTGATGCGTTTCTCGGCGGTGATATCGGAAGGGCCGCCGAGATGCAGCAGTCCTTTCTGCCGCTGTTTCGTGCGCTGTCGCCGGGCGACCGCTGCAACCCGTGCTGTTTGCTGAAGGATGCAATGCGAATGCTCGGCTACGACGCCGGGATACCGAGGCTTCCGCTGACGCCCGGGACGAAAGAAGAGATTGAGCAGCTCAAGAAGGTAATGAAGCAGCTTGACTTGATTTGACGGTTGCCGCAGCGTGTGTTGCCCCGGCAGGTATCGGAGCACTGAAATGAACGCAAAGCTCAAACGGCTAAAGGACAGGGTAAGGGGCGTAATTCACCTTGTTATGACTCCGTTCGACAGCAACGGCGAGCTGGACGAAGCGGCGCTGAGGACGGCGGTGGAGCATGCCGCCGATGCACTTGCGGGTGAAGATGCTGTCTTTCTGACGACCGCCAGCACCGGCGAGTTCTACGCGATGAGCGACGACGAATGCAAGACCGTCATAAGGGTTACCGTCGAGCAATTGAACAAGAGGTTTCCGGTCTTTGTCGGCACGGGCCGGTCGGGAACAAGGCAGACGATAGAATTGAGCCGGTTCGCACAGGATGTCGGCGCCGACGGCGTGATGGTGCTTAATCCCTATTACCAGCCGGTGACGGAAGAAGGGCTTTACCGTCATTTCAAGGCCATAGCGGAAAGCATAGATATAGGGATAATGATTTACAACAATCCGGTGATGACCAAGCTGTGGATACCGCCGGAGCTGATGGCCCGCCTTTCCAAGATAGACAACATCATAGCCGACAAGGAGACCATAACCGACGCTGCGAGGTTCTACCGTATGACCAGGGCGGTTGACCCGGCGGATATGGCGATAATCTGCGGCATCGGTCAGACCGTCTGGCCGTGCTTTGCGGTTTACGGGTGTCCGGGCTTTGTAACGGAGCTTGCCAACTTCGCACCGCAGGTCCCAATTGATTTGTACCGCTCGGCGAAACAGAAGGATTTCGACCGGCTGGTGGCGTTGCTTGATAGGCTCGAACCCTATCACCTGTTCCGCGCCGAGGTGGTACGCAAGCGCAGCACCATCCCGACGGTGGCCTCGTCCTTTGTCTCGTCCGGCGACTTTATCGTGGCCCATACTGTCATAAAAGAGGCGATGAACCTCGTGGGCCTGCCCGGCGGCACCGTGCGGGAACCCGCCGAAAGGCTCACTCCCGACGAAATAACGCAGTTGAAGGCCGTCCTTCGCCGAATCGGCGTACTTTGAACCCCGCCGATTATTTTTTATATTTTTGACTTTTTTTGTTGAGCTATCGTCGAAGGTGGCGTATAATTACTAATAGTAGGGCATATTCCTCCGTCCCTCAGGAGTATGCTTTGGAAAAAGAGGGACGTGTTTTTTTGTCGGCCGCTTACAGGCCGAAGGAGACTGTTGTGAGTACAGGTACAGTAAAATGGTTTAACGAGAAAAAAGGCTTTGGGTTCATCAGCCCCGATGATGGTGGAGAGGATTTGTTCGTCCACCACTCGCAGATCAGCAGCACGGGCTATGCCACGCTGAACCAGGGCCAGAAGGTTGACTACGAAGTAGGCCAGGGCAAGAAAGGCCCGTGTGCCAACAACGTGATTCCTCGTTAACCCGGCAGCACAAGTGCTGAAAACGACGGGGCCCGACTCAAAAGTCGGGCCTTTTTTGTGCGCGTGCTGTCCGCCGGCCGCCAAAAAACCACCCGGAAGGGTTTACTTGCTTGCCAGTGGACAGGACCGGCATATAATGGCTGGTTGGCCGGGGCGCCCGGTTGGGCCGGGTGCTATCGGCAGCTTGGCAGATGCTTCGACGCGTGTCAATGTGGACAACAGGCTAAAAGGAGAATCGGTAATGGCAGCGACAATCTATTACGAAAAGGACGCACCGCTGGAACCGCTGAAAGGCAGGAAGGTGGCGGTTATAGGCTACGGCAGCCAGGGTCACGCCCACAGTCTGAACCTTCGCGACAGCGGCATCGACGTGGCAGTGGCGGAGCTGGAAGGCACGGATAACTATAAGCTTGCGATCGAGCACGGCTTCAAGCCCACGGACATAAAGCAGGCTATGGACGGCGCGACGCTGATAATCGTGACGGTACCGGACGAGGTTCAGGCGGCGGTGTACAAGGACCAGATCGAGCCGAACCTGGTTGCTGGCCAGACGCTGGGTTTCTGCCACGGATTCAATATCCATTTCAAGTACATCGTGCCTCCGAAGGACGTGAACGTGGTGATGATTGCCCCGAAGGGTCCGGGCCACCTGGTCCGCAGCGAGTTCGTCAAGGGCGGCGGCGTGGCAAATCTTGTCGCCGTCCAGCAGGATGCTACCGGCAACGCGAAGGCTATCGCGCTTGCGTGGGGAGCAGGCATCGGCGGCGCCAGGGCCGGAATTATCGAGACGACATACAAGGAGGAAACCGAGACCGACCTGTTCGGCGAACAATGCGTGCTGTGTGGAGGACTGACCGCCCTTATCAAGGCCGGCTTCGAAACACTGGTCGAGGCGGGCTACCAGCCGGAAATCGCCTACTTCGAGTGCCTGCACGAGGTCAAACTGATAGTTGACCTGATGTACCAGGGGGGGCTGAGTTATATGCGATACAGCATATCCAACACCGCAGAATACGGCGACCTTACGCGAGGGCCCAGGATCATCACCGACCAGACCAGGGCCGAAATGAAAAAGATTTTATCGGGAATCACCTCCGGGCGGTTTGCGCAGGAGTGGGTGCAGGAATACAACAGCGGGCTAAAGAAGTTCAGGGAACTTTACGATAAGGATTACAACTGCCAACTGGAACAGGTCGGCAGAAAGCTGCGGAAGCTGATGAAGTGGATCGACGCCAAGGAGGTATGAACGGCCGAGAGGTAATCTCAACCCAAACGAGAAAGCGAAGACACGGTGGGAGCGAGCAAGCGAGTAGATTGGTCGGTTATCGGCGTTTCTGAATTGAGGACCGGGTGGTTTCTTTGCCTGGGGCTTCTGGTTTTTTGCGGGACTGGGTGCAAGGCCCTGCGCCTTGCCGGGCCGGACCAGCCTCCGTACGACCGGCAGATTTACCAGCCGTACAACCGGGTTGTATTGCGAGTAAGCAGCCCGGCCGACGTGCTGGCGGTGATCCACAAGCCCGAGTATGAGCTTCTCAGCCAGAGCGAAAGCGTGGTTGCCTCCTGGGGCCAGAAGAGAGAAGGCTACAAGAACTGGTTCAATATGGTGGCCTTCGACGAGCAGGCCCTGACGGCCAGTCGCAAGTACGTGCTGATAGTTGACGACAGGCCCAACATTCTCGAGGAGCCGAGAAAGGATTTGATGTTCGACTGCGAAATGGTACTGCAGCCGGACGTCTTTGCGGGGCCTTTCGCCGATGACAACGCCCGCCGGATTGCCGTGCTGCAGCGAGTCAAGGAGAATACACGGCACGATTTCGAGCAGGTCGGCGCGGACAACAATATGCTTGCGGTCTGCGGGATGATGGCCAACCAGGCACTGGAGGCGGCGCTGGTGAAACTGACACAGTCACCGGCGCTTGCGTACAAGCTTGACGAGCCGCTCGGTTTGCAGTTCAGCCACGTAACCTTCGGGACCGGCAGGATACAGATGTTCCTTGAGCGTGATATAGTGAGCATCAAGATAAGACTCGGCCGGGCCGCAAAGCGCTTCGAAGCGGCGCAGCTTGAGATGGAAAAGAAGCAGCAGGTAGGGGGGGCATTCCCCGGCCTTTGAGCAGGTTAGAGCCTGTAGAAACCCGACTTAGAAACTTGGGTATTATCCTGTGATATCGGAAACACTCTGCCGTGGTATTCAGACAGCCGGTGCCCTGTTCGACCACACGACCGTAGGGGGCTGCCGTCGCTGTATTGTCGCCTGCGGCAACCACCCGGTACGAGGCAAACCCAGGTCCAGGGCAAAGGTAAAATAACCAATGGCGGAACTGGGGCGTTTTGCCTTGATGCTCGGCCTTTTCCTTGCCGGCTACGCCGTGGCGGCTGACCTGCTGGGCGGCCGGCGCAAAGAACCCGCCCTGGTCAAAAGCGGCCGCAACGCCACCGCAGCCTGCTGGCTGTGTGTCACCGTTGCGGCTGCAGCGCTTCTGGTGTTGTTGCTTCGACGCGACTTTGCCATTGCGTACGTCGCCGCCCATACATCGAGCAAGCTGCCGCTTGCATACACGGTAAGCGCCTTCTGGGCGGGTGCGGCGGGGTCGCTGTTGTTGTGGTTGTGGCTGCAGGTCGGTTTCGTCGTGCTGGCGTTTTGCAGAACGTCGCCTGACAGCAGGACATTCGCTTCGAGTGCCCGGGCGGCGGCCAACCTGGTGGCCGTGTTCTTTCTGCTGGTTCTGATACTGGACAAAAACCCTTTCGCCCGCTCCGGCGTGGTGCCGGCGGACGGCCAGGGTCTTAATCCGCTGCTGCAGCACCCGGCTATGGCGCTGCATCCCCCTACCCTTTTCGTAGGCTATGCGGCGTTTTGTATCCCATTCGCATGGGCGCTTGCGGGCCTCAAAGATCGCGGCGAAACCACCGGTGCGGAAGTATTGAGACGGGCCCGAACCTGGATGCTCTGGGGCTGGCTCTTTCTTACGGTCGGCATCGCGCTGGGGGCCTGGTGGGCCTACGAGGAACTCGGCTGGGGGGGGTATTGGGGCTGGGACCCGGTGGAAAACTCTTCCTTGTTGCCGTGGCTAATCGCTACAGCAATGCTGCACTGCGCGAGGTTCTATAGCACTCGAAGCTCAATCGAGCTGTGGGTGAAGCTGCTGGCCATAGTCACCTTCAGCTTATGTATCTTCGGCACCTTTCTTACCCGTTACGGTCTTGTCTCCAGCGTCCATGCCTTTCCCGAGCCCGGCCTGGGAATACTGTTTCTTGTTCTGCTGGCGGTGATATGGGTTGCTGCAGCATATCGTCTCTGGTGCCGCGGCAGGCCCCGACCCGTCGCGCCGACACAAGCAACAGCCCCATCCGGTCCGCGGCCGGTCATCTGGAATACCTGGCTGGTTATCCTGTTGACCTTTGTGATATTCATCGGCACGTTGTTTCCGCTTTTCAGCGGCCTGGTTTTTGGTCGGAAAATCACGCTCAGCAGCAGCTACTTCACGAAAATCACCGCACTGCCGGGGCTGGCGCTGCTGTTGTTCCTGGCGGTCTGTCCGTATACTCTAAGAGGCGGCATTGCTCGAAACCGGCGCGTCATTGCAGGGCTTATTTGCGCGGTTGCAGCGGTCGGCGGATGGCTTGTGGCCGACAACGTTGCGGTTGCCTGTTTTGTCATCTGCGGACTGGCAGGGGTCAATTTGGCGATAGACCTGGTGACGGCAAGCCGGGCCACGACGGGTTTCAAGTCCCTTCGCTGGTATGGCGCCAGAATCGCCCACGTCGGTGTGGTGCTGGTATTTCTGGGCATTGCCGGGTCCGGCGGATACGGCCTTGAGGCCCAGGCAGCCCTGTCACCCGGCCAGAGTACCAACATCGCAGGTTTTACCGTCAAGTACGACGGCCTCAGTGCAGACCATCGGCGTAATTTCACCGCGGTCACGGCTGAAGTTACGGTCAGCCGGGACGACGAGGTCATAGCCAGATTGAAACCCGCAAGGGCCTATTACCGCGGCGACCGGCAAACCAGCGAGGTCGATATCAGGAGAACTCTGGCCGGTGATTTCTACGTTGCGGTAACCGGCGTGGATACCACCACGGGCCTGATAAACCTGATGGTTCTCATCAAGCCGCTGGTGAACTGGATATGGATAGGCAGTGCAACGGCAGTGTTCGGTGCAGTGCTTGTGTTGTTTTCAATCCGTCGCCGTCCACGTGTGCAAGAATGACTTTTGCTGAGTCTTGATGATGGCCTATGTAAGATGGATTCTCCTGGTGTTCTGTGTGGTGCTGGTCGTCTGGCCACTGTTGTTCGAAAAGAAGCAATGAGTTCTCCCCAAGTTAAGACAGAACGATGGCGGGGCCTTATTG
>CAYSBK010000103.1:0-8693 GCA_964429265.1 uncultured Pirellulales bacterium | reverse complement strand
GGCCCTGCCATATCTTCCTTAGCTTCTGATACTGTTTTCCAGGTCATACACCTTATCCTCACAGGGGGATACGATGCTCCTTGGCCATCCCAGGCCGGACAGGGCGGTGAATTGACATTGCGGGGTGGTCGATATATATTCCCTGCTTCGGGTCGGCAACGAAGGTTGAAACGGGGACGATTATGGCAGAAGAGAAAACGCCTCAGGTGAGCATTTGCATTCCGCACTGGCAGGTGAAGGAGCTGGTTACGCTGTGTCTTCGGGCGATTCGCAAGTTCACGCGGGAGGTACCGGTGGAGGTGATCGTGGTGGACAACGGCTCGGCTGATGATTCGCTGCAGTACCTGCGCAGCCTGTCGTGGATACGCCTGATCGAGCGTGGGGAACAGACGCCGGAGAACTGGGTGCAGGCGTTCGTGACGGCGCTGGACGTCGGATTTGAGCACAGCAGGGCGCCGTATTTTCTGATTATGCACACGGATACCATCGTGAAGCATCCGGGCTGGCTGCAGCGGTTGCTTCGGCCGATGGAGCAGGACGACAAGTGTGCCGCATCGGGTGCGTGGAAGCTGGAGTTGCGGCATCCGTTATACGAGTTTACAAAGCGGATTACCGATACGAAGAAGGCCAAGCTGTGGCTGCGGCGGACGATTCTGCGGGACGCCGGCGCCCGGCAGCTCAAGCGTGAGCTTTGTCCGCGTGACTACTGCGCGTTGTACCGGTCTGAGCCGATAAGAAGGCTGGGGTTGCGTTTCAACTGCGGGGGACGATGGGCGGGGTACACCGCGGGCGAGCAGATGTACTATCAACTGAAAGAGCATGGTTACCGGGCGCAGGTTATACCGACGGCGGAGATGATGGAATATATGGTGCACCTTGCGCACGCGACGGCGGGTCTTCGGCCGCAGCAACGGCGACTTAATCACCTGCGTGCCCAGAGAAAAGCCGAGCGAAGGTTGCGTCGGCTGTTCGGGTCGGAGCTGGCGAAGGAACTGGCGGCCGATGCGAGCCTGGACGGGTGAGGCAGGTTGGTCAGCGGTTGCCGTACATTTTCTGGTAGTAGTTCTGGTAGTCGCCGGATACGACGTTTTCCAGCCATTTCTGGTTCTGAAGGTACCAGTCGATGGTGTCTGCCAGTCCCTGTTCGAAGCTGACGGAAGGCTTCCAGCCAAGCTCGTTGATAATCCTGGATGCGTCGATGGCGTACCTGCGGTCGTGGCCCGGGCGGTCGGTGACGTGCTTTATGAGAGATTTCGGTTTTCCGAGGCGGTTCAGTATAAGCTCGACGACTTCGAGGTTGGTCTTTTCGTTGCAGCCGCCGATGTTGTAAGTTCGGCCCGGCGGGGCATCGGTGAGGACTTTCCAGACGGCGGTACAGTGGTCGTAGACGTAGAGCCAGTCACGTACTTGCAGGCCGTCGCCGTAAACGGGCAGTTCCCTGTCGTGCAAGGCGTTGTTTATCATCAGTGGGATGAGTTTTTCGGGGAACTGGTAGGGGCCGTAATTGTTGGAGCACCTTGTGATGTTGCACGGCAGGGCCCAGGTGTGTCCGAATGCGTGGACGAGGTGGTCGGCAGCGGCCTTGCTGGCTGAATAAGGGGAATTGGGCGCGATCGGCGTGTCCTCGGTGAACTTTCCCTCGGCCCCGAGCGAGCCGTAGACCTCGTCGGTGGAGACCTGTATGAAGCGTTGCAGCTTTTTGTCCCGGGCGACCTCGAGCAGGGTCAGCGTTCCGGTGACATTTGTCTCGATAAAGACCTTTGGGGCGTCGATGGAGCGGTCGACGTGGCTTTCGGCGGCGAAGTTAATGATGGCCTGTATCTTGTGGCGTTCGACGATGTCACTGACAAGGCGGCCGTCACAGATGTCGCCCTTTACGAATACGTGGCTGGGGTGGTTTTCAAAGCCTGCGAGGTTTTCGAGGTTGCCGGCGTAAGTGAGCTTGTCGAGGTTTACGACGAAGGTGTCGGGCTGTTCGGACAGCACCATTCTGACGAAGTTGCTTCCTATGAAGCCTGCCCCACCTGTAACGAGTATTCTTCTCATAGCTGCCGCAGGAATCGCAACAACGGTTTCTGCCAAGGCTCGACTGGTCGGCCGAGCAGCTTTTTTATCTTGCTGCAGTCGAAGCGGCTGTTCAAGGGTCTTTTTGCGGGGGTGTGGAAGTCGGCAGTCTTGCAGGGTACGACCTCGACGTCCAGTGACAGGTTTTCGACGATAAATTTTGCCATTTCATATCGGCTGACGTAACCGTCGGCCGCGAAGTGAAAGATACCTTCGGGCCTGCGGTTAAGCAGTTCGCAAGCGGCCCGCGCGACCTGCGAGGTGGCGGTTGGCGAGCCGACCTGGTCGTCCACTACCTTCAGTGGTTGGCGGCGGCGCGCCCGCTGGAGCAGTTTCGTCACGAAGTTTCGCCCGGCGTGGCCGTAGGTCCATTCGATGCGTATTATACAACTGCGGCAATGGCTTTCAAGCAGGAGCCGTTCGCCGAGGAGCTTGCTGACGCCGTAGGCGTTAATTGGATGAGTGGGGTCGTTTTCGCGGTAAGGCCGGTCGAGTGTTCCGTCGAAGACAAAATCGGTACTGAAGTGAAGTACCCAGCGGTCGTGCACCGTTGCCAGTCGGCCGAGTTTGCCGACGGCGAGGGCGTTTACGGCGAATACCTCGTCCTGGTGGGTCTCGGCGCCGTCGACGTCGGTGTAGGCGGCGCAGTTTATGATGGCATGGTGGTTTTTTACGACGTCGGCAAGCCGGCGATAGTCAGTGATGTCGAAGTCGGGCAGGTCAAGCTCGGTGACATCGTAATGGCTTTGGCATACCTGCACAAGGTCGGTGCCGAGCATTCCTTTTGCCCCGAGTATGGCCAGCGTCTCCTTAGCCATCCTTTCGAGTCCAGTCGTATGGGATGTCGTTGTCGTGGGGGTGGACGCGGAACTCGTCGGGGTTGTCGTAATCGTACATTTCGGAGACCACGTTTACTATGAATGCCTCGTGCGGGCTGACGCACATCCAGCCGTGCAGCACGCCGGGTGGGATGCGGACCAGCCCGGGACAGTATTGGCCGAGGTAGAGTTCGTTAACGGTGCCTTTCGTGGGCGAGTCGTCGCGGCCGTCATAGAGGGCGATTTTGACGGTGCCGGCGATCACGTAGAAGTGGTCTGTCTGTTTGGCGTGATAGTGCCAGGCCTTGACGACGCCGGGGTAAGTCGTGGTGAAGTAGACCTGTCCGAATTTTTCGAACCAGGGGTCGTCGGCCCTGAAGATTTCGCCGAGTCTTCCCCTTTCGTCGGGGATGACGGTGGCCCTGCGGGCGGCGACGCCGTCGATAAGTTTGCCGGAGCTTCGGATGATAAGGCCCTGGTCGGCGAAAACGGACTTGAGGGGGGCGGGGCTGGCGCTCATAGCGGAGGCTCCTTAAGAACCAGGTCGTTGGCCCTGTCAAGCGAGGCAAAGGTACCGGCGTCGGTCCACCAGCCTTCGAGGATGTCGTAAGCAAGTTCGTTTCTGGCGATATAGTTATTGTTTACGTCGGTAATTTCCAGCTCGCCGCGGGCGGAGGGTTTGAGTGTTTTGATGATGTCGAAGACGGTGGCGTCGTAGAAGTACACGCCGGTGATTATGTAGTCGGATTTTGGGCTGGCGGGTTTTTCCTCGATGGCGGTTATCCTATCGTCGTCCAGCACCGCGACGCCGAAGCGCTGGGGGTCGGGAACTTTTTTCAGCAGTACCCTTGCACCGCGTCGCTGCTGGATAAAACGTTCGGCGTATGGTCTGAGGCTGTCTTTGAAGATGTTGTCGCCGAGGATGACGGCTATGCCGCTGCCGGCGGCGAAGTCCTCGGCCATTCCGAGGGCCTGGGCAATTCCGCCGGCCTGGTCCTGGACGCGGTAGGTGAAGCGGCACCCGAAGTCCCTGCCCGAGCCGAGCAGGCTTACGACATCGCCCATATGCTCGACACCGGTGACCACCAGTATTTGGCGGATTCCGATGGAGGTCAGCTTCTCGATGGGGTAATAAATCATCGGCTTCCGGCCGACCGGCAGCAGGTGCTTGTTGGTTACCTTTGTCAGGGGCATCAGCCGCGAGCCGGTGCCTCCGGCCAAGATGATACCCTTGAGGTCCATATCGGCTCCTTTCTGTACCGGGCCCAGGCGTCCTTCGAATGTTTTTTTAGAACTGTCGGAGAAAGCGGAGGTCGTTTTCGAAGAACAACCTGATATCCGTTATGCCGTGCTTTCTCATTGCCAGCCTTTCAATGCCGAAGCCGAAGGCCCAGCCGGTATATTTTTCGCTGTCGATGCCGACGGCTTCGAACACGTTTGGGTCCACCATACCACAGCCGCCCATTTCGACCCAATCTTCTTTGCCGTGCTTGTCGGCCAGCAGCAGGTCCACCTCTGCGCTTGGCTCGGTGAAGGGGAAGAAGCTCGGCCGAAAACGCCACTTTGTCTCGGGGCCGAGGAAGGCTTTGATGAACTGGTCGATGGTGGTCTTCATATCGACCATCGTGATGCCTTCGTCGACGACCAGCGCTTCGAGTTGGTAGAACATAAACATATGGGTGGCGTCGACGGTATCGGGCCGATAGACCCTTCCGGGAGCGACCACCCTGATGGGAGGCCTGGTGTTTTCCATAACACGAATCTGGATGGTGGAGGTCTGTGTACGAAGCAGGACGTCGTGCTCGATGTAGAAATTATCGGCGGGGTCCCTGGCGGGGTGTTCCGGTGGTATGTTCAGGGCGACGAAGTTGTGCCATTCGTCTTCGACTTCCGGCCCGTAGGCCACGGAGAATCCCATCCGGCCGAATATGTCCAGCAGTTCGTTTATGGTCTGGGTGATGATGTGTGGCGTGCCGATGAGCGGGATTTTGCCCGGCAGTGTGACGTCGACCAGGTGGGCAGTCTGCCGGCGGCGTTGCTGTTGAAGCTGGTGCCTGAGGCGTTGGTACTGCGCGGTGACATCCTTTTTTATCTGGTTTGCGAGCCGGCCGGCGGCGGGTCTTTCTTCGGGCGGCAGTGAGCCCAACTGGTTGAGCATTTGTGTGATTTCGCCCCTGCGGCCGAGGTACTTTATGCGAAATTGCTCCAGGGCGTCGAGGTCATTGACCCGGCGTAAGTGGGCCAGCGCGGTTTCGCCGATAGTTTTGAACTGCTGCAGCATATTGGCTCCGGCAGCGGCGTTGTGCCGTGGTAGTCGTTCAGCCTGCCGCGGCGCGGGCTGCTTCAACGATGGCGTCAAAACCAGCGGGGTCGTGAACGGCGATCTCGCTGAGCATCTTCCGGTTCAGCGCGATGTTCGCCTTCTTGCAGCCGTTGATGAACTGGCTGTAGCGGATGTCCCTCTGGCGACAGGCGGCGCTCAGTCGGACTATCCACAGGCCGCGAAAATCTCTCTTGCGTCGTTTGCGGTCGATGCGGGCGTTGACGGCCGCGCGGAAAACGGCTTCCTTGGCGAGTCGGTATCGTTTTCCGGCTGCGCCGCGGTAGCCCTTTGCGGCTTTCATTATTTTCTTTTTGGCCCTGCGCCTGGCGGCACCTTTTCTTGCTCTTGGCATATCAGCTTCCTTAATGTTACCGTGTTTTCGGGCCTGCTGGCGGCAGCTGATGTCGGGGGCAGGTCCCCCGGCCGAGAAGCAGGCCGGTGTGGTCCGGTTCGTCGAGACGGCCGGCTCAACCGAGCATCTGGCCCTTGATCTTGGCGGCCGTTGCGCCGGTCAAAATCGCGGGCTTTCGAAGTCTCCTGCGGCGTTTGGCAGGCTTGCCGCTCATCAAGTGGCTGGCACCGGGGCGCCTTCGCCGCACTTTCCCGGACGCTGTTATCTTGAACCTCTTCACGAGGGCCTTTCTGACCTTCTGCCTGGGCATAAGATATCCTTCGTCAGTTAATTGAACCGTTACGAAACCACAGATGTTAGCCGATGCGGCCGGGACAGTCAACCCGGCAGGCGATATTTTTTGCATCGAGTCGGTATCACCGCGAGCCGGGCCAGTCGACTCCAGCCAGGCCGTCGACGGTCAGATGCGGGTCGGGCAGACCGTCGCGTGCCGGCCTTATCTGTTTGGCGTCAA
The DNA here is from genome assembly GCA_964429265.1 of uncultured Pirellulales bacterium. Classification (GTDB taxonomy): domain Bacteria; phylum Planctomycetota; class Phycisphaerae; order Sedimentisphaerales; family Anaerobacaceae; genus CAYSBK01. Next base: position 2,622 of record CAYSBK010000103.1, on the reverse strand, counting down.
TCCAGGCGATGGAGCCGTCGGCGAAGAGGTAGTTCCGCCGGCCCGCCCAGCACCACCATCCCTGGTCGTCCGCAACGGGCCGGTGGTTGCTGTACCACTCGCCGATGAGGATTTTACCGGCCGGATGGGCGACCTGGCCGCTGCTGCGGGGCACCGATGGACGGACAATCATAAAGGCGTCGGCAGGGCTTGTAGCCTGGTTTATCTGCTCGTTGCTGTGGTAGAAGCTCATCGAGTAGGCATAGCTGAAGGCCTCGTATCCCGGCTGGTTGCGTATATCCTGCGGGCAGACCAGGACGGTAGATCGATCCTCGCTGATTTGCCCGGCCAGGTAGGAAGCTACAAACGACCGCCAGCGTCCCATCCAGAGCCAGTAGCCGCCCTGCTGTGGGTCCTGTGCACAGGGATATCGCTGGTTGTTGTCGGTGAGGTAGTAGAAAAAGGCGAGGTTTATCTGCCTGAGGTTGTGTTTGCAGGAGACCTTCATCGCGGCGGTTCTTGCGCGTGAAGTGATCGGAACCATTATGGAAAGCAGCATAGCGACGATGCTGATTACCAGCAACAGTTCCAGCAGCGTCAGGCCGGGGGCTGACTTTTGCCTTGTGACGTTGTGTCTCATAAGGTCGGCATCGTGTCCAGGGGCAGTGGGGCCGGGCTATTCGACGGTTACGCTTTTTGCGAGGTTGCGTGGCTTGTCGACGTCGTGTCCGCGGAGCACCGCCGCGTGATAGGCCAGCAACTGCAGGGGGACCACCGCCAGCATAGGCTGCAGGATTTCGGGCACGTCGGGGATGGTGATAAGGTGGTCTGCGTATTGCTTTATGTTTTCATCTCCTTCGGTGGCGACGGCGATGATTCTGCCGCCCCGGGCCTTTACTTCGGCGATGTTCCCGATGATTTTGTCGTATTGTGGGCCGGCGGTGGCGATGAAAACGGCAGGTGTGTTCCGGTCGATCAGGGCGATGGGTCCGTGTTTCATCTCCGCGGCGGGCAGGCCCTCGGCGTGGATGTAGCTGATTTCCTTGAGCTTCAGCGCTGCTTCGAGGGCGACGGGATAATTGAAGCCCCTGCCCAGGAACAGCCAGTTGTTCCTGTCGATATTGGCCTGCGCGATCTGCTTGACTTGCTCGGAGCCTGCCAGGACCTGGTCGACCTTGGCCGGCATCTCTGAAAGCTGTTCGATGTACCGGGCGGCGGCGTCATCGCCGATGTGTCTTCGCCTGCCCAGCTCGATGGCCAGCATAGTCAGCACGGCCAGTTGAGCGGTGAAGGCCTTGGTGCTGGCGACACCTATTTCGGGACCGACGTGGAGATAGACGCCGGCATCGGTCAATCTTGCGATGGACGAGCCGACGACGTTGACGATGCCCAGGACGGTTGCGCCGCGTTCCTTCGCCTGCTCGACGGCGGCAAGAGTGTCGGCGGTTTCGCCGGACTGGCTGATTGCTATGACGACGGTGCCTTCCTCGATTATGGGGTTGCGGTATCGGAATTCACTTGCATACTCGGTTTCGGTGGGAATGCGGGCCAACTGTTCGAAGAGGTACTCGCCGACCAGGGCCGCATGAAAGGCCGTGCCGCAGCCTGTCAGGACCAGGTGTTTCGTGAGCGTTAGCTGTCGGAAGTAGGCTTCGACGCCGCCGAGGGTGATTCTATGCCGCGAGCGGTCGATTCTACCGCCCATACAGGTCGCCAGTGCCTTGGGCTGCTCGAAGATTTCCTTGAGCATATAGCGCTCAAATCGGCCCAGCTCGATTTGTTCGAGCGAGAACTCGATTTGCTGCAGTTCCTTTGTGATGGCGACGTTGTCGAGGGTCTTGGTATGAAAGCCGTCGGCGGTGACGCAAACCATTTCGTTGTCGGCGAAGTAGACCACGTCCTTGGTGTGTGCGACGATGGCGGCGGCATCCGAGGCGAGGATGTATTCATCGTCTCCGACGCCGAGGATAAGTGGGCTGCCTCTTTTTGCGCCGATGAGAAAGTTGGGAAAATCGCAACACAATATCGCCAGGCCGAACGTGCCCTGCAACTTGTGCAACGCCCTCTGGACGGCCCACTCGAACCTGTTCTGGTTGTGCGACGGAGGGTTGGGCTGGTTGCCGTCGGCGTTCGAATAGAAGTAACCGATGAGGTTCGATATGACCTCCGTGTCGGTTTCGCTGGCGAAGGTGGCGCCTTTTTCCTGGAGCCAGGTTTTGAGTGTGGCGTAGTTTTCGATGATTCCGTTGTGGACGACGGCGATTTTCCCGGTGTAATCGAGGTGGGGGTGTGCGTTGGGGGTATTGGGTTCGCCGTGGGTGGCCCACCTGGTATGAGCGATGCCGAGGGTGTCGTTGGGGTCCGGCGGGGCCAGGATTCGCTGGAGGTCTTCGATCCTTCCGCTGGTCTTGGTTATCTTGATCTGTCCGGCAGCGAGCAGTGCCAGGCCGGCCGAATCATACCCGCGATATTCGAGACGTTTGAGGCCCTCGAGAAGGATCGGCTGGGCGGTTTTGTTACCAAGATACGCAACTATCCCACACATACGCTTTCTTTCTCCCGCCGCAGGGGCAGGTTTAACGAAAGTTTCGCCGGGCCGGCTGCCGCCCCGGCGTGCCTATTATTATAGGAAAACGGCGTTGG
>CAYSBK010000102.1:0-8695 GCA_964429265.1 uncultured Pirellulales bacterium | reverse complement strand
AGCACTTACGACGTTTGGACACCTGGTGCGATGGGACAAAACAAACCCAAACAAAGCCAATTCCGCCCCGAGACTACAACCCACCACGCCCGGCGGCCGGGCGATTGTGCTTGACTGCAGCAACGGAATATGGAAAACTACGACTACGGCCGAAGGCAGGCAGAAAATGCAGGCCCTCCGTGGCCGGGGAAATGCGAAATGTCAAATGAACCTTCAAATCAGCAGCCGGCAGCGGAACCGCCCGGCGATGATGGCCTCGCCTGTGCGGCTGTAAAGAAGCACCGGCTGTACGTGCTTGCGGCGGTCCTGGCCGCTGCGGTTGTGGCGATCACGGCAATAGTTCTGTGCTGCGGGCCAAGGCTCTATTGCAGCGCGACCGAGCCGCGGCCGAGTGCTGTGCGACAATGGCAGCGAATAACGACCTCGCCGCCGCCGGCGAAGCTGGACCCCAACTTCTTCAATAAGTTCACGATAACCTCACTCGACGACCGTTATGTCGTGCATGGTCCCACAGCAAACCCCGTTGAGAATGCCTTTCCGTTCGAGCTGCGCCACTGGAAGCTGGGCCGGCCGCTGGAGATCGCCGGCGGAACGCTGGAATGTGTCACGATCGGCGTGGCCTATCTCGATGCGAATCAAACAGCGGAAGATGAGACGAGATACCGCTTCTACGATGCGAATCTTTCGCCGATACCGGCGGAGTTGGTAAAACGGCTCCATAATTTCCGCCTGAGCGAACCCGTGAAACGATTTGTCGGTAACCCCTTTCCTCACATTCAGCTTGGGTTTCGCCTGCAGCCGGGGGAAACTGTCAAATTCCTAGGCCCGCCTCGGGCCTTCGATGCCACTACCAGCAAGCAAATAGCCAAGGGATGGGAATGTTCAGGCGGCAAAGGCTTAACGTGGTACAGGATGCCTGTGGCTTTGTGGCATCGGGCGCCGGTGGATGTCGTGATAAACGTTTTGTCTGGACCGGTAAGGACGTTCGAGTTTGAGCCGCAACCAGGGACAGGCTTTGAACAGGAAGGTTTTAGCTGCAGGCTGCTGGCGGTTGTGCCGGATGTAAAGCAAGGTAGCTGGTTGGGTAACGGTTTCTTCAAGGCGCCGCCGGGTCAAGGGGCCACCGGCTTCGTCTTCGTCTGCCAGCCGCGGGCTGAGTCGATGCGGGTGACCTTTGACTTTCTCGATGCCCAGGGCAATGTGCTGTTTGGAAGAGGCAGCTCCACCGGCGGCTTCCTTCATATGGTTTCATTGGATCAGCCGCTGGAAAAGGTCGCCCTCATAAGGGCGTCTTACGGGATAAAGCGTTACAGACTCATCCTGCACATCCCTTACATCCCGCACCTGCCCAGAGAGAACGACTCCATCGAGAATCTCTTCGACGTGCGTGTTCCTTATGCCAGATTTACTAATGCAGACGAAGTGCGTGACTTCCTCGTGCGGGCCTTACAATTAAGCGCCGCCGGTGAAACTGGCCGCAGACCGCCGGCCAACATCCATACCGACGTTTTTCCGATGGAGTTTGCGGATGTTACGGTACGCGACATAGCCCGGCGCTACGGTCGGGGTGGCACCTTGCGCCTCGATGCCGAGAAAGAGCAATTGATAGTGGAATATCCCGGTAGCTTTCTCGAAAAGCTCAAACGCATCCTGCGGCGGATACTGCCCTAACGGCCTGTCGGGTACCTGGGCCGGTGTGTAAAGAAGCGGCACTGCTTTCGCGAAAGGCGCATACGCGCGTTTATCGCCCAGCCGCAGCCTTCGAGTATGGCGCTCAGGTCGCGTCGGCGAAGCTTCAGAAACGCCACTATCGACACCGGCAGCATCACCGCCGCCGCCGCGGCCAGGACCGCCAGAATGGCGCTTAGAGGCTTAACCGCCGACAGCGTCTTGGTTATATATGCCACGGCCGAGCCAAGCGCCGCGAGGGTGACGCCGGCTCCCATCAGCATCCCCGCCCGCGAAAGACGCGACGCACCAGCAGCCTCGGCGGTGGCGGGCCGCGGTGCGGCGACCTGCTCGACCGTCGCGGAAACCCTCGAGTCGAGCTTCTTCTCGGCGGCGGTGGTGATCGATTCTATCTTTCCGACCAGCACGCGACCCAGCCGACGGAACGGCATAAACAGCGCCTCCTGAAGGCTGATAGGATTTTCGACAATGTCGATTACCTTTGCGTCATATTCCCGGCCTGCGAGGTCGTAGAATACGCCACGTTTGCCGACGCAGAGGTTGCCCCGGCCGCCGGCGGTTACCGGCACCGCCAGTTCCATTGTGTCGCCGTCGGCGCGGGCGGTTACCTCGATGTAGAGCACGAATATGTTGCAGCCTGCGGCGGCGGCCTTGTGCCGATTCCTGTCGCGGACCCGCACGGCCAGGTTGAACCGCCGCCCGTCCATAACCAGCGTTCCCATCTCGAACATGGCCCTGCGGGCCAGGTCGTAAAGGTGCGGAAAGCTTATGAAATTGTTCGCAAAATCGATCAGGTGCACTTGCAGAAGCACGACGTTTTCCAGCAGTCTTATCTTTTCGAGTATCCCGGCGGTGTCCTGACTGGCGGCGATAAGCGCCCGCAGCCGCGGCGCGAAGTCACCTTCGACATAAGCCTGCAGCTTTTCAATACCGAGCCTTTCCATCTCGGGGGCGGGTTTTTCACAAACCCACCGGTCGTGCGCAGCGAAGAACGCCCTTATCTGCCGCCAGTGGCCTGCGGAAAGGCTGTCGATATTCTTGCCGAGCACCGGCTCGACGACGTGGCGGCGAAATTGCCGCAGCAACTCCTCGTAAAAGGGATTTATCTTGTCGCCGAAGTCAAGTACCTGGTCGGCTCGGGCCGGGGCCAGCGGGGCTTTCTCAAGGACCTGCTCGATAACGGCGGGGTCGTCGAAATCAAGCCGCTCAAGCTCCTCCTGCGTCCAGCCCATCCTCTGGGCGAATCGCTGGTCGAGATTCAGTGCCAGGCACTGCGCGAAATACTGGTCGAGCTTGCCCCGCAACGCACAGAAAACCTCATAGGCAGCGGTCGTCTCGGCACCGAGAGGCATAACGTCGGTTTTGCGTTTTCCGGGAGGGATTTTGCCCTTTTCAGACCAGTCGAGATAGGCGTGGGCCTTTGCCAGGAACGTGTCCAGCGTCGCCGAATCGACCCCCCGGCCGCCACTGGGATGCTCGACGCCGCCGATGGTCTCTATGATATCGCAGATGAACTGCCTGACCTGGCCATCGGCCGCCTCGGGCAATGCCACGCCCGCCTCGCTGACGGGCCTGGATTCGGAAGCGGCCTTGAGGTGGCGAATCTGCTGGAGCGTGATGTCGGCGTCCCTGGGTCGGCCGAGCCGTGTGTTTACGGCCTCGATCGCTTCCAGGACCTGCCGGCCCTGCGGGGTATCAGCCGAGACGGCCTGCGGCGCAAGTGACGTGCTTCTTGCATTTATCGGCTCTCGGTCACCCAGCACGGCCAGGGCAAAACGAATCGCGTCCTTCAGCTCGTGGCACAAAATCCTCCCGTTGTTGTCGCTATCCAACAGTTTCAGGAAGTGTTCGTCGCAGTTGAACATATCCACCGGTGCGCTTGTGGCGACCCAGTGTGCCTCGTCGAGTTCGAGGGCCTTTTGGAGGTCGTCGGCCGTGCGGATCCTGAGGTGCCGGCTGCTTCCGAAGCGTTCGAAAACCATCCCGCCGTTTTGCCACATCGCAATGACCTTTCCTGCCTGCGCGGCGTCTGCCAGTCCAAGCCCGCCCGTGGTACGCCCATTGTACAGGCGCGGCGGTGTAACATAAAGCCCCGGAGCATATTTTTCGGCCCGCGGCGACGGATCGCACGCGGGCCTGCGAATGCGGCGGTAGTGCAGCGATGTATTTGACAGGGAACGAATCTCTTGGTAGGATTCAGGGTTTGCGGCGGCCGACAGGCCTGAACAGTGAAACCACGATAAAATGCTGGTTTTGAGCAAGGAGCGAGCTATGAAAACGATTGCCGGCAGATTAACGTTCACTGTGGCTGTGTTGATTCTGCTGTGCTACGGCTGCGAGAGCGAACAGCAGCCGGGCAAGGTCAATGTCCCCCAGGCGCCGCAGGCTCGCATGCAACCCGAACCGGCGGCAGAGCCATCGACCGCTGCGGAGGCACCGGCGGCAAAACCGGCGACGGAAGCGGCCAAAGCTGAGCGGCCCCAGCCTGCGCCTTCCCCCGAGACCGGGCAGGCCACACAAACCGAAGAGCCAGGCGTGGTAGCGCGTATCGGCGACTATACCATCACCGCAGACGAGCTGGTCGAAAAGGTTCTGCTGAAGCTGCGCCGCGGCGAGATAGGGAAATCGGGCCGATGTGAGCCGGCCGAGGTTAACGAGGTTCTTATGGAGATGCTGGCGGAAAAGGCGATGCTGGTGCAGGCCCGCCAGGACAATGTGCTGCCCAACAGCCCGACGCTTCGGGAGATGAACGAGAACGACCTTATTAACATGCTGCTGCGGAAGGAACTGGCAGATAAAGCAAGACAGATAAAGATTACCGAGTCCGAGATAGAACAAAAAATCAAAAGCAACCCGAAGCTCAACAAGAAAAACGCCGAGCTCGTACTGCGGCGTGAAAAAGTAAGAAACCTTGTCGACCGCTACTACGAGCAACTCCGTGAACGACGCAACGTAAAACTGCTGAAGTACAATTTCCCAAAGGCCGCCCAGGCCCATCAAAGACTTCTGTACAAGCCCAGCAGGCAGCGAAGGGGTTACTGGATAAAGAGATGGCAAATTGAAGAGGAATTAACGCCGGAGGAAAAACAGACACCCCTGGCGACGTTCGATGGGGGCAGGGTTACGATCGAGGACTGGTTCTGGACGCTGCACAAGATGTCCCCACCTGACCGCCCCAAGAATCTCGACACACTCAAGGGCGTTGAGGAGCTTCTTGAAAAAGCGCTGCGGACATCGATCCTGGTGTCGCAGGCCAGGGCACAGGGTCTTGACAAGGACCCTGCATACGTCAAGAAGGTTCGAAATCGCGAAGACGGCTATATCCTGAGCGACGTGCGGCGCAAAATCTACCAGAACGTGGAGAAGCCGACCGACGAGGAAATCGCGGCCTACTTCGAGCAGCACAAGGAGCAATTCCGGCGTAAGGACAGCGTGAAGATACGGCAGATATGGTGCAAGGACCTGGCCACGGCCAGGCAGGCCAAGGCAGCGCTCGACGGCGGACAGTCATTCGAGAGCGTGGCCGAGCAGTTCTCGCTTCGGAAAGACAACCGGCCCGCAACGGTGACGGTGGACTCGGAAGGGATATTCTTTGAACAGCTCTGGTCGGCCGAGCCGAACGACATCGTCGGTCCAATCAAGGGCTTTTACACCGACATCCGGCGGCGACAGATAGGGGTAAAGTGGCGAGTAGTCAAGATAGTGCAGAAGAAGCCCGGCTCGGAGAGAAAGTTGTCAAAGGCGGTCAAACAGGAAGTGAAAGGATTCCTGACGCGCAAGCGAAGACAGCAGGCATTGGCCGAGTACGGCCGCGAGCTGTTGAAGAAACACCCCTACAAGATTTATACCGAGCGGCTGAGGAAGCTGGATCCCCTGGCTGTTTCATAAGGTTACCGCGAAGATAACATAACGATTGCCTAGTTGAGTCTGGGACGGTATAAAGCCAGTTGTTTGAAATATGGGCGGGTTGTTTGCGCCGTACCGCAAGAATAGGAAAAAGACCGGAGCCCGAACACAATGGAACCAACGGAACTGAAAGCAGCGATATCAGAGCTGTCGGCCCGGATCGAAAAGGTCCGGGACTGGCTTTGACCTGCCTGCAAAAAAAGCCCAGCTACAGGCAATCGAAAAGCGTATGTCCGAGCCAGGCTTCTGGGACAACGCCGAGGCTGCGCAGTCGGTTGTGTCGAAACTGAGCGCGCTGAAGGCGGTGGTGGAGCCGGTTGAGGAAATCGAGCGTGAGGCTCAGGACCTGCGCGAGTTGTTCGAGCTGGCCGTTCACAGCGACCCCGACGAACTGGCGCAACTGGCCGAGGACCTGGTACAGCTGCAGAAGAAATGTACGCAAATAGAGCTGGCGGGCCTGCTGGACGGGCCTGACGATATGAAGAACTGCTTCTTCAGTATTCACGCCGGCGCCGGCGGCACGGAAAGCTGCGACTGGGCCAATATGCTTCTGAGGATGTACACTCGTTACTTCGAAGCAAAGCAATATACGTTCCGGCAGCTTGATATAACGCCGGGCGAAGAGACCGGCGTGCGCTCGGTGACACTGCACGTAAAGGGACCGTTTGCATTCGGCAGGCTGTCCTGCGAGGTGGGGGTGCACCGGCTGGTCCGCATAAGCCCCTTCGACTCGCAGAGCCGGCGACACACCAGCTTCGCGGCGGTGGACTGCGTTCCGGAATTCGACGAGGACAGCGACATAGAAATCAACGAGAATGACATCAAGACTGATTTCTACCGGGCCAGCGGCCCCGGCGGCCAGCACGTCAACAAGGTCAGTTCGGCCGTTCGCATCACGCACATTCCCACGGGGCTGGTGGTGCAATGCCAGAACGAACGAAGCCAGCACAAGAACCGCGCCCAGGCAATGGCGATGCTCAAATCGCGTCTCTATATGCTGCAGCAGCAGAAACGCGACGCCGAGCTGGCCAGGCTCTACAGCGACAAGGGTGAAATTGCCTGGGGCTACCAGATACGCAGCTACGTGTTACAGCCTTATCGAATGGTCAAGGACCACCGCACCAATTTCCAGACCGGCAATGTCGAGGGCGTGCTCGACGGCGAGTTGGACGGTTTTGTCGAAAGTTACCTGCGCCACAGGGCCAGGCAAAGACACAAGGATAAAAACATTGTATAAGGACGAGCAGAGATGAAAGACATCATCCAGGTCGAGCTTTCCGCGCGGAGGGCTGATTTGGCGGCGTGCCGCACGAATATGCTGGTTTTGGGCCTTTTTGCGGGCCGCAAGACCCTCGATGCCGCCGCCAGCGGGGTCGATCGCCGGCTTGATGGTGCGATCAAGCGGCTGATGGAACTGGGCGATTTCGAAGGCAAATGCGGCTCGACGGCGGTGCTTTACGGCAACGGCCGAATCGGCGCAGAAAGGGTTCTTCTGGTGGGCCTTGGTGACCAGAAGCAGGCGACTCTTGACACGGTTCGCCGCTCGGCGGCAGCGGCGGCCAGAAAGGCCGTCGATATGAAGGTCAAGAAGGTTAGTTTTGCCGGACACTGCGCGTTTGGAAAGCGCCTTGATGCAATAGACGTCGGCCGGGCGGCGGCCGAAGGAATTTACTTCGGCAGCTACAGGTATGATGAGTTTGTCACGCGAAACGAGAACCACCGGCCGGACCGGCTCAGGGTCGAGCTGGTGGACCCCGATTCTGCGGTTGCAAGGAGCCTGAACAGGGGTCTGGTTGCCGGGCGGGTACTGGGCGCGGCCCAGAGTTACGCGCGGACGCTGGCAAATCGCCCTGGCAACGTCATCAACCCGCCGGCGCTGGCGACCGAAGCAAAGAAGCTGGCGAGGACGCTCAGAAATGTCACCTGCACGGTGCTCGACGAAAGACAAATGGCAGCAAAGGGCATGGGAGGAGTGCTTGCGGTCGGAGGCGGTTCCAACAGCAAGCCGCGTTTTATCGTGATGCGGTATAGAAGCCGTGCGGCCGCCGCACGCCGCAAGCCCACGGTTGCACTGGTCGGCAAGGCAATAACGTTCGACTCCGGCGGTATAAACATAAAGCCCTCCAGAGGGCTGGACGAGATGAAGCTGGACAAGTCGGGCGGCATCGCGGTACTGGCGACGGTGAAGGCGGCGGCTGAAATGGAACTGCCGCTTGACATCTATGGTATCGTTCCGGCCGCCGAGAACCTGCCGAGCGGCACAAGTTATCGACCGGGCGACATCGTGACTACCTTCAGCGGGAAGACCGTTGAGGTCCAGAACACCGATGCGGAAGGCCGGATGATACTTTGCGATGGTCTCAGCTACGCGGTCAGGCAGAACTGCGAGATAATAATCGACATTGCGACGCTTACCGGTGCGTGCCGGGTGGCTTTGGGCAGGTATATGGCGGCGCTGATGGGCAACGACGATGGACTGATCAAGCAACTGCAGCAGGCCGCCGGGGCCAGCGGCGAAAAGGTCTGGCATATGCCCAGCGGCGAGGAATACGCCGAGGAAATGAAGAGCAAGCTTGCGGACCTGAAGAATATCGGCAGCAAAGCCGGCTACGGGGGGGCCTGTACGGCAGCGGCGTTCCTGGGGCAGTTCGTCGATGACAAGAAGTGGGCACACCTCGATATCGCCAGCGTGGAGATACAGGACAAGGGTGACGAGTTCGCCGCAGAGGGTGCCACCGGTTTCGGAGTACGTCTGCTGTCGACGTACCTGATGAACGTTGCCGGTCGAAAATGAATATGACAGACTCTGGGATAAAGCTCAAATGACCACAGAAAGGAATACAAAACCGGTTGACGCCGACAGGCTCGAAGCTGCGGTAAGGGAAATCCTTCTGGCCATTGGCGAGGACCCCGACCGCGAGGGTCTCAGGCAGACGCCGCAGCGTGTGGCGAGGATGTATGCCGAGCTTCTGGCCGGGATGAGGCAGGACCCGGAAGGGTACCTCCAAAGCGTTTTCACCGAGAAATACGACGAGATAGTATTGCTGCGGGACATACCCTTTTTCAGCATCTGCGAGCACCATTTGATGCCGTTTATCGG
>CAYSBK010000101.1:0-8707 GCA_964429265.1 uncultured Pirellulales bacterium | reverse complement strand
ATATGCTCCGATTCGGGGCCCATCCCATCGAGGGATGGGCCCCGTTGTTTTTGGGCATCGCCGTCGACGGTGCGTATCGCTGGGACGGCTTGGCGGAGTTGAAGGGCCAGGATTATCGGGCGGACTGTGAAGGGATGGCGGTGCCGAAGCGTGGCGTTGGCATAGACGAAAGAAGAAAGGCGGCGGTTTTTCCAGGCTCGTAAAAAAAATTTTTGAAAAAGTAGTTGACAGCGCACGGGAGGACTTTTACGTTTTACAAAACGTAAAATGCCTGCGGCCTCTCGCCGACAACACTGCCGAGGCATTGAGCTGTGTCCAAAGGTGGATGCCGGTTGCGTGTACAGCTTTCCGGCCGATGCCGACAAGGATGACCGATGGTGCTGGGATATTTCGCGCCGCCCAGCCTCAAATGAAAGGTGGTCGCGTACAGAACCCTCGGGCAATCCAGGCAAGGCCGGCAAGTGACGTCTAATAAAGGCTTCGGGGACGCGTGGTTATGATTGATGCACAGACCAAGGTGGGGACATTCCCAATTCCACGAAAGCTTTATCGCATTGGCGACATCGTCCGCTGGACCGCTTTTTCCCGGCAGACCATCCACAATTACACCGTGATGGGTCTTATTCGAGAGGCCGAGTGGACCGAAGGCGGCCACCGTCTCTACGATGAATCCGTTTTTGCGGACCTGGCGAGGATCGCTGAACTGAAGAAGACCCGCAGTCTCAGCGAAATACGCCGGATCTTGCAAAAGGAAAGAACCGCCGGCCGCCCTCCGGGCAGGCGGCGCCGGCAGCGAATGAATTAGAACCGAGGGTCCCTTACCGGCACGAAGGAACGTCGACGCTTTTTTCCGGAGTCGGCCGCAGCCGGTTGGACTGATGGAGCTTCAAGGATGATGGCAAGGGGTCAGGGACGGCGATGAATCTAACCGCGCTGATCGCAGATAACATTACGGACGTGCTCGTGAAGATCATTCGCTTCACGCGGATTCGTCAGAAAGTTCTCACGCGGAATATCAACTGTGCGACCAGAAGGGATTACATACCCTACGATTTGCCGGTGAAGGAGTTCTGCACCGCACTCGACCGCGCCGTGGCCGAGCACGTACGCAGGGGCAGGCTGCTGTTGCGCGACAGCGGCAACGTCGCTTTCGAGCCGGGTGGTGATTTTCGCGTTGAACCGGTGGTGGACCGCTTTGCCGCGGAGTTGCTGAAGCGGGATGTGGACCGGTACCTGGAGCTGCAGCTTAACAAGCTTATGGAGAATGCTCTTAACCAGCGAATAGCCGCGGAACTGCTGAGATACAAGCGCGGGCTGGCTTCGATTTTTGAATAGCCGCAGGAGGATTTCGGCCGCTTTTGCGGCAGTTGCATTTATTGAACGATGGACCGTTGCAGGCCAGACAAAAAAGTGACCGTGTCGCAGTTGCCGGCCGGAGAAAAGCAGCGACTTTGCGACCGTAGGCTAAAGTCCGCAGGGAAATGGCCGATAAAGGTTCTTGCGGGTGTTCCACCTCCGGATGCTTGCACCGACGGCCCGACAGCCGGAATTGCGGGTTCTGCAAGGATGTGCCCGCTGCAAGGAAGATTACGAACCGACCAAGGATACGGAGGAAAACGTGAAAACCTCGCAAGAACTCGACACCCAGCAGTTATGGGACCAATTTCACAAGACCCGCTCCCACCACTACAGGAACTTGCTGCTCAACAGGTATATGTACCTGGTCAGGTGTACAGCTGAGCGGCTCTATGCGAAGCTGCCGGACAAGGTGGACCTTGACGACCTGGTCAGCGCGGGTGTATTCGGCCTGGTGGACGCGATCGAGGCCTTCGATCCGCAACGAGGGGTAAAGTTCGAGACCTATTGTTCGCCGCGAATCCGCGGCTCGATACTCGACGAGTTGCGGAGCATGGACTGGGTGCCCCGACTGGTGCGCGCGCGTGCGCATCAGCTTGCACGGGCCAGGCAGTGCCTCGAAACGCATCTGGGGCGCAGGCCGACGATGCAGGAGACCGCACGTCAGCTCGATATGGATATGGAACAGTTCGACAGGCTTCAAAGGGATGCCAATGCCGTCAGCATAGTCTCGCTTAATACCGAGCACTCGGACGGAGACAGCGACAAGGACATCCGTGAGATCGACATTATCAAGGATACGAAAAGCCTCGACCCGCTTACCGAAGCACAGAAAAGGGACCTGAAGAATCTCCTTACCAAGGGCCTGACTCGAGCCGAGAGGCTCATCATCGTCCTGTATTACTACGAGGAAATGACGATGAAGGAAATCGGGGCGACGCTTGACCTCTCGGAGTCGCGGGTTTCGCAGATGCACTCCTCGATAATCGCGCGCCTGAAGGCGCAACTAAACACCCGCAAACGAGAGTTCGCCATTCGCTGAGCAGGCCCGCCGTTATGTGGGAGGGTTGATGTTGGGGGGCTCTGGTGCAACCGGACCTTACCGGCAGCTACGCCGGCAGTAAACCACCGCACTCCAAAAGCCGATGCTCTTGCGGAACCGACGCCGGTCCAACGCAGATTTTTTTTGACACTACGGATGGTTGGCCCGATAATCCACAATGGCCGGTTTGAAGAAGGACTGCGTTGCGCGATCAGAAGCAAAACCGTAAGCGCTCCGATGGTTCGATGAGCACTGAGACAAGTTACGACACGTTATTCGGAAGGATGGCGGTAGAGCAGGGCCTGTGTACGGACCAGGAGCTGCGCGCCGGCTTGCAGCGATTGGAGCAACGCCGACAGACTCAACCGGCGACTCTGGAGGAGCTTATGGTGGAGCTTGGCTACATCACGCCCGGCCAGGCCCAAAGACTCAAGGCCACGATAAAGGAAAGCAAGGCGGCGGTCCACCAGATACCGGGCTACAAGATACTCGGGAAGCTCGGCTCCGGGGCAATGGCGATAGTCTATAAGGCCAAGCAGTTGAGCCTCAACCGCACCGTAGCAATCAAGGTTTTGCCGAAGCGATTCAGTGAGAACCCCGAATATGTCGAGCGCTTCTACAGGGAGGGCCGCGTCGCCGCCAAACTCAGCCACAACAACATCGTTCAGGCATACGACGTCGGGGAGGCGGGCGGCTATCACTATTTCGTGATGGAGTACGTTGAGGGCAAGACGCTCTATGACGACCTGTCGGCGGGGAAGATCTTTTCCGAGCAGGAGGCCCTCGATATCGTCATCCAGGTTGCAGAGGCTCTGGCACACGCACACGAAAGGGGACTTATTCACCGCGACGTCAAGCCGAAAAACATAATGATTACCCCCGAGGGCGTTGCGAAGCTGGCGGACATGGGTCTGGCCAGGGAGACAACCGATGTCGAGCTTGCCAAGAGCGAAGCGGGCAAGGCCTACGGCACGCCATATTACATCTCGCCCGAACAGATACAGGGCAAGGTGGACATCGACGGCCGGGCCGACATCTACGGCCTGGGCGCGACGTTCTACCATATGGTGACCGGGCGAGTCCCCTTTATGGCCGACGACCCCACCGAGGTGATGAAAAAGCACCTGCGCGAGCCGCTCATACCTCCGGACCATATCAACACGGCACTTTCGGCTGGAGTCTCGGAGGTTATCGAGACAATGATGGCCAAGCGTCGCCAGGAGCGTTACCAGAACGCGAGGGAACTCCTCGAAGACCTCCGGGCCGTTGCCGCCGGCCAGCCGCCGCTGCGGGCGCGTCGAAGATTTGACCTGTCGGGGCTTGAGCAGCTCGAGGAAGGCGAAGCGGTGGACCTCGAGTCGGCCGCGGAGGTGGTGCAGGAAAAAGAGCAGCTCATTGCAAAATACCAACTGGCCGTGGTGGTGCTTTGCGCGGTGGTTGTGGTGGCGGTGCTGGTGATAATCCTGCTGGCGGTTCGACTGGGCGGTTAACTGCGGCGTCGGCACGCCCCCCTCATTCCGGGAACAACCCGATTTTCTCCTTGAATCGTCGGGTGATTTCGTGGATAATATATCTGCATAGAACGCACCGGACGGTTTTTCGGGATTTTCGAGGTCGGCAGGCAATGGCCGTGCGAGGCTCACAGTTCCCATCGAGCGAACTGGTGCAGGTGCTGAGTCGCTACGACATCGGCCGGGTTCACCAGCTTACGCCCCTGCGCGCGGGCAACGGCCGGGCGGGCAAGGCGATAATAAGGTCTGAGAAAGGCACGTTTTTCCTCAAGCGCAGGCCAAGTGCAAAAACCGACCTGGAACGCCTAAAATTATCGCACGCCGTTCAGACTTATCTGGCCGAGAAGGAATTTGCCGTTTCCGGTATCGTGGAAACCGCCGGTCGAGGCGGCACTTTCGTGCAGGTCGAGGACCATCTTTACGAGCTGTTCGCGTTTGTCACGGGCTCGCGGTACGATGGTTCCCCCCAGGCCACTGCCGAAGCCGCAAGACAGCTTGCCAGATTGCACGGGATTCTGGCTGATTTTTCCTGGCCCCTGCAGGCACCCACCACGAGTTTTCATGATTCGTCGGTCGTTCGCAGGCAGTTGAAAGCCGCAGGTTCACGAAAAACCGCCCGGCCAAGCAAAGAACTTAGCCGCGTCACCGACACCCTGAGCGAGTTCTACAACGCCGCCGCGGTGAGGGTCAACGAGCAGGGTTTCGACAACTGGCCCAGGCAAATCGTACACGGCGACTGGCATCCCGGCAATATGCTCTTTGACGGCCCGCGCCTGGTGGCGGTACTTGATTTCGACTCGGTCAGACTTGCCCCCACGGTCACCGACCTGGCGAACGGTATGCTTCAGTTTTCGATCGTCGGCGGCCGACCGCATCCCGCCGACTGGCCCGCCTACCTGGACCACACCAGGCTGGCGCAGTTTGCCGACGGCTACCGCCGCGTCAGGCGCCTGCCCCGGCAACAACTCTCGGCCGTGACAGATTTGATGGTAGAGGCGATGATAACCGAGGCAATCGTCCCCATTGCCGCAACAGGCCTTTTCGGCAACCTCTCCGGCGTCGATTTTCTGAAAATGATTCACCGGAAAGTCGACTGGCTGGTTACAAACCGCGAAAGACTGAACCAGCTCATCAGCGGGTGAACCCGCCCAACACCATCCCAACAACGCCATCGGCGCGCCCCGGCGGCGGCCTCTGGACGGACTTGCTGCTAAATCACCGGCTGTTATTGGCCGATATCTTGCCGGGTTTGGCGCGCCGTGTGCCGACCGGCGACAGGCCTCAATGGGTCCGAATAAAACGTGGGTGATTTCGGAGTTTCAACGCCGCCGTCGTTTCGGACAGGTCGTCTCGCACGCAGATTGCGTATGGCAGCAACAGAAAGAGGTTCGTGCATGAGAAATACCGACGGATGGTTTCTTAGCTTTGCCTGGATCGCCGCCGCCGCGGCGACGCTGGGCGTGGCAGGGGTCGTCTATAGCCGGCGTGTGTTATCAGACGTCGAGCGAATGGCGGCCAGCGATTCATATCTGTCACGCGTTGTTCGGCTCAGCAGTTCTGAGCCGAACGAGCAGGGTACTCAGGGTACTTTTGGAAGCGGCAGCCAGCCGATTATCACGGCGGCGAGGCTGCATGAACTGCGCCGGGTCGCCACGGGAAATGCGCTGGCTGGGGCGCTGCTGGCCGGTGCCGGGGTGGTGGCGGCGGTGTCGGCGCTGCTGCGAAGCAGGGGGTCGGAACACAAGCTCGCTTCCGGCGTAAACAGGACTGCAGCCGCCGATGGAAGTCGTTCCTCCAGGCGTCCCGCCGGACGTCGGGCGTCGGGGCGCGGGGACTCGGCGGAGGCTACCGACCAGCAGCAGCCTTGCGACGAGCCGAGCACCCAGGACCGACTGCGCCGGCGCATCCGACAACTTAATTGTTTCTATGGCCTTTCGAAGTTCGGCCAGCAACCCGATATCACACTTGAGCAGATATTCCAGGAAAGCACGGAACTCATACGCAAGGCCTACCAGGACCCCCAGCAGACCTGTGTGCGAATCACCTTCGACGGGATTCAGTACAAGACTGACAACTTCGACAAGAGTGAATACAGCCAGTGTGCCCCCATAGAGGTCCGCCGGGAAAAGGCAGGCAGCATCGAGGTTTACTATCTCGGTGCGAAACAGCCGGAACGGCCCTGCTTCCTCGACGAAGAGCGTGAGATGCTTGGCGCCCTTGCCGAGCATCTCGGCCGGGTGGCCGAGGCCAAGCAGTCCGACGAAAGGCTGCGGTTGTTCAGGAGCCTGATAGACCGCTCCAACGATTGCATCTACATCATAGACTGCAAATGGGGCCGGCTGCTCGATGCGAACCAGAAGGCCTGTGAGATGCTGGGCTACAGCCGCCAAGAGCTGCTGGAGATGACGATCAAGGACATAGACGAGCTTGTCGACAGCGACCAGGCCTGGCAGAAGCAGGTCCAGCAACTGCAGGAAAGGACCGACATCATCGTGCAGGGGACGCACCGGCGCAAGGACGGCGGCAGGTTCGACGCCGAGACCAGTCTGAAGTTCGTAAGCCATCGCCGGGAGAACTACATAATCGCCGTTACCAGGGACATCACGGAGCGCAAGAAATCCGAGGAAGAACAACGCAGGCTCATTGAGTCGCTCAAGCGGGTCAACGAGAAGGTCAAGAGCATCAACCAGGAGCTGAAAGACTTTGCGTACGTGGTCTCGCACGACCTGAAGGCGCCGCTTCGCGGCATCAGGACGCTTGCGGACTGGATAGCGACCGACTACGCCGACAAGCTCGATGAAAAAGGCAAAGAGCAATTGGAGCTGCTGGTGACGCGGGTGAAGCGGATGCACAATCTCATCGAGGGCGTGCTGCAGTATTCGCGTGTGGGAAGAATGAAGGAGAAGAAGGTCAAGGTGGACCTTAATCAGCTCATCCCCGAGATAATCGACATGGTCGCCCCGCCCGAAAACATCAAGGTAACGGTTGAAACGACCCTTCCGGTGGTCGAGTGCGAAAGGACGCCGGTGGTGAGCGTCTTCGAGAACCTGCTCAGCAACGCCGTCAAGTATATGGACAAGCCGGAGGGGGACATCCGGATCGGCTGCACGGAAGAGGATGGGTACTGGAAGTTCAGCGTCAGCGACAACGGTCCCGGCATCGACAGCAGGTATTTCGACAAGATATTTCGCATTTTCCAGACACTTTCGACACGGGACGATTTCGAGAGTACCGGCATCGGACTTACCGTTGTAAAGAAGGCGGTCGAACTGAACGGAGGGAAGGTGTGGGTGGAATCGGAAGTAGGTAAAGGCAGCACGTTCTACTTTACGCTGCCGAAGGCACAAAGCGAGGTGCAAGATGCGGAACTTGAAGCCCATATTGCTTGTTGAGGACGACACCGTTGATGCGATGACGTTCAAACGTGCGGCTGAAGACCTGCGTATCCACAATACGATTGTGCACGTCAAAGACGGCGAAGAGGCGCTGGGGTATTTGAATGATGAAAGCAACGCGGAGCCGTGCTTTATCTTTCTCGATTTGAACATGCCGAGGATGAACGGCGTCGAGTTCCTCAAGGTGGTGAAGGCCGACGAACGGCTCAAGAAGATCCCGGTGGTGGTACTGACGACATCGGACAGCGACAAGGACGTGGTGGACAGTTTTTCACTGGGGGTGGCTGGGTACATGGTCAAGCCGGCCGACTACCAGAAGTTCGTGGACTCGATAAGGACGGTAAACCTGTACTGGAACCTGAGCAAGCTGCCAAACGGAGCACCGGAATATGAACAGGCAAAAGCATAAGATTCTGCTGGTCGAAGACAACCGACTGGACAGGATGGCGTTCGAGCGGCTGGTGGAAAGCGAGAAGATTCCGTACGAGTACAAGACGGCCGAGTCCGTTGCGGAGGCGCGGGAGCTTCTGGCGGCGGAACAGTTCGACGTGGTTATTTCGGACTATTCGCTGGGCGACGGGACCGGTATGGAAGTTATAGAGCTGGCCGGGAACACGCCGGTGATACTGGTTACCGGCGCCGGCGACGAGGAAGTTGCGGTGCAGGCATACAGGGCCGGGGCGGCGGATTACCTGATAAAGGACCTTGATCGCAGCTATCTGAAGACGCTGCCGATAACGGTGGAGAACGTGGTCAAGCACAAGCAGATGCAGGACCAGATGCAGTTGCTGTCGGCGGCGGTTACCAGTACGAAGGAGTGCATTTACATCACGGACCTTGAGGACCGGATCATATTCGTTAACAAGGCGTTTTGCAAGAATTACGGCTATGAAGAACAGGAGGTTCTGGGCAGACACAGCAACATTCTCTGGATCGGCAAGGGCGAGGGTACTTCGACGCGAAGCGTGTTTCGGACGGGCTTTACGGGTACGGACTGGGAGATAGCGTTTTACCACAAGCGCAAGGACGGCAGCATTTTTCCGGCATCGGTTTCGCGGTCGATCGTGAAAGACGAGCGGGGCAACAGCCTGGCGGTGGTGGGAGTGGTGCGGGACATCACGGAACTGGTGCGGGTCGAGGACAAGATCAAGGCGCTGAACCGGAAGCTGGAGCAGCAGAGCGGGATACGCGCGTAGCAATGGCAACAGGGGGCCGGCGGCGGTGCGGGGGAGGTTGCGCCGGGCAGGCGGAGGGCCCGGCCGGTGTTCCGACGGGGCAATTGGGTTTGAATTGGCTTTGTTTTTCCCATCGCACCAAGTGTCCAAACGGTCGTAAGTTCTTATAACAAAACGAGTTAGGTTCATTTCGGCCTTTTTGAAATTGGGTTTGTTTTGCAAAAAAGG